>JAKPIB010000032.1 GCA_029549985.1 Bacillota bacterium
CAGGAAATTATTCTTCACGTAGTCCACCAGGCGCTCTACTTTCCCTTTTGTCTGGGGTCTCCTTGCACGGCATACTTTAGGTACAAAACCCATGTCTGCTGCAAAGTCCTCAAACCTGCTGTTCCATATCGGTTTCCCTGCCTCAATGCCATTTATTACAGTCTTCATCCTGTCACTAAGAACTACCTCCGGAACTCCGCCATAATACTCAAAGGCATTTACCATACATCTTAAGAGACTGTATATATCACAACGCTTGGTAAACTCAACATACTTGCTTCTTGAATTACCAAGTATCATCACGAAAACCGGAGTCTTATGAATTTTCCCCTTCTCATCTATGTAGTGCGCAATACCCCAGTCCATCTGCGCCTGTTCTCCAGGCTCTGTTTCATACCTTCGCACTGCCGGAGCGCTTCTTGCAGGCCTGAATGGCTTTACATAGTCCTTGATTATGGTTATGCCGCCGGTATAGCCCATTCCCTGCAGCCTTTCCAATATCACTACACAGTTAAATATCCCTTTCGCCATCATCTCATTTATTGCAGGTTTGTATGGATCAAGCTTTGATGGCCTTTTCCTCCCTTTAAGACCATGCTCAACTCTTGGCTGGTTAATATATTTTTTTACTGTGTTTTTTGATATGCCAAGTTCCTTTCCTATAGCATATGGACTCTTCCCTTTTTGTGCTTTTTCGCGTATCATATTAATTAGCCCACTCCTTATCATACGGTCAACCCCCATAAAAGTTTTCTTCTCACTTTTATGGTAACCGTTGGTTTGGTGTGGGTCAATTTCTTCCCGGCGTTATAGGTCAATTATATCCCGGCGTTTACACCTGATATCATCGATACGAATAGGCTTGACTGAAAAGCATATAACAGACGTCATAAACAAGGCAGACCTTAGTGAGCTGCACTTGAGAGAGACCGGGCAGATCCTGATAGCATCAAGTGCCCACAGCATGGTGTTCTCAACTCCCAAACCGGCAGCCGGCAACTCCCTGGCAGACATGATATACAGCATCATCGATGAAGAAACACGCAATGAGTACAATATAACCAGACAAAGCATCGCGCAGGTTTTGGAGCATCCAAAGATAAAAGACTTTCTGGCGAGAAAAACGGCAGGCTATCTGACAGACCTGATCAACGGCAGAACAGACGCATCGATCGCCAGGAGTGAGATCATAGACCTGCTCGTAGAAAATCCGGATATATTAACAGAAGCATTGGGCGGTGAACCCACAGAGGCGGATTATGAGATGATAATCAGATATATACCGGAATCAGTGACATTGAGCAGCATTATTGACGGCCTGGCTGAGAGCCTGGGCGGCGATCCGACAAATGGTTCTGATAGTGCAAACAGCGAAGCCAATCGGTTGCTTGGTATTGTTTCAACTGTACAGGCAGTTTTATCTGTCAGGTCAATGGTATTGATGACGATCCTGTTGGCATTGGTTCTGTCAGCATTGGTGTTGATGAACAAGGACAACCGGCTGATATCTCTGGTATACACAGGTGCATCATTTGCTGCCGCCGGAGCTGTGTACTTTGCCTTATGGCTGCTGATCAAGCCTATCATTACTGCAGTGAGCTCCAGCATAAATATAAAGCCCGATCTGCAGTTGCTGCTGCTGGCCAGGGCAAAGATCGCAGTATTGTGCTTTGGTCTTTCAGCTTTGTTGATAGGCGCTGCGATGGTTGCCGGATACTTTGTTCTCAAGAGGTTCAACATAAAGTTGTTCAAGAAGGCACAGCCTGTATAAAGATTTAAAAAACAAGTTGACAAATGAGTAGATGCTGCGTATAATATCAAACTAAATAGTCTGAATAATCTGATTGATCAAAGACAATGACCGGGAAGTAGTAACGGCAAGCCTGGTCCGACAGAGAGCTTTCGGCAGGTGAGATGAAAGCAGGATACAGATGCCGCGAATTCATCCCGAGAGTCGCACACTCAAAGGCGGCTTATTTGAGCCTGCCGAGTAGGCTGTGTCGGAGTCCAACCGTTACAGTGGAGGAGCAATGTTGGTTGCTCGCTGAGGTTGCATTTTTGCAACGAAGACAAGGTGGTACCGCGATATATTCGCCCCTGTTATATTTAACAGGGGCGTTTTTAATACCAATGTTTAATATTTAACTATATAAATCCATTATATCAAATGTATCAGGGAGGAATGGAAATGAATAGGACGATTAGGATTCTGATTGCTTTGCCTGTTGTATTGATCTTGATCTTAACTGCAGCCGCATGTACAGCGGGTGACCAAAAAACGACCATCGGAATAATCCAATATGGCGAACACCCTGCTCTGGACGCGGCCCGACAAGGCTTTATCGATTCACTTAAGGACGAAGGGTATGTTGATGGAGATAACATTAAGATCGATTATCAGAACGCCCAGTTCGATCAAAGCAACTTGTCTACTATCAGCGACCGCTTTGTAAGCAACAAGGTGGACCTGGTCCTGGCTATTGCCACTGACGCGGCCCAGGCCATAGCCGGCAAGACAAAGGATATCCCGATATTGGGCACAGCGATCACAGACTACGTAACTGCAGGCCTGGTCAAATCCAATGAAGCCCCTGGGGGCAATGTAAGCGGGACGACAGACATGAATCCCATCAAGGAACAGATAGACTTGCTGCTGAAGCTTGTGCCTGATGCCGGTACTATCGGAGTGTTGTATACCTCTAGCGAGGACAATTCGGTCCTTCAAGCCAAGATCGCCAAGGAGATAATCGAAGCTAAGGGCCTTAAGTATGTTGAGGTCACCATCACCAATTCAAATGAGGTCCAGCAGGCCACACAGTCTATAGTGAGCATGTGCGATGCTATATATATACCGACTGACAATGTCTTTGCATCTGCTATGCCCCTCGTATACGGTGTGACCAAAGAGTCAAAAACCCCGGTCATATGCGGTGAGGCCAATATGGTCAAAAACGGCGGACTGGCCACCCTTGGCATAGATTACTACAACCTGGGCTACCAGACGGGCAAGATGGCAGTAAAGGTGCTGAAGGGTGAGGCAAAGCCGGCTGATATGCCCATAGAGAGGCAGGAGAAGTTCGACTATGCTATCAATGGAGAAGTGGCCGAGGAAATAGGCGTAGAAATCCCTGATGACCTAAAGGAATATATCCTGAAAAACGATAACTGAAGATTGGAATAGGTGGATGCAATGGTGCAGATCTTATCCGGAGCCGTTTCCCTTGGCCTCCTTTGGGCTGTTATGACAATTGGCGTATATATAACCTACCGCATACTCAATATAGCGGATCTGACGGTTGAAGGCAGCATCACCATGGGGGCGTCGATAGCGGCTATAACCATGTTAAATGGCACAGATCCATATGTTTCACTGTTTCTTGCGTTGCTGGGGGGCATGGCTGCCGGTCTGGCTACAGGGCTGCTGATCACCAGGTTCAAGATACCTCCGCTTTTGTCGGGCATTCTTACCATGATCGCCCTGTATTCCATAAATTTGAGGATAATGGGGACATCGAACCTGTCATTGTTGAAGAAAAAGGACTTTTCTGAAATGAACACTGTGTATACACCCTTTGAGTCCCTGGGACTGGATAGGAATGAAGCAGCCATAGTTGTCGGCCTTCTGGTCGTAGCCACCCTGGTCGCGATCCTCTACTGGTTCTTCGGCACTGAAATAGGCTGCGCCATACGGGCGACCGGCAACAATCCGAATATGGTGCGGGCTCAGGGTATAAATACGGATACGACGGTCATCCTGGGCCTAGTCCTGAGCAACGGCCTGGTAGCTATAAGCGGGGGCTTGATTGCTCAAAGCCAGAGGTTTGCGGATATACAAATGGGCACAGGCTCAATAGTGATAGGGCTGGCTTCAGTGATCATAGGAGAAGTACTTTTTGGCAAGAACGGGTTTTTAAGAAGGCTAATATCGCTGGCGCTAGGTGCTGTGACCTACCGTGTGATCATTGCCCTGGTGCTTAAAATGGGCATGCCCGCCAATGACCTTAAGCTCTTTACGGCGATAACCGTAGCTGCAGCTTTGGCGCTGCCTGTATTCAAAGAGTATCTGATCACACTTAAAAAATCCGCCAGGGCAGGTGAGTGAACATGCTGATAGTAAGCGGCTTGTACAAAACATTCAATGCAGGTACGGTAAACCAGAAGGAAGCCTTGAAAAATCTGAGCCTTCATGTTGAGAAGGGGGATTTCGTTACGGTCATAGGGGGCAATGGAGCAGGCAAGTCAACGCTCTTGAACTGCATTGCCGGTGTATATCCCCCTGACCAGGGCTGTATAATCATAGACGGGACAAATGTGACCAGGCTGCCTGAGCACAAGCGCGCCCCAGTCATGGGCAGGGTTTTTCAGGACCCGATGATGGGTACCGCTTCAGACATGGGCATAGAGGAAAACCTTGCCCTGGCATACCGCCGCGGGCAGCGCAGGGGTCTTAAGTGGGGTATCACGTCCAGGGAACGGGAGCTGTACAGAACCCTGCTCAAAACACTTGACCTTGGGCTTGAGGACCGACTGAGCACCAAGGTAGGCCTGCTCTCCGGAGGCCAGCGGCAGGCCCTTACTCTCCTTATGGCTGTGCTCAAAAAGCCAAAGCTCCTGCTGCTTGACGAGCATACTGCTGCCCTTGACCCAAAAACTGCTGAAAAGGTGCTGGTCCTGACTGATCATCTGGTAAAGGAATATGATTTGACCACACTTATGGTGACCCACAATATGCGGGATGCGATAAGGCACGGCAACCGCCTGATCATGATGCATGACGGGAGGATAATATTGGACATAAAGGGCGAGGAAAAGAAAAAGCTTACAGTAGAAGCCCTGATAAACAGGTTTGGAAGGGCCAGTGGTGAAGATTTCGCCTTTGACCGGGCCTTGCTTTCATAAACTTCTATGAATATTTGACCTTATCATAAATTTGTACTATAATAAATAAACATAAATTTAACAGAAAGCTGAATTTCTGCAAGCCACTCTGCGGCAGGATACGGGGGAACCAATCATTTGGGGTGAATCCGGAGCGATCCGGTAGGGCTAATTACTTTCGGTCCGAATCCGTCAGCTAACCTCGGAAGCTTTGAAGGTATATCGAAAGGTATTTATGCCTTTGAAGCGATTTTCACGCAGACAGCGTGGCGATCGCTTTTATTTTTACTTACACATCTGAGTATAATCAAGGGAGGTATGCATATGAATGTAAAGTTCAACAAGAAAACCAAAATGATGGAGATCGAGTATCAGTTCAGGGAAGTGGACGAACCCAATCTGTTCAGAAACATTTATCCGTACAATGAGGTGCCCAGGATAGTCTTCAACCACCGGGTAGTGCCCTTGAATATACCTGAGAAGCTGTATATAACCGACACCACTTTTCGTGACGGCCAGCAGGCCAGGTCTCCCTACACCGTTGATGAGATATGCGCCCTATTCGACTTGCTGCATAAGCTGGACAATGGCAGCGGGATCATCAGGCAGACGGAGTTTTTCCTGTATACGAAGGTGGACAGGGAGGCGGTGACCAAATGCATGGAAAAGGGTTATGACTATCCCGAGGTCACTGCATGGATAAGGGCCAAAAAGGAGGATTTCCAGCTTGTAAAGGATATGGGCATAAAAGAGACAGGCATCCTTGTATCCTGTTCTGACTACCATATATTCAAGAAGCTGAAAATGAACAGGTCCCAGGCAATGAACACATATCTTGAAATAGTATCTGCCGCCCTTGAGGCCGGCATAATCCCAAGGTGCCATTTTGAAGATATAACCCGGGCTGATTTCTATGGCTTTGTGCTTCCCTTTGTGAACAAGCTGATGGAATTATCCTCGCAGGCCAAGATTCCGGTCAAGATCCGGGCATGTGATACCCTTGGCCTGGGAGTCAGCATACCTGGCGTTGCCCTGCCCCGAAGCGTGCCCCAGATCATCTACGGCCTGGTCAACTACGGCGATGTCCCCTCGGAGTGGCTTGAGTGGCATGGGCACAATGACTTCTATAAAGCGGTATCCAATTCTACAGCAGCGTGGCTCTACGGAGCCTCTTCAGTAAACACATCCCTGCTTGGCATAGGCGAGAGGACCGGAAATACCCCCCTTGAAGCCATGGTTATCGAATACACCCAGCTCAGGGGCAGTGACGGCGGCATGAACCTAAAGGTGATAACCGAAATAGCCGAGTATTTTGAAAACGAGCTCAACTATGAGATACCGCCGAGGACACCCTTTACAGGACGGGCTTTCAATGCGACCAGGGCGGGCATACATGCTGACGGCCTCCTGAAGGACGAGGAGATATACAATATATTCGATACCACCAAGCTGCTTGGCAGGCCGCCGGTAGTTGTGATAGACGCTCATTCGGGCTTAAGCGGGATCGCAGCCTGGCTCAACAGCTATTTTATGCTCAAGGGGGACAGGGCTATCGATAAGAGGGACGAAAGGATCGTAGAGATCAAGAAATGGATAGACGACGAATACGCCAACGGCAGGACGACCGTCATCGGCGACTCCGAGATGGAGTGGCTTGCCAAAAGGTATTTCCCAGAGCTGCTATCATTAAGGCAGAGCAGGGTAGAGTAGCAGATCATCTCGGCTTTGGACCGGATCCAAAGCCGTTTTTTTATGTGAACGCTTCATTATTTTATAAGGTATGCATAGTATATATTCAAATAAACTAAAATTTTAATAATTTATCTTACTAAAGTACTTGACTGACATGTATATGTATAGTAATATTGGTATTAAAAAATTTGGAGGGATACGATGAAAAGGATTTGTCTGGTACTAGCATTCTTATTCGCAGCCATAGCTTTAGCAAGTTGTGGTTCGGGATCTGACAGTGATGTGATCAAGATCGGTGTCAACTATGAGCTTTCAAAAGATGTTGCAACCTATGGACAAAGCTCGGTAGAGGGTATAGAGCTGGCCATTGAGCAGATAAATGAAGCAGGTGGCGTAAATGGTAAGAAGATCAAGCTGATCAAGTATGATAACGAATCCAACCCATCCATAGCTCTGACACTTACGACCCGGCTTATGACCCAGGACAAGGTCGTTGCCGTACTAGGGCCTGCTACATCAGGCGCATTCGGTTCAACCATACCTTTGGCGATGCAGCATAAGATACCGATAGCATCAGGCTCTGCTACAGCTGACGGGCTGCTGGTAGATGAGAATGGCAATGTCAAGGAATATGCGTTTCGTATTTGCTTCAATGATTCCTATCAGGGTAGAGCAATGGCGAATTTTGCCCTGAACAACCTGAAAAAGACCAAGGCGGTCATAATCAAGGATAACTCCAGCGATTACGGAAAAGGACTGGCTGAAAACTTTAAAAAGACATTTACAGACAACGGTGGTACAATAGTTGCTGAAGAGGCTTATGTGAAGAATGAGGTCGACTTCAACGCTATCCTGACTGGTATAAAAGGCAAGGATTTTGATGTCATATTCATACCGGGATACTACAACGAAGCAGGACTGATAATCAAGCAGGCCCGTGCGATGGGCATAGATGTACCCATCCTCGGCGCCGATGGCTTTGATTCACCGGAGCTTGTCAACCTGGCCGGCGAAGATGCATTGAATGATGTATACTTCTCCAACCATTACTCACCCTTGGATGAGAGCCCTGTAGTGGTCGACTTCATAGAAAGCTTCAAGAAAAAGTACAATAAAGAACCTGACGCGTTCAACGCACTGGGTTATGACCTGGCCAACTTTGTGGTGGATGGTATAAAGAGGGCTGAAAGCCTTACCGGTAAGGCAGTCAAGGATGCGCTGGAAGCTACCAAGGACTTCGAAGGCGTGACCGGTTCCTTCAGCATCGATGAGAACCATGACCCTGTAAAAGCCCTGATAATAATCGAGCTTCAGAATGGCAAACAGGTGTCCACAATCAGAGCAGGGAACTAAATCATAGGTATAAATCCTAATCCATGCAAAATATTGAATCAAAAGCTTGTATTTGCATATAAGTGGGTTATACCCACTTATATGTATTTTGATATAAGATTTTGGACCGGAAAGTGAACTTATCTGGCATTAACAGGTGATTGAAGGAAGGGATGTTCCATGGATCAGTTTGTTCAGCAGATCATAAACGGCATATCGCTGGGAAGCATATATGCGCTGATAGCTTTGGGCTATACGATGGTATACGGCATCATTAAGCTTATAAACTTTGCGCATTGCGATGTATACATGCTGGGGGCGTATATAGGTTATTTTTGCATGACCATTCTCCACCTGGACGTTATTCCTTCCCTGTTGATTGCCATGATGCTTTGCACAGTTGTAGGTGTGCTTATAGAAAAAATAGCCTATAAACCCTTGAGGAACGCAACGAGGATAGCAGTGCTCATCACAGCGATCGGTGTATCATTGTTCCTGGAGTACGGAACCATGTATTTTGTGTCGGCACAGGTCAGGACCTTTCCTCCCCGGATTGTCAAGTCGATGTCTGCAGGGATAAAGCTTGGCAATATAAACGTAACCTACATGCAGCTTATGATAGTCGGAGTAACCGTACTGTTGATGGTCTTGCTGCAGTTCACGGTCAAGAAAACCAGGATAGGAAAGGCTATGAGGGCAGTATCACTGGATGTGGATGCTGCGGAGCTCATGGGTATAAATGTCGACACCACGATATCCTTCACCTTTGCCCTGGGCTCAGCCCTCGCCGGGGCAGCGGGAGTCCTGGTCGGATTATATTACAACTCGATCAACCCGCTTATGGGTATGCTGCCCGGGCTGAAGGCCTTTGTCGCTGCGGTCTTTGGCGGCATAGGCATAATACCCGGTGCCATGATCGGTGGATATTTCATAGGGATGGTAGAAACCTTTGTTTCAGGCTATGGTTATTCGATGTACAGGGATGCTGTCGTATTTGCCATCCTGATCCTGATACTGATTATCAAGCCAGCCGGCTTGCTGGGCAGAAATGTTAGAGAGAAGGTGTGAGCGATGTCCAAGGGATTCAACAAAAAAGCCTTTATAAAAACCCTGGCCCTTTTGCTTGCCTTCTCTGTTGTCCAGCTACTGATCCGGTTCAATATAATCAGCTATTATTATCAGGATATCCTGGCAAGGGTCTGTATCAACATCATACTGGCTGTCAGCCTGAACCTGATCACGGGCTTCACTGGCCAGTTCTCACTGGGTCATGCAGGCTTTATGTCGATAGGCGCTTATACCTGCGCCCTGATCATTGAGAGGGTGCCTACGGTCTATGGGTTCATCGCCGGAGTCATATTGGGCGCCCTGCTGGCAGCCTTTGCAGGTTTCCTGGTAGGCCTGCCCACTCTAAGGCTGAAGGGCGATTACCTGGCTATTGCGACACTGGGCTTGTCTGAAATAATCCGTATCTTATTTATAAACCTTGATTCCATAACAAACGGTGCTGCCGGCCTTTATCTGCAGCGTCGATTTGTCAACTGGTTTTGGCTGTATCTGTTTACAGTCAGTACAGTCGTGCTTATATCCAACTTCGTAAGGTCTTCCCACGGCAGAGCCTGCATATCGATCCGGGAGGATGAGATAGCCGCGGAGGCGGTTGGGATCAATACTACAAAGTACAAGGTCATCGCCTTCATGATAGGGTCCTTCTTCGCCGGGGTCGCAGGAGCGGTCTATGCATCGTACAACTATTTCATAGAGCCTAATCTGTTCAATTTCTCAAAGTCTATAGACATACTTGTAGTAGTTGTCCTCGGAGGACTGGGCAGCATAAGCGGTTCTATCATGGCTGCAACGGTGCTTGAGTTGATATCGTCATTCCTCCAATCCGTTGCGGCAATACGTATGGTACTCTATGCAGTACTGCTTATACTGATCATGCTGTTCCGCCCCGGCGGCCTGATGGGGTCCAGGGAGCTTTCCGTGGCCATGCTTACGGAGCTTCGCAAAAAGGCCATCGCTTGGCTTAAGGCGATGCCTGCCAGGGCTGTACATGCTGTCAGGTCTATTGCCAAAGGATCCGGAAAGCCCGGGGACAAATCTGCCGGTAAGGGGAGGGTTGATGGATGAAGCTGCTGGAAGTAAAGAAACTTACAAAATCATTTGGTGGGTTGATGGCGGTATCCAATGTAAGCATGGTGATAGACAAGGGAGAGCTTGTAGGCCTGATCGGCCCAAACGGTGCGGGTAAGACAACTGTGTTCAACCTGATAACCGGCATGTATTCGCCTTCGTCCGGGACCATAACCCTCTTTGACGGAGAACAGGGGAAGCCGATACAAGGCCAGAAACCAAATAAGATCTGTAATGCAGGTGTTGCCAGGACATTTCAGAATATACGGTTATTCAGGGACCTGACAGTCCTGGATAATGTCCGCATCGCCATGCACAGGAGCGTAAAATACAGGCTGCTCTCATGCTTTGTGCATTCGCCCGGGTACCGGAGCGAGGAGCAAAGGATCATAGATGAAAGCATAGAGCTGTTGAAAATATTCAACCTGGATGGGAAGAAGGATGAACTGGCCAGGAATCTCCCCTATGGCGAGCAGCGTCATCTGGAGATCGCCAGGGCTCTTGCTTCCAGGCCTAAGCTGCTTCTGCTTGACGAGCCCGCTGCGGGCATGAATCCGGCTGAAACGGCCCAGTTGTCCGAGATCATCCGTAAGGTCCGCAAGCTGTTCAACCTGACTATCCTGCTTATAGAGCATGATATGTCCCTTGTTATGAAGATCTGTGAGCGCATATATGTGCTGGATTTTGGCTCTGTTATTGCCAACGGGTCGCCGGATGAGATCAAGTCCAATGAGCGGGTAATAACGGCCTATCTCGGGGAGGATGCTATCGATGCTTGAGATCAGGGAGCTTAATGTATATTTCGGGGTCATACATGCGTTAAAGGGCATATCGCTTACTGTCAACGATGGAGAGATCGTAACACTGATAGGGGCCAACGGCGCTGGTAAAACAACGACTCTTAGAACGATATCCGGTTTGATAAAACCAAAATCCGGTACCATTTCATTGGATGGCGTTGACATAACCAACCTGTCGGCAAAGGAAAGGGTAAAGCTCGGGATCTCCCATGTCCCTGAAGGAAGGCGGGTTTTCCCGGCTATGACGGTGCTGGAAAACCTGGAGCTGGGGGCATATCTTCGCAAGGATAAGCAGGGTATCGCAAGCGACCTGAAAAAAGTGTATGAGCACTTTCCTATATTATATGACAGGCGCAGGCAATCCGCAGGTACCCTGTCCGGGGGAGAGCAGCAGATGCTCGCGATAGGCCGGGCCTTAATGAGCAGGCCCAGGATCCTTTTCCTCGATGAGCCTTCTATGGGTCTTGCACCGTTGCTGGTGCAGGAAATTTTTAATATAATAAAATCGATCAATGAATCCGGGACCACCATACTGCTCGTTGAACAGAATGCCAGCATGGCGCTGAAGACCGCAGACCGTGCCTATGTACTGGAGACCGGATCCATAGTCATATCCGGAAGCGGTGAAGAACTGGCTCAAAGCGAAGAAATCAAGAAAGCGTACTTAGGGGGTTGAGATCGATGTTTGTCAGAAACAAAATGAAGGCCAATCCGTTTACCATTTCGCCTGACCAGACCATTCCTGAAGCCCACGAGATCATGGTCCAGCACGGTGTTAGGCGCCTGCCGGTCATGAAAAACGGCAAGCTCGTGGGGATCGTATCCAGGGAGGACATCCAGTCGGCTTCGCCTTCTAAAGCCACATCACTCAGCGTAGGAGAAATCACGTATTTGCTGGCCAAAACCAAGATCAAGCAGATCATGTCTAAAAACATAGTTACGATATCACCTGATGCACTCTTGGAGGAGGCTGCGACCCTGATGAGGGATCAAAAGGTGGGCTTCCTGCCAGTGGTGGAGGATGGCAGACTGGTAGGCATAATCACCGAGAGTGATATATTTGACGCTTTCATCGAGCTTCTGGGCTTTAGAGAAAAAGGGACACGGCTCACCATAGAAGCGGTTGACGAGCCGGGCATCATGTCAAACCTAACGAGCATAATAAGCAAGCACGGGGCAAACATAACAAGGGTGGCAGTATACAGGGGGCTTAACGGGAAAAGCGCAATAGTAGTCGGGATAAACCTGCTGGATACTGAGGAGATAGAAAAGTCCATCACTGAAAACGGCTTTATCATACTGAACAAGCTTCAGAACAAGTGATAGAGCATTTGAATGTAAAGGGGTATAGACAAAATGACAGTATTGGTAACAGGTGGTGCCGGGTATATCGGCAGCCATACATGTGTGCAGCTTTTAAATGCCGGCTATGACGTGATCGTTGCTGACGACCTAAGCAACAGCAAAGAAGAGGCCCTTAGAAGAGTACGGCAGATCACCGGAAAAGAACTGAAGTTTTACAAGATCGACGTATGCGACAGCACGGCAGTCGATCAGATATTTAGTGATAATAAAATAGATGCGGTGATCCATTTTGCCGGATTCAAGGCAGTAGGGGAATCAGTGGCAAAGCCTTTGGCCTATTATAGGAACAACCTGCTTTCGGCAATAACCGTGATCGAAGCGATGATCAAAAATGGCGTGAGAAATTTTGTGTTCAGTTCATCGGCTACGGTTTACGGAAAGCCTGAGACCGTGCCGATAAGAGAGGATGCCAGGCTGTCCGCGACCAATCCATACGGGCGGACCAAGCTGATGATCGAACAGATGCTGGGCGACATCTACAATGCACATCCTTCGATGAACATAGCGATACTGAGATACTTCAATCCTGTAGGTGCTCATGAAAGCGGCCTGATAGGAGAGGACCCCAACGATATACCCAACAACCTTATGCCGTATATTTCCCAGGTTGCTGTAGGCAGGCTGGATGAGCTAAGGGTGTTCGGCAATGACTACGACACAAAGGACGGGACCGGTGTAAGGGACTATATCCATGTAGTAGACCTGGCCGACGGGCATATCGCAGCACTAAGAAAGCTGGATGAAAATTGCGGGCTCGTTGTTTATAACCTGGGGACCGGAAAGGGCTATTCCGTCCTTGACATGGTACGTGCCTTTGAGGCTGCCTCAGGCAGGCAAATACCATACAGGATAACGGACAGGCGCCCAGGCGATATAGATATTTGTTATGCAGACCCTGGCAAGGCAAAAAGGGAGTTGGGCTGGGAGGCCAGATATGACCTTCATAAAATGTGTGAAGATACATGGAGATGGCAGCGGCAGAACCCAAACGGTTACTAGGGATGAAAAGCAGCCCTAGACTGAGCGGGCTGTTGCTTTTTCCATATTGAGCCTGGCTACTGACAGCATAAGCTTGATCCGGTTTTCCTGATTGATCCTTGTGGCACCTGAATCGTAATCTATGGCGACGATGTTGGCATTATTATGATTTTCTCTGATCTTTCTGATCATTCCCTTGCCGACTATATGGTTGGGAAGACAGCCGAAGGGCTGGGTACAAATTATGTTTTCCACCCCGGAGTCTATGAGTTCCAGCATTTCAGCGGTAAGCAGCCAGCCTTCGCCCATTTTGTTGCCGCTGCCGACATAGCCCTTGATAAGGCTCTTTACATGTTCAAATGGGGAAGGCGCTATGAAAGAGGCTTCCTTTTTTACTGAGCTTATCAGCATGTCCTGAAGCCTTTCAAGGTATTTCTTCAGAGGCATGGCAAGGAATCCCTTCAGTCTGTTCATGCCGTACATTTTAGTATCAGTTATGGCATTGTCCACACAATACAGGACGAAATCCATCAGCCCGGGCACAACGACTTCTACGCCTTCACTCAGAAGGAAGCTTTCCAGGTTGTTGTTGCCCAGGGGCGAATACTTCATATATATTTCACCGACAACGCCAACCCTGATCTTATGAGTCTTTTTCACCGGTATCCGGGCAAAATCCGATACTATCGCGTCAAAATCCTTTCTGACACTTCTGTTATTAAGTATAGTGCTGCCTCTAAGCTTTTGGCCGATCCTGTCAGTCCAATCAGCCACCAGCCTGTCGGTGTCCCCCTTGCTTATCTCATAAGGGCGGATCTGGTTGGCCAGGAGCATGAGCAGGTCACCGTAGAGGATCGCATATACTATCTGTATGATAAGTCCTATCGATAGCTTGAAACCCGGATTCTTCTCCATCCCGCCCACATTGAATGAGATCACCGGTATATGGCCCAATCCGTTCCGTTTAAGCGCTTTTCTCAGCAGATGTATATAGTTGGATGCCCGGCACCCGCCACCTGTCTGGGTAATTATGAGCGCAGTCCTGTTGATGTCATAGTCGCCTGATTTCAGTGCGTCCAGCAATTGGCCGATCACAAGGAGGGCCGGATAGCAGGTGTCATTGTGCACACTTTGCAGCCCCTCGTCTACGATGCGGGGATGCTCTGTTTCAAGCAGGACTGCCTTGTAGCCGTGACGCAGAAGGATGTTTTTGAATAGCCTGAAGTGAATGGGCAGCATCATGGGCATCAGTATCGTATATTCCTTTTTCATCTCTTTGGTGAAGAGGATCCTGCCGTCCTTATCATACTGCAAATTTCTTTTCATGCCTGGTACCTCCCGAGAGCTCGACTGCGGCCATAAGGCTCCTGAGTCTGATCTTTGCAGCTCCCAGATTGCTGATCTCATCGATTTTTATCTGTGTATACAGTTTGGATCCGCTCTCAAGTATGTATCTCATTTCATCGGACGTGATGGCATCCAGCCCGCATCCGAAGGATACCAGTTGGACCGGATATACGTTGTCCTGCAATGTTGCGAACTTGGCAGCGGCATACAGCCTGCTGTGGAAAGCCCATTGGTTGAGTACGTTGGTCCTGAACTTGTTTATATAATGGCTTACACAATCCTCTGAAAGGACCACAAGGCCGAGGGAGTTGGCCAGCTTGTCTATTCCATGGTTGATCTCAGGGTCGATATGGTAAGGTCTGCCGGACAGGAGTATCACCAGGCGGCCGTTGGCTTTGGCAAACTCAAGGGCTTTACGGCCGTATTCCTCGATATCGGCACGGTAGGCCCTATAAGCCTGATAGGCCTTGTCTACGGCATGCTCTACCGTTTTTCTGGACACGTTGAACCGGTCTCCAAAAAAGTCACACAGGCTGTGGGTGAAGTTTTTCCTGTTGCCGGGGTTGAAGTAGGGATACATGAACCTGATGCCATCCAAAGCCTTGATGTTGGCCTTGAGCAGCTCCGGATAGTATGACACGACCGGACAATTGTAATGGTTGTCTCCAAGATGTTCATCAAAATTGTATGGCATGCAGGGATAAAAGATCGTATCGATCCCCATTTCCAGCAGCTTCAGTATATGGCCGTGCATAAGCTTGGCTGGATAGCAGATCGTATCCGAAGGGATCGTATGCTGACCTAGTGAATATATTTCCCTTGTGGATATACCGGAAACAACCACTTCAAACCCCATATGGGTCAGCAGGGCATGCCAGAAGGGCAGGTTTTCATACATGTTTAGCCCCAGAGGGATGCCGATCCTGCCCAGGGGGCCGGGCACGGCCTCAAGCTGCTGCAGCTTTTCGAGCTTGTATCCATATGCATTGGGCAGCGAGCTCATGCTGCCTTTGCCAAGCGGCCTTTCGCACCGGTTTCCTGAGATGAACCTGCCGCTGCCACCAAATGTATTGATGGTCAGCTTGCATTTGTTGGTGCAGCCTTCGCAGACAGCAGCCCTTGAGGTGTGGGTGAAGTAGTTCAGCTCTTCATAAGAGAGCATGCCGGACCTTTCTGTGTTAAGGGTGGCGGCATATAGGGCTGCCCCGAAAGCTCCCATGAGTCCGGCTATGTCGGGCCTTGTGACATGCTTTCCTGTTTCCAGCTCAAAGCTGCGGAGTATGGCATCGTTCATAAAAGTCCCGCCCTGGACGACGATATGGCTGCCCAGCTCGGCCGGGTTGTTTATGCGGATGACCTTGTACAGGGCGTTTTTCACTACGCTGATTGCCAGCCCGGCTGCTATGTCGTCAATGCCTGAACCGTCCTTTTGTGCCTGCTTGATAGAAGAATTCATGAAGACCGTGCAGCGGGAACCCAGGTTGACAGGGTGCCTGGCAAACAGGGCCATATCAGCAAACTCCTCGATACTGTAACCAAGCGTATGGGCACAGGTTTCCATAAAGGAGCCGCAGCCTGATGAGCAGGCTTCATTCAACATGATGGAATCAATGGCGTTGTTTCTGACACGGAAGCATTTTATGTCCTGGCCTCCGATATCAAGTATAAAATCCACCAGAGGGTCAAAATAACGCGCGGCAAAATAGTGGGCGACAGTCTCCACAAGGCTGCTGTCAAGGCGGAAGGCATTCTTAATAAGCTCCTCGCCATAGCCCGTGGAAGCAGCGGCCCTGATTTTTATCCTCCTGCCGCACATTTCATATATCTTTTTAAGCTGGTCCTTTACCAGTTGCACCGGCTCGCCCAGGTTGGATTTATAATAGGAATAAAGTATCCCGCCGTCAGGCGATGCCAATACCAGCTTCAGGGTAGTGGAACCGGCGTCTATGCCCAGGTATGCATCGCCTTCATATGTACCGATATCTATCGCTTTTGCGCTGTGGACCCTGTGTCTTTCAAGGAACTCTGCATATTCAGCCCTGGAGGAGAACAGCGGGGGAAGGGAGAGGACCGTGTTTTTTGCCAAAGCTGCCTTGTTTATACACGACATGATATCGGTATATCCCATCGGCTTTAAGCTGCCGCTGTAAAGCGCAGCGCCCAAAGCCACATAAAATTCGGAATTGTCGGGGAATATGGCATCTTCATCGCCAAGTCCGAGGGTTGCCCTAAAGCGCTGGCCAAGCCCTTTCTGAAAGGTCAGGGGACCGCCCAGGAATACGACGCGGCCTTTTATCTCCCTGCCCTGGGCAAGGCCGGTCACTGTCTGGTCGACTACAGCCTGATATATGCTGGCTGCTATATCAGCCTTATTGGCTCCCTGATTCAAAAGGGGTTGGATGTCGGACTTGGCAAAGACACCGCACCTTGAGGCTATGCTGTAGATAGTGGCATGCTCGAGGCTGAGCTTGTCAAGCTCGGCCAGGGAAACGCCAAGCAAGGCAGCCATCTGGTCTATGAATGCTCCTGTACCGCCGGCGCAGCTGCCGTTCATCCTTTCCTCGGCCCCGCCGGTGAGAAACAGTATTTTTGCATCTTCTCCGCCAAGCTCTATTACGGCATCTATATCATCATGGTAATACTCAACGGCGATCTTTGTCGCAAAGACTTCCTGGACAAATTCAAGGCCTGCTGATTTTGCCAAGCCCAGGCCTGCAGATCCGGTGACGGCTATATTTGTACTGCTGCCGGCCAGCAGGTCCTCAAGCTCAGCCAGCAGCTTTGCCGCACGCTCCCTTACTTTGGCATAGTGCCTGTCGTAGTATTTATATACTATATTATTATCATCATCCAGTACTGCTATCTTTATAGTGGTCGACCCCACGTCTATCCCAAGACGGTAATGCTGCATAGGTATATCTCCTATATGCATATATTTGTCCTATTGATTATATAATACATATACTTCATATTCAACTTATGGTACTATATACTGTAGACCTGCAATGTTATATACACAGCAGTTAGACGATCATATATACTAGGATTTTAAGCTATCATATATAAAGGAGGCTTGCGGTATGAACGACTTTATGCTTTCTGCATTTGCTGACGAGATCGACCCGGACCTGAAGATACAGATGGATGTTCTTAGGCAGCATGGGATCGATCATATCGAAATGAGGGGAGTGTACGGGAAAAGCATAGTATCGTACAGCCTGGAAGAAGTCAAAAGTATCAAGCAGGAGCTTGATGCCAACGGCTTTAAAATCTCAGCCCTGGGCTCACCGATTGGGAAAATCGGCATCCTGGATGACTTCAGGCCACATCTGGACTTATTCAGGCATGCCCTGGATATCGCAGCTATACTGGAAACCAAATATATACGGATGTTCAGCTTTTATATGCCGGAGGGGGAAAGCGCCGATAAATACAGGGATGAGGTCCTGGAAAGATGGAACAGCTTTCTTGAAGCGGCCCGGGATTATGACATAGTGCTGCTCCATGAGAACGAAAAGGGCATTTACGGGGACACCCCGGAGCGCTGTCTGGACCTGCTTGAATCTCTGGGCAGCGACAGAACAGGCCTTACCTTTGATCCGGCCAATTTTGTGCAATGCAATGTTGAAACCTATCCGAAAGCCTTCAAAATGCTGAAAAACCATATCAGGTACATGCATATAAAGGATGCCCTTTATGCCAATCACCAGGTAGTGCCCGCGGGTCACGGCGACGGACGCCTTGGAGAGATCCTGTCGGGGCTTAAGGACCATGGCTTCAAGGGATTTTTGTCAATAGAACCCCACCTTGGGGATTTCATCGGGTTTGCCGACCTGGAAAAGGAAGCCAATGTAGAAGACCTGCCTGAAGGGGGACCGAAGCAGTTTGCCATTGCTGCAAACGCCTTTAAGAAGCTGATCGAAGTTTTTTGATGTATCAGTATAAAGTGCTAAATAAAGTGAAAGAACGACAGTCCTTTTATGCAGGTGATGAATAAAATTGGAATTTGTGACCTGCATATATATCCAATATACATTTATAAATACAATCATAAATGCGATGTGATAAGGAATATGCAAATAGAGTATTTATAAATATACATCAAACGAAATTTTATATATTTGTTAAAAATGCAACTTTTAAATTTTTCATAGTTAAAATTATAAAAAATGTATTGTAGTATGATCAAATAGATGATATAATACACCTTAATAGTTCAACAAGCCCTTTTATTGCCCCATAGCATTTGGATAAGTACACATCTACATATATAAAGTACTACCAAATGTTATGGATCAAAATAAGGAATGAAGGAGGAGAATCAATGAAAACCAAGGTAATCAAAGGGACGCTGGCGCTGTTACTGGTACTTATCTTGGCCATTACAGCGGTTGGCTGCAAAAAGTCCACTGTCAGCCCTACACCGACTCCATCACAGAGCGCTGGTCAGGATGATGTGGCTGATGTTCCAGCGAACAGATACGATGCCACCAAGACACCCAGGACTGGCAACAATGCCACCATGCCGCTCGTATTGAGCACTGGTACGCTGGATGGCAAGTTCAGCCCGTTCTTCGCGACATCTGCTTATGATGTGGACGTTGTGGGTATGACACAGATCGGCCTTCTTTACTACAATAAAGATGGCGCTCCGGAAGCCGGCATCAACGTACCCAGCCTGGCACTGGAGTATAAGCAGGAAGTCAGCGCAGACAAATCAAAAACCACCTACACCTTTGTACTGAAGAAGGGTATAACCTTCAGCGACGGTAAACCCGTCACAGCCAAGGATGTGCTCTTCTCAATGTATGTACTGAGCGATCCGATGTATGACGGCTCATCTACCTTCTACACCATGAAGATCCAGGGCATTAACGAGTATCGTCTGCAGACCAGTGCAGATGTCCTGAAAATGGTTGATGCTATCCTGGAAGCCGGCATCACAACCGGAGACGACGGCTCAATGGTAATCAACCCTGCTAATGGCGCAACAAAGGAGCAGCAGGAGAAATTCTGGAGCTACCTCGATGCAGCAGGCCAGAAGTTTGCCCAGGAGATCGTCGACTACTGCCTGGCTAACTATTCAGAATATATAGGTTCGGATTACTTCCCTGGCTTCACAGCAGACCAGGTCAATGCCGATACCGACCTGCAGGTTGCTTTTGGTATGTGCCTCTGGGGCTTCGGCGAAGTCGCTGATGGCGTCCTGACAGACAACATGGGCAACACATATGACCTGAGCAAGGACACTGTTGATGCCAAGGTTTACTGGGACAACATCCTCGATGCATATGGTTATGACCTGAGCGACAGCGGTATAAACACAGAGAAAGCCGGCGACCTGACCATTCAGGACTATATCAAGTCAGAATATATCACCAATGAGGGTCAGGTAGAAGGCGGCGTTAAGAGCATCAGCGGTATAACCACCGGCACCGTAAAAGGTGATGACGGTGTTGAAAGAGAGTATGTCCAGGTAGTCATCGATGGCGTAGATCCCACAGCTATATTCAAGCTGGGTGTATCAGTCGTTCCCATGCACTATTACACCGAGGGCTACACCGGCACACTCAATGATTTCGGAGTAGATACAGGCAAAAAGGAGTTCATGGATCACCTCAAGACCAAGAACAACAAGCCTGTAGGCGCAGGCCCTTATATCTTCCAGGAATACAAGGACAATGTTGTTACCTATACAGCGTTTGACAACTTCATGCTCGGCTCACCCAAGATCAAGACCTTACGTTATCAGGAGATCACTCTGGGTGCAGAGCTTGACTCGGTACTGACCGGTACTGTACACTTCACTGATCCTTCAGCCTCGATGACAATCATCAATGACATCACCAAGGGTGAAGGAGACTATGCGAAGCTCGCATATACCCTGGTCGACAATGACGGCTATGGCTACATTGGTATCCAGGCACAAGCTATACCTGAGTTCGAAGTGAGAAAAGCTCTCGCTCATGCCATGAACGTTGACCTGGCTGTAACCGACTACTACGGTGAACTGGCAAGCGTCAACTATCGTACCATGACAAAGGTACTCTGGGCTTATCCCGACAATCCGGAAGACTTCTTCCCCTATGACGGGACCGGCGAGAAATCCAAGGAGCTGTTCCTCGCAGCAGGCTACAAGTACGACGAAGCCAAGAACATAATGTACTATCCGGATGGCCATGCTAAAGCCGGACAGCAGGTAACCTTCAAGTTCACACTGCCTGTAGAGGCCAAGGACCATCCTGCAGGCACCATCTTCATCGATACTCAGAAAGTACTGGCCAAGATCGGCGTCAAGGTTGAGATCGAGACAGACCAGTACCTGCTGAGCAAGCTGAATACCGCATATGAATCCGGTATCCAGGTTTGGGCTGCAGCATGGGGCGGCGGCGGTGTTGACCCCGATATGTTCCAGATTTGGTACTCAGATCCCAAGGTAAATCAGGGCCCGCCGAGAGCCGGCTTGTACTACCTGTATGAGAACGGTTCAGAAGAAGAGAAGGCAATGCTCAGAGAGCTGAATGACCTGATCATGGCAGGACGTTCAACCCTCGATATCGAAGAGCGCAAAGAGATCTACAAGAGGGCACTGGAGCTGTCAACAAGCATAGCTGTAGAGATCCCGACCTATCAGAGAAAGAATATGTTCGTATACAACAAGAACGTCATCAAGTCAGATTCTCTCTTCAGCGGCGAAGATGTAACTCCGTTCCAGTCTCCCATAGCCTTTATCTGGAATGTTGAGCTGAACGACTAAGAGCAGTAGATGAAAACTGTATAAATAAGGGTGCAAGGCTTGAATGTCATATTTAAGCCTTGCACCACTTCTTAAGGGATTGAGGGTATATATGTGGAATTATTTGCTTAAGAGAGTGGCATTAGCTTTAGTAATCCTGTTTGGCGTTTCAGCACTTATTTATCTGCTTTCCATGCTGATGCCTGCGGACTATATTGACAATCAAACAGCAGCTGCTGTGCAGATGGGGGCAATGACTCTGGAAGATGTGCAGCGCTTGAAGGAGCTTTATGGCCTTGCTGACAAAAGCTTACCGGGGATAGCGAAAAGCTACCTTTCATGGCTGACAAGCGCACTATCAGGCGATCTGGGATATTCGTTCCTGTACGGCCGGCCGGTTTCAGATGTTCTGTCCCAGTATATCTGGATATCTTTCATGATTGCCTTTATCTCATACCTGCTTGAAATCGCCATCGGGATCCCGATGGGCATCAAGGCTTCTGTCAACCAGTACAGTGCGTATGACTATACGGTATCAGTGTTTGCAATGATGGGGACGGCATTGCCATCCTTCTTCCTTTCAGCGCTGCTGATGAACGTTTTTGCAATCAGGCTGGGAATTTTGCCCTTGCAGGGTCTGACGACAGCTACAAAGGTATTCCCGCCCAATGCTCATTTCCAGATCCTGCTGGATAAGGCATGGCATCTGGTGCTGCCCATCACAGTCCTAACGCTGTTAGGTGTGGGAGGCTTGATGAAGTTTACAAGGACCAACATGCTGGAAGTATTGAACTCAGACTATATCAGGACAGCGCGGGCAAAGGGCTTGTCTGAGAATGTCGTAACTTACAAGCATGCATTCCGAAACACCCTGATCCCGCTGGTAACTTCTCTGTCTGGTATGCTGCCCGGTCTTTTTGGTGGCGCTATGATCACCGAGACAGTGTTTGCCATACCGGGAATAGGCTATATGGCATTACGTGCAACACAGCAAGGGGACATACCCTTTATCATGGGATACAACATGTTCTTGGCGATACTTACCGTACTTGGTATGTTGATATCTGACATAATGTACATGGTGGTTGATCCCCGTGTCAAACTGTCATAAGGGGGTTAATCGGAGATGATCGAAAAAGAAAAAGCAGCACAACAGACCACAAACAGTTCGAATCAGGAAGTAAAAGACGGCTATGAGCAGCATTTCAAGGTCATTTCACCTGGCCGGATGGTTGCCAAACGTTTTTTCAGGAGCAAGCTGTCCATAGCAGGCTTATATATGATTGTGTTCGTATTCTTATTTTCTTTCGTAGGGCCTCTGATTGTGGATGCAACCTGGGGTTATGAGGAGCTGGAGGTCTTTAAGGTCGAGCGTATTGCCGATATGGTGTCCACCGCTGATTTCAAGGGACCTGACGGCAAAACCTATACCTATTATGACAAATCCCAGACGTTGGTATACTTCAAGGCTCCACCATCAGCTGAGCACTGGCTTGGTACCGATACGTCCGGTTTTGATATATTGACAAGACTGATGTATGGAGGTCGTATCTCGCTTACGATTTCTTTCATCGTTATATTCCTTGAAACGATTATAGGTGTCATCCTCGGAGGACTTGCCGGCTATTTTGGCAAATGGGTGGATCAGCTCATCATGCGTATCGTCGACATATTTGCCTGCCTGCCCGGCTTGCCGGTATTGCTGGTGCTTTCTGCCACTATAAGCTCTATTGAGAGCATACCGGCTGAGCATAGGATCTATTATATGATGGCCTTTTTGACATTGATGGGCTGGACTGGCGTTGCCCGTATAGTGCGGGGACAGATACTTATGCTGAGAGAACAGGAATATATGCTGGCGGCTGAGACGACCGGCATCAGCCCGATGCACAAGATATTCAGGCATCTGGTGCCCAATACCATGCCTCAATTGATCGTCAGCGCAACCTTGGGTCTAGGTGGCGTCATACTCTATGAATCCACCCTGTCCTATTTAGGATTGGGCGTTCCGTTTCCAAGAGCAGCATGGGGCTCTATGATAGCACTGGCCGACCCATCAAAGGGACAGGAGATACTGGCAAATTATCCTAATATGTGGGTCCCTGCAGGTGTTCTCATAGTAGTTACGGTTCTAGGCTTTAGCTTTATCGGAGACGGCTTAAGAGATGCATTTGACCCAAGAATGAAAAGGTAGGTGTTACTGTGGGCTTACTTGATAAATGGAAGAATATAAAAGAGACTGAAGTAGAGCCGGGCATTGATCATACGATGTACCTCACTTTGAAAGAGGAACGTAGGATAAGCCGGGAAAACAGCCGTATTATAAAGCAGTTTGAAAGGGAGAAAAACAGGAAGAACGTTCCCGAAGAAGAGTATCTGACTCAGATGAGGGACCCCAACAACGTGGTCGAGTTCGACAATCTCCACACATATTTCTTTACGGATGTTGGCACTGTGAAATCTGTAAACGGAGTGACCTTTGACATACCTCAGGGGAAGGTCGTAGGCGTTGTCGGGGAGTCCGGCTGTGGCAAATCTGTGACCAGCCTATCGCTAATGCAGCTTGTACAGGCCCCTCAGGGACAGATAGTAGCCGGCAGTATCCGTTATCAGAGCAGAGACGGCAAATGCTATGAAATCACTAAAATGCCCAAGGACAGGATGCTCAAGGTCCGCGGTAAAGAGATCGCAATGATATTCCAGGAGCCTATGACCAGCCTGAACCCTGTGTTCAAAATAGGGGAGCAGATGGACGAGGTAGTGCTTCTCCACGAGGAGGGTGCAACACCCAAGGCTGCAAGGGAAAGGTCTCTAGAGATGCTCAACCTTGTAGGCATTGCAGATCCGCAGAAGGTTTACAACAATTATCCGCATGAGCTTTCAGGCGGTATGCGCCAGCGTGTCATGATTGCCATGGCTCTTTCCTGCACGCCCAGGCTCATAATAGCCGACGAGCCCACTACTGCTCTTGATGTCACCATACAGGCACAGATACTGGAGCTCTTGCGTGACGTCAAAAACAAGATCAACGGAAGCATAATGCTGATCACACATGACCTGGGAGTAATCGCAGAGATGGCTGATTATGTAGTGGTCATGTATGCAGGCAGGATCATAGAAAAGGGTACAGTAAGAGAGATCTTCCATAATCCCAAGCATCCTTATACAATTGGGCTGATGCGATCCAAACCAAGCGGAAAGACCAAGGATAATCGTCTGTACAGCATAAAGGGGCAGGTCCCCAACCCGATCAATATGCCTAACCATTGCTATTTCTACAACAGGTGCGACAGGGCAATAGGGATATGCGCTGAGGAATATCCGGAAATGATCCAGTTTACCGATACCCATTCCGCAGCTTGCCATCTTTGCAGGAACGGTGGCTTTATGGATACCAATTCAACAAAGGAGCAGAGGTAGGCAGTTATGGAAAATGCATATGTAAACAATAATTACAATGATGATATCTTGATAGTACGCAACCTGAAGAAGTACTACCCTCTCTCAAAGATCTCCATAGGCAAGAAGAGAAGCTATGTCAAGGCTGTAGACGATGTTTCCTTTTCTATCAAGCGTGGAACCACGATGGGCCTTGTCGGAGAATCGGGCTGCGGAAAAACTACGGTCGGACGTACGATATTAAGGCTCCATGATGTTACGGATGGGCAGGTCATATTCGACGGGATGGACCTGGCCAAGATCCCGCCAAGGAAGCTAAGAAAGCTGCGTCCTCAGATGCAGATGATCTTCCAGGACCCCTATTCCAGCCTTTCGCCCAGGCTTCCTATAGGCGAGATCATCGGAGAAGCTGTAAAAGAGCATAACATAGTGCCGAAATCGGAGTACAGGTCGTATATTTTGAAAGTCATGCATGACTGCGGCCTGCAGCCCCATTATTACTACCGGTATCCCCATGAATTTTCAGGCGGACAGAGACAGAGGATAAGCATTGCCAGGGCTGTGGCCCTGAAACCAAAGTTCATTATCTGTGACGAGCCTTTGAGTGCGCTCGATGTTTCCATTCAGGCACAGATAATCAACCTCATGAAGGATCTTCAGGAGCAGTATGGGTATACTTATCTGTTCATATCCCATGATCTTTCGGTCGTAGAGTACCTGTCTGATACGATAGGAGTCATGTATCTTGGCAGTATGGTTGAGATGGGTGAGAAGAAGCAGATTTTCGATAATCCCATGCATCCATATACAAAAGCGCTGCTTTCTGCTGTTCCGGTGTCAGACCCGGATGTCAAGATGAACCGGATAATCCTGAAGGGCGATATACCAAGCCCTGTAAATCCGCCTTCAGGCTGCAAGTTCCGTACAAGGTGCCCCTATGCTACAAAGGTCTGCGCAGAAGTGGCACCAAAGCTAAAAGAGTATGAGAGCGGCCATAAGGTAGCCTGCCACTTATACAGCCAGGATTAGGGAAAGGATAATATAATGAAGGATAATAGAAAGCGGACGGATGATTTTATTGATGACGGACGGGTCATAGCCGATATGAACGTAGATGGTATGCCCCAGTCCATATTCAGGCGGTTCTCCCTAAATAATTTCGGGACAAGGAAAGAAAAATCAGATACTATGAAGCTGTCTAAGAAGGAGCGCAGAAGCATCTTTTTAGCAGTCGCCGCTTCCTATTTAGTCTTTGGAGTTGTTGTATTTGGTGTATACGGGTTGTTCATCCTGTTTTGCACCAATGTATGGTTCAAGTAAAACAGGCACACATATGTACCAGGTAGGGGGAAAGTCGGATATGATAAAAGTTAGAAAACTGCGCTGCATGATTTTAGTCGCATTGATATTGGCGGGCAGTTTGGTTATAAGCTCCTGTTCCATCAATGACAAAGTAGCCGATCCGGGTTTGTGGGGTTATAACTGCACGGTTATCTACGATGCACTGGGTGGAGTGGTTAATTCACGCGGGGTTCGTGAAACTTACTATATGAAGAATTCATATGTTTTCAAGCCGTCAGGTACGACCAATATGCTGATCGAACCGGTAAAGGACGGATATATACTGGCCGGCTGGTATACGGCAAAGGAAGATATCCTGGATGAGAACGGCAATGTAATCGGGTATAAGTTCAAAGCAGAGGATCGCTGGGATTTTGACGAGGATAGGGTCCAGGAAGATATGACCCTCTATGCGAGATGGATCCCCCAGGGCAAGGTCGAGTATGTAGATGCCGCTACCGGAGAAGTGAAGTTCTCAAAAAACATTACTGCGGACTCACCGGTCCAAAAGCTGTCCAGCGCTGCAGAAAAGCTTATTACTAAGCCAGGCTATACACTCTACGGGTATTTTGCAGACAAGGAATGCACGATACCTTATGATTTCACCGAGTATGTCCACCAGAACCTGATACCCACCAACGAAGAGGTCTACGCCAGGCTTTATGAGGAGTTCCCGGAGTACATCCAAAAGGTAGAGTTCGTACCTCCGACCGAAGAGGAGCTAAACTCACAGCTGGACACATCAGATTTGTTCTTCAATAAGCTGGGTTATGAAATAGTGGATGATCAGGAAGCCCGGGCCAAGATCCGTGCGCGCAAGGATGAGATATACGAAGAGGCAATCAATTATTATGTAACCAATACCGCTGATAAAGTGGTCTATCTGAAGTATATAGAAGGCAATTATCTGGTTGTTGACTCACCGGATGATATCAAGCAGGGAGGCAAATACATCTTCTCCGGCCTGGATCGTAACGGAAATCCGGTAGACGGATATATCCTGTCCAACGATATAGATTTCAATGGAGCCGTACTGGAGATGGTTGAAAGCTTCAGCGGTAAAATATACGGCAACGGGTACAGCCTGAAGAATATGAAGCTAAGCGTCACCAGCAAGAAGCTCGACCTTGAAACCAGCAAATCTATTGGATTGTTCAGGAATTTGAAAGGTGCTTACATTGAAAATGTCACATTTGAGAACCTGAACATAGTACTGAGTGTGAACTCGGGCATAGATGTGACAGTTGGTGCTCTGGCAGTAAATGCTGAAAACAGCGAGCTTAAGAATGTACACTTTGCAGGCCTGACGATAGATACCGGTAAAGGCGACGATGGAAAGGCAGCCTATAAGATCAATGACCTGTTTGCTTCGCAGAGGAACACAAAGCTTGCAAATGTCACCGGAACTGATATTACTATAAATGCTTCTGAGTTTGCACAGGTGAATTCCCAATTAGGCAAATAAGATCAATCTGAGTCATAGTTGAGCAAATAACCGACGGTATATCCTTGTAGGACATACCGTCGATTTTTTTGCGCACCTGTTTCACATCCAGGCATATAAGCTGACTTTGAGGACGGCTTTTTCTGGATAAGCATTATATTGCATAGAATAATATAACATCATTATCAATAGATATATATTGTACAAGTAACAAAAAGGATGGATCCTGATGCCCAGACCGGACTCACTAAGCTTTGCTTTAAACAAGAAAACAGACAAGCTTATAAAAGCAAATACCCAAAAAAATCTGGACCTTCTCATCATGATCCCTGCGGGGATAATCGCGTTTTTGCTATGGTGGCATGTTTTCAACAACTTTGACCGCTTCTTAGGCGGATGGATCCCGGACTCCGGGATCGATACAGCCCTGCCTATACTGGACAGGATATGCCTCATGCTTACATTTTTATCGACAGTGATATTTGTATTCTTCTACTCACTATGGACCAGGCACAGTGAGAAGTTGAAAAAATATAAAAAGGAGATCTGGGAAATCCTGCAGGTAGAACCCTGCTTTCACAGAACTCCTTGCAATTGCGTAGATGAATACTGAAAATGGATAGAAGAAGAACTCGAGATCGACCTGCTTTAATAGCGGCCGTATTTCTGGATCGCATGCATCACCGCGCGCATGCTGGTTAGCAGGCTGCCGTTGTTTATGGAGCCGGCCGTACTCAGGTTCAAGCCCCGGAATTCCTTGGCCATCTCACAATCCCTTCTTACTTCCCTGATAATAGCTTCTTCATCATTGCTCATAAAAGTAAAGGGAGCAAGCTGACCGTCTATTCTCGTTTTGGGCATATGCTTCCGGATCTCCTCCACGGTTAGGGTAGGGCCGAAATTACAGCCAGTAAGATTGAGCTCACTCAGGATGGGAAGCAGGTGTCCCATTGCAGAATCAGAGTGCTGGTATCTCTCATCGCCTTCATTGGGACTGCAGTAATCGAAAACCCTCTTCAGTATGGGATAAGCAAAAAACCTGTACATCTCAGGTGTCAGCAGACAGCAAAAATCATCTGCAAAGCCGAAGCCGCTCGGTTTGTTATCCTCTGTGTATCCCGCTTCTGCGTCCATGGTTTTTATATAGCCGATTATAACATCTGCTATCGTGTCGCTGAATCTCTTTGCAAGCTGTGGATTGTCATAGATGAGGTATATGAGATTCTCAACTCCGTAAATGGACATGGCAAGGGTAACCGGACCGCGGACCCATCTCCAGGTCGAGGGCTTTTTGCCGTAGTACTCGTAAATACGCATTTTTTCTGTCTCCCAGTTGGCAGGCAGTATGAAATCCCTTAGGTTCATTCTATCGACCCTGTCCAGGACTGCCTCAAGCTCTTCGGGGGTGGAGCAGGAGCCCTTGAGCCAGGTCGCCTGGCCGTTGAATATATACTCTCCGCCGAAAACTTCGCCTATTTCTCTGATAGGGGGGAAACATTCTTCTTCAGGTGGGATGTACTCTGGCAGCAGTCTTTTTCCAACTATCTTTTCTGCCTTGTCATTATACCGCTTGTTCAATTCCATTCTTCGTTCTCTGGGGGTATAGCCCCAGGGATTGCCTTCCTCGCCCAGCTCCGCAAATACACATTCCTCACTCATGCGGATCCCAAGGGCGACCTGCGGCGCACGAGGACTGAAGCAATTGTCTTCATGACTGATTTCATCATCTTTCCAGAATTGTTCAAGGTCAACGTCTAACATCCGGCTTCCTCCCTCAAATTCATAGTCTCTTGTATATTATACCAGAGTTAACAGGGGGGTAACAACTGTCACATTCTCCATAGTATATATACAGCCTAAGGCCTGTCCAGAGCGTTTGGCAGGTCACTATGAGTCGATATTTCCACAGAAAATATGATATAATATAATATCTAAACAGGTTTTGCAGACTTGTCTTAGGACGGGGTGATATAATGCGCCGGCTAAAAAAGAGATACCTTCTTTTGTTGCTGTTTCCATTTGGGTTTTTATTGAACCTTATATCCAGGTCAAATAGTGAGCTGACTGAGAAAGTATTTTCAACCTTTATATACAAAGGGGTCTCATGGGTGGTCGGCACTATTTCAGGCCTGCTCCCGGTATCTCTTGCTGAGATGCTGCTGGCAGCCTCGATCCTGGCGATCATAGTCATTGTCCCCCTTTTCGTCATAAAGCTTGTTAAAGGAAAGGGCAGGAGATGGCATCTGATCAAGGAGGCTCTGATCAACATATTGCTTGTCTCCAGTGTGATCTACTTTGCTTTCGTGTTCATGTGGGGGATGAACTACAATCGGTTAAGCCTGGCCAGCATCATGGGGCTGGATATGAGGCCATCAGCAAAAGAAGAGCTGATAGAGCTGACTGACCATCTTGTGCATACAGCCAATGAGCTCCGCTGCAAGGTCGATGAGAACGAGGACGGGGTAATGATTCCATTTGGCGGCGTAAAAGGTGGATTTGAGCGTTACCAACTGGGCTATAGGAATGCGGGCAGGCTATATCCCGAGCTTAGCGGTGTGATCAGCAGGCCCAAGCCCATCATATCATCAAAAATAATAGCCTATACCAACATTTGGGGCATCTATAGTCCCTTTACCGTTGAGTCGAATGTAAACATGCTGATACCGTCTCCTATGCTCCTGTCCACCATGATGCATGAAATGGCCCATCAGCTTGGCTTCGCCAGGGAGGATGAGGCAAATTATATAGCCTATCTGACCTGCAGGCTCCATCCGGACGCAGACTATCAGTATTCAGGTGCCTTGCTCGGTTTGACCTATGCATTGAATGCGGTCTACGGTCAGGACAGGGAAGAGTATAGCAGACTGGTCAATATGCTAAGTGACGGTGTCAAACGAGACCTGAACGAGAACAACAAATACCATGCCAAATATTCCGGGCCGGTGAGCAAGGCGATCTCTAAAACCAATGATATCTATCTGAAAGCAAACAATCAAAAGGACGGAGAACGCAGCTACGGCCGGATGCTGGACCTGATGCTGGCTGAGTTCAGAAGCAGCAGAGCAGGGAATTCATATATTGGCTACATGAGGTGATTACTTTGAACAGAATATCGGGGAGCGGCTGCGAGCTGCTGATACCCTTATCCGAGAGAAAGCCTCTTAAGGAGATAGAGCGGAGCATTACAAAGACATACAGGAAATATCTCTGGTCCAAGTTCAACAAGGCAGTCAGGGATTACAAGCTTGTCGAAGAAGGGGACAGGATCGCAGTAGCAGTTTCAGGTGGCAAGGATAGCCTGCTGATGGCCAAGCTCTTTCAGGAGATGCAAAAGCATGGGGTATGCAGCTTTGAACTGGAATTCATCGCCATGGATCCAGGCTTCCACAAATCCAACAGAGATCTGCTGGAGTCAAATTGCGAGTATCTCAACATACCAATAAAGGTATTCGAATCAGATATATTCAATATCGTAGACAAAATAGCAAACGAGTATCCGTGCTATATGTGTGCACGAATGAGACGCGGGGCCCTTTACTCCAAAGCAAAGGAGCTGGGCTGCAACAAGCTGGCTTTGGCCCATCATTTTGATGATGTGATCGAGACGATCCTTATGAACATTTTTTATGCCGGGACGTTCAAAACCATGCTTCCCAGGCTGAAGTCCAAAAACTTTGAAAACATGGAGCTTATAAGGCCCATGTATTATATTCGCGAAGAGGATATCAAAAGGTTTACTGTCAATGCCGGGATCAATGCTATGAACTGCGGGTGTGTGGTGGCAGCAAAAAGAACATCCAGCAAGCGGAGGGAAATGAAGGAACTCATAAGAGAGCTCAAGAAGCTCCATCCTGATATTGACAGCGCTATATTCAAGGCATCTGAAAACATCAACCTGGATGCAGTGCTGGGTTGGAAGTCAAGGAGAGTCAGGCATTCCTATCTGGAATACTATGACAACAGTGATGCTGATATAGAAGAATGAGCAGCAGACAAAGATCCAATGTAAACCTGAGGTCTGACTTAATATGGATTTAGTGAAAAAAATAAAGAGCTTTTCACATGAGTGAAAAGCTCATTCTATTATCTACAACAACCATATACAGTTATTATACAGTTACTTGCCTCTCAGATAAGGCCAGGGGCTGGTATGGGCACCGTTTATCCTGACCTCGAAATGCAGGTGAGGACCGTTGGAGTTGCCGGTGCTGCCTATCGCAAGCACAGGATCGCCTTTTTTGACCTTCTGCCCAACACGGACCTTGATAGCTGAGCCATGGGCATACAATGTGGTGATGCCGCTGCCGTGATCGATGATAACGGTATTACCGTAACCGCGGTAGTACTGGGCAAGAATGACTACACCGTCCGCTGCTGCTATGGCTGACTTGCCATAGATATTGGAGCCTGCTATGTCTATGCCCGTATGCATCTTATATTTTTTGGTTATCGGATGTATCCTGTAGCCATAATCCGATGATATATGGCTGTAGCCGGGTGCCGGCCAGGCCATTATACCGCCGGCATATATTTCCTTGCTTTTCTCTGTCAGCTCTTTTATCTTCTTTTCCAGCTCTTTTGAGAGCCGCTCAAGCTCATCGAGCTCCTTGCTTATCCGTGCTTTTTCTTTCTCAAGCTCCTTGAGCAGTCTTTCTTTTTCCTGCTGATCCGTCTCTATGCTGGCCTTCTGCCTTGAAACAAGGGTCCTTTCGTTGTTTATCTCCCGCTTTTTCTGCTCGAGATATGCCTTTTTATCTTCTATCTGGGTCTTCCGAAGCTCTATATCCCTGGTCTTGTACTCACAATCCCGCTTTTTCTGCTCGATATCCTCTCTGGTCTTGTTCATGTCCTGCAGGACCTGATTGTCATACGCGATCATCTGCTTGATCATATCGAGCTTCACAAAGAAATCATTGAGGCTCTTTGACTCGAAGAGTAGCTCGAGGTAGGAAGTATTCTTGTCCATGTACATGACCCGGAGCCTTTCAGCCATTAGCTCTTCCTGCTCCTTGGCTGCCATCTTGGCATCTTCCAGGTCCTGCTTCACGGCTTCCAAATCTTCATATGCCTGTTGGAGCTCTTTTTCTGCAATGGCCAGTTCGTCTTCGGTCTGCTTTAAAATCGTCAGGTTTTCCGCAAGCTTGGATTCAAGCCTTTTTAGCTCCTTCTCCTTGGCCTCCAGATTTCTTTCAAGGACCATGAGCTGATCACTTGCGCTTTTTTGTTGCTTTTTAACCTTGTCAAGCTTTTCATTGGCCTGCTTTATCTCCTTATTGACGTCCTTAAGCTCATTTTTGGCATCATCGAGTGAAGCGGCTATGGCTTGTCCGGAAATAGAGAACGCAAGTACTAAGATGAGCAAAAAAGCGAAGAATCTTTTCACGGTAACACCCCATTAAATGGAAAATATATGACATTTCTATTAAATAATTGTTTCGTTTTTATTATACTATATAAATAACAGCCTGTATAGTATAAAATAGTGAAAAAGTGTCGATTTTAAGCCATTGTTGCATATTTCAACAATCAAAGATTGTTATCTCTATGGTGTGGCTTGGGGAGAATAAGGCAATATGAGCAGTTATAAAAAGGATTTGGGCGCCTTTGGAGAGGAAAAGGCCTGCGAGTTCCTGCAAGAGAATGGTTATGAGATATTGGCCAGAAATTATAGGTCCAGGGCCGGAGAGATCGATATAATCGCAATGAAGGATGATATATTGGTCTTTACTGAGGTCAAAACCAGGACCTCGACAGCTTTCGGCATGCCTTCGGAAGCGGTCAGCTATAAAAAGCAGGATAAGTACTTTAGGACTGCTATGCATTACATAACTGAAACAGGCACAAGGGATATTGCCTATAGATTTGACATAATCGAGGTCGTAGTCGAAAAAGGTGCTGTGAGCATCAATCATATAATGGATGCATACAGGCAAGTGAGGATCAGGTTTTACATGTAACCGGGAAAAGGAAAAGACCGCTTAAGGCGGTCTTTTTAACTGTTGATGTTCATTGACTTTACATTACACACATGTGAAGAACGCTATGCGCCGCAGGTCGGCTCCGAAGAATACCCATCTGCGGCCGGTCCATCTCCAGCCCGATACCGAACGGGGACCTACAAACACCAGCCAGGCCCAGAAGCTCTGACCGTTATCCATCCAAATGAAGGTAAACCTGAACAGGCAACCGCGAATCGCTCCCGGGTCCACAGCCCTTGGGTTAAGCATTGGATCATAGAAAGGCGTGAATGAGGGCGGGGGACCGGGTGGGCCGCCTGCGCCAGGAGGGTTGCCCGGCGAGAGTATCGGTCCAAAGCCATCATCAAAGTACATAGGCCTCAACTCCTTTATATACAATAATATATGTAAATGTATATATTGGAGTTACACTATGTAGGTAAGCAAATATCACATGTCGGCTTTGGTCAAAGCAGCACCTGCAGCGGTTGCAAATTCTGCATTTTTCGGTATATGGAAATCAACATTATAAAGCTGATGCAGTCTGTCGAATATGGCATGTGCCTGAGGGACGCTGGTCAGATTGCCTGTCAGGACTACATCCCTTGTATTGTGTATCCTGGTTGCAAATACAGCCAGCATGCCTATGGTCTGGAATACCAGATTGATTATGCCCAGGGCTGTATCGGCCTTGGTGGCCAGATCGCTGATCCTGCCGAAGTTTGAAGCAGTCAGATCAGGAGGCAGGGTTTCCATTATATCTTTGGTGATGTCACCTATATGCAGGTCTATGTTGGCCAGGTTGCCATCCTTCGCCATCTCGATCAGGTCGTCGAAGTGCCTTATATTAAGCATCTTGCTGGACAAGCCCAACAAGGTGCCGCCACCTACTCCGGTCCCGCCTATATGCTTGAAGCTGTTGCTTTCTGCCATAACATAGGCTGTGCCTGTCCCCATGCTTACGATAACAGCTCTGCTCAGGCCGCTTAAAAAGAGCCCGCCCCTGCCTGTGGCCTCAAACTCATTGGCTTTGCCTGTGGGTATGCCATAAAGCTTGCCAGATATATGGGACGAGCCTACACCTGTCACTGTAATATGGTCTATATCATCCAAGGACAGGTTGTTCACGTTCATGAACTTACCAAATGCCCCATATACGGAGGCGATAGGGTCATTTGCCCTGACCAGCAGGGGGCTGAAAAGCATGCCTTCGCTGTATCCGATTATCTTAGTGGTACTGCCGCCGATGTCGATACCGATTATATACGACATTTTACTTGCTCCTCATGTATATTTTTATATCGTCATATCCGGTAGTACTTGTTGTAAACAGCGACCACAACTGTTGTCAACAGGGCTGCGATTACTGCTTCTGCTATGGCATTGGTAGTAAAGACAGTGATTATAATAGCGCTGAAAGCCATGCCTACGCTTTCAACTACTTCCTTTGCATATACAAGGTAGAGCATCAGGAAAACCAATCCCGTATTGGTGATGCTGCCTGCTATACCTGCAGCAAAGCTGGATAGCGGCTTCAGGCTGGTTTTGCTGAATAATTTGTATACATAGTATGAAGCCACACCTATCATCATCCTGGGCAGGACTGAAATCAGGGGATTGATAAATAGGGTATCCAGAAATGTATTGGGTCTTGTTAGCGCATGGATCAGGGTCACAAAACCAAACAAGGTCCCCATTATAAATCCCGCGACCGGCCCGAGCGCAACGCCTGCTATGATCGTAGGTATATGATTGATGGTTGCGCTTATAGCGCCCAGAGGTACTGCACCCAGAGGCGTGAGGTCCATAATGATAGTAATAGCAAGCATAAGTGCTAGAAATGTAAGCTTTCTGGTATTGAATCCTGTCTTCATATCCATATCTCCTACATTTTTTATAATGTATAGTACCATAAAAGTCGGTTTGTTGAAATAGGTTTTTGGATAAATCCACCTGTGATCCATATCAACTATATAACCTGAATAAAAGGCTCATAACCAAATGCCTATAAAAAAAGGCCATCTACAGACAGGATGGCCTTATCATGGCATAAGATCAGCTTATTTTAAACAGGGACTTGAAAAATTCTATGATGCTCCTGAACAGCAGTTCGAAGAACCCTGCCTTTTTAACTTCTTCGGCAGTGCTGATTTCTGCAGAGGCCAGCACTTCGTCTGCAAGCTTGACTTCCACTATACCGACCCTGGTTCCCGCAGCTATAGGTGCTGTGATTGGGTCATTATCAAGCTTGATATCAAGCGAGATATCATTCTGACTGTTCTTGGGTACAACAGCATACAAATCTTTGGCTACCTGAACGGGGACTGTAAGCTTCTTGCCCTTTTTAATGTCGACTTCTCTGAAGGGCTTGTTCGCTTCTATGGCTTTATGCAGTTCATAGTTCCTGAAACCATAATTGAGCAGCTCAGTGGATGCTGCCAGCCGTTCGGCTTCGTTCTTTGTATTCATCACTACGGAAATCAGGCGCATACCGTCCTGCTTTGCAGTACCGACCAGACAGTAACCGGCCTCATCTGTCCAGCCTGTCTTGAGTCCATCTGCGCCTGGATAGACGCCCAGCAGGGGATTGCGGTTGTACTGGGTTATGCCGTCATATGTGAACTCGGTCATCGATTCGATCTCAAGTATCTTGGGGTACTTGTTTATGAAGTATCGGGCGAGCGTCGCTATATCCCTTGGGCTCATGTAATGTCCTTCGGCTTCAAGTCCGTTCGAATTCTTGAACTGCGTATTTGTAAGGCCCAGTTCCTGGGCCTTTTTGTTCATTTGCTGGACAAAGGCCTGTTCGGTCCCATAGAGGTGCTCAGCTATTGCCACACATCCGTCATTTCCGGACACTACAGCTGTCCCTGTTACTATCACACCAAAGGGTACCTGAGTGCCTACCTCAAGGAACATAACAGAGCCGCCCACCTTGTAAGCCCAGGCATTTTCGGATATGGTCACAGGGTCATCCCAGCCTACTGTGCCTTGCTCCAGCGCTTCAAAGGCAAGCAGCAGGGTCATGATCTTTGTGATGCTGGCCGGCGTACGCGGCTCATCGGCATTCTTTTCATACAATACCCTGCCTGTCGATGCTTCTATCAGGATAGCAGCAGGCGCAATCGATTCAAACTCAGTGGTCTCGGCATACACCGGACCGGACGACAGAAAAACGATCGACAGAATAATTATGGAGACCAATAGCTTTCCGATGCTTTTCATCTGTTTGGCAACCTCCGTTTGTACAGACTGTCTGTGATGATACCCGGGAGTCAGTGAAATCAGCGTCTTTTATTATTATCTATATAATAGCACTAATTAAACCCATGGACAACATTAAGCAGGCTTAAATAAGCTGTTTCGTATGAGTATTGAGTGTTTTCAGCACAAATGGTATTATTGACCGGTAGAGATGGTTCCATTCAAATAATGATTATGCAAGCCTGGATTTTTGTAGTAAAATAATGAGAATACATAGAAACAGGACAGGGGGCATATGTAACAGATGACAGCGGAAAGACTCATAGTACCGGTGGACTATAAATCAGTACTAGGCATCAGAGACACTGAGAAAGCCATTAAGCTTATAAAGGATTATTTTGAAGACAGGCTGGCTGCCGCTCTGAACCTGACCAGGGTATCTGCTCCATTGTTCGTATTTAGACATACGGGACTAAACGATGACCTTAATGGCTTTGAAAGGCCGGTTTCATTTGATGCCAAGGGGATAAACGGAGAAAGGATCGAGATCGTGCATTCACTGGCCAAATGGAAACGGATGGCCTTGCACAGGTACGGGTTCAGGCATGGTGAAGGCCTGTATACTGATATGAATGCGATCAGAAGGGACGAGGATCTGGACAATCTGCATTCAATCTACGTAGACCAGTGGGACTGGGAGAAAATAATCGAAAAAGAGGAAAGAACAGTCGCGACCCTGAAACAGATAGTAAGGTCAATTTTTCAGGTATTCAAGGACTGCGAAGACCTGGTCGTCAGGACCTATCCTGAACTGACCAGGCAGTTGCCGGATGAGATAAGCTTCATAACCACCCAGGAGCTGGAGGACATGTATCCGGAGCTGACACCCAAGCAAAGGGAGGATGCCATCGCAAAGGAGAAGAAAGCTGTATTCGTCATGAAGATAGGAGGCCTTTTAAGATCCGGGACCAGGCATGACGGGCGGGCCCCTGATTATGATGACTGGGAGTTGAACGGAGATATAATATTCTGGTATCCTGTCCTGAACTGTGCCTTTGAAGTATCTTCCATGGGCATCAGAGTAGACGAGGATTCATTGGCAAAGCAGCTCGTACTGGCTGGCTGTGAGGAAAGGAGCAACCTTCCGTTCCACAGGGAGGTGCTCCGGGGAAAGCTGCCGTATACAGTCGGAGGCGGCATAGGCCAGTCCAGGATATGCATGTATTTTCTGCATAAGGCTCATATCGGTGAGGTCCAGGCTTCCGTCTGGCCGGAGGACATGGTCAAGGCCTGCTGCCGGTCCGGTATCATGCTGCTTTAGTCTATGCTTGATAATGCTGGTTCATATGATGGAACAGGACGCCTTATGGGCGTCCTGTCTTATATTTTCTGATTTTACTCATCGGTCACATTATCTTCGACAAACTCGGGCCTGTTCAAAGGCTTCTGAGCCGGGCCCTCGATTATCTCACCTTCATATGTAAAGCGGGAACCGTGGCACGGGCAGTCCCATGAATGCTCTGCTGAATTCCACACAAGCTCACAGCCCAAATGGGTACAGGTGGTATCGACGACATGGAGCCTGCCCTGCATATCACGGTATGCGCCGAACTTCTCTCCGCTTATTTCAACATATCCTGCCTGGCCCGGATTTATCTCTTCATTTTTCACCGGAGCCAGCTTTCCCTTTATCAGCTCTTTTGCCACATTGACATTTTCGGCCGTAAATTTGCCTGCTGATGCGGCAGGGATAAAGCGAGAGGGATTGTATACCTCAAACCAGGGATTATCCTTGCCCAGGACCAGATCCTTAAGCACCATTGCCGCCGCAGTGCCGTTTGACATCCCCCATTTTCTGAAGCCGGTCGCCACATAGATGCCGGCGGTTTTCGATGTCAGGTTGCCGACATAGGGGACCTTGTCCATGGTGGTATAATCCTGGGTCGACCATCGGTAGAGGACCTCCTTGACCCTGAACATGCTTCGGGCTGTGTCCAGCAATCTTTTATAATGTACCCCGGTATCGCCGCCCTGGCCTGTCTTGTGGTGTTCACCTCCGACTATGACCAGCTCCTGTCCGTTGCCAAGGGGCTGTGACCGGAAGGACCTGCCGGGGTCTTCAGCAGTGATATACATCCCACCGGGATACTTGTCTTCTATTGTAATCCCCAGGGCATAGGACCTGTCGGGGTATATCCTGGAGAAATACATCCCGTTTCCGTCATAAAAGGGATAATGGGACGCAATGATCACACTGGATGCCTTGATTGAATGGCCGTTGCCGGTCGTAATGCCAAGCCTGTTCTCAGTCTGGATGTCAACAGCCCGTGTATGCTCGAATATATAGCTTCCCTTTGCCGTGATCTCCCTGGCCAGCGCTATGAGATATTTCAAAGGATGGAACTGATACTGATTGTCGAAGCGCAATGCAGCCTTGACCTTGACGGGCAGAGGTATTTCATCCAGGCATTGGGCATCAAAGCCCAGCTTGATAGCTGTTTCCGCCTCATCATAGACCTTTTGGACATAGGTCTCATCCTGGGTATAGACATACGCAGGCTGGGCCATAAGATCACAGTCGATATTCAGCTTGTTGATCAACTCCAGAACGGTGCTGATCGCTGCCCGGTTTGCTTCGGCATACTGCCGGGCCAGGTCCAGGCTTATCCGGGTCTCGATCGTATTGTAGATGAGATCGTGCTGAGCGGTAAGCTTGGCTGTGGTATGGCCTGTTGTTCCGTGCAGGAGCTTGTCGGCTTCGACCAGGGCTACCTTCAAGCCTTCCTGTGAAAGCAGGAAGGCTGTGGTTATGCCCACTATGCCGCCGCCAATTATGGCAGCGTCCACTTCTATGTCCTTATCCAAAGGCCTATACTCATCAAAAGTTACAGAAGCCATCCAATAGGATTGGGGCGGAGTATTGAATCCGTATCCCCATTCTGTATTTTCCATATCGAAACCTCCATATTGATCTATTGGCGTTCTTCTAAGGCTCAAGCCATATCATTCAATAATGATGACCGCTCCGTTTTCAGTATCGAACCAGTTGTACAGAAACTCTGCATGGCTGGAGAAGTTGCGCACGCACATATGGGAGCGGGGAAAAGTGCCAATGGTATGCAGGTATTCCTGGATCCCCGGGTCGATCCGCTCCCCGTCCTTTTCCTCATAGGCCACCGGTACACCGTGGATATATGCACCGCCGCAGAAGCGCAACGCAAAAGGGGCATAGCCTGCTATCTCATCGGAATTGTCCTTTAGGTATTCAAACCGCTCTTTCTTTTCTATAGCCCTAAAGTATCCAAGAGGGGTCTCGAAGGAGGTTTCACCCTTAAGCCCGGTCGTGGCCAGGGTATAGGATACCATAGTGATGCCCCCGCCGCTTATTTCAAATACAGCCTGATTTTGCTGGCTTCTGTCCACAACGGCGACATGCTTGAGCTGGGTAAGTGGATTCTCCTTGTCAATATATTTCTTTGGGATGAACAATTCTCTATCAAAGCTGATGACAAAGGCCCTGTAAAAATCGCCGGTCTCACCGATGAGCTTTAGCAGCATCCCGTCGGGCACATACCTGAAATCCGAACTGGTATCAGGCTCATAATATCCAGGAGCGCTTTGATAAATGCGCATTCCGTACTCATCGGTAGCAGCCCCTTTGACCTTTTCAGGCGGAGCTCCGTTCACGTTTTTGTAGTTGCTTACATGGTACAGCTCTTCATTGGAAAGCTGGTCCAAAAGGGTTTTTATTGAAGCGAGCATTTTATTGAACTGGAATGTCCTCGTTTCGCCTGACTCAGAATGGATATAGCCGGTCACTATACTGCCGTCGTGTTTGCAGGAGACCTTGTACCAGATATCCGACCCATTCAGGGCTGCTCCGCTTACCTTCTGATGCAGGGCAAGCTTTTCTCCGTTGTATGCCTTGCAGACCTCTTCCGTATCAGGGTCCGGCCGCCTGTGGATACTGACCTCCTGTTCACTGGTTATCAGGAAGTAGTCATAAGCAAGATCATACTTGTCATATTTGACTCCGTACCTGATCTCAGCCGGCAGCCTGGTGTCATAGGTCTGGATCACCTCTATGGTGCCTGCTTCATCGATAGTGGAGTTTATCCTGCTGACTTCAAACTGGTTGACACCTATATTGGACAGGCTGATTTTCTGGGACTCTGCAAAGCTGGTCTCCTTCAGATCATTTTCCAGCTCAAAGGCGTTGATGTTTTCCTCGACCGCATCCTTGTCCGATTTGTAAAGGTTGTCCTTCTGATGTCCCTGTTCATTTTTGTCCCGGATCTCTTCCTGTTTGCTTTCTGCTGGTGGCCTTCCTGTTTCATCGGGTACCGAACGGCGATAAGAGCATGATGTTATCAACATTACTATTGTGAGCAATAACAGCAAGGATTTCATTTTCATGGACTTCACCTATCATTTTCACAAGATATTTTGTATAATCTAGTATAGAATTTACCAAAGGCTGTTTATATTATTCATTACGTGCTGTGAGCGAAAACTGCAGCTCTTATGAAAGCTCAATGAGGATAAGCCTGAAAGGAGAGTACGAATGGCACCTTTCCCTCCCGTTCAGATCCACTACCTGTACCACAGCGGCTTTGCCGTTGAAATCTCCGACTATATGCTGATCTTTGATTATTACAGAGGGGATATCGGCCCGGAAAAACCACTTTCAGCCTATGGAAGGGCTATAATTGACAGGCTGAAGGACTATAAGCAGGTCCTGGTGTTTGCAAGCCACAGCCATTTCGATCACTTCAATCCTGCTATTTTTGACTGGCTGGATGCAAAGCCTGACATCAAATATATTCTCAGCTATGATATAGACAGGGCAGAAGCGAAAGGCACCTGCTACTTTGTAAGGCCGTATGAGGAGCTGGAAGTAGCCGGTGTTAAGATTTCTGTGTTTGGCTCCACTGACATAGGGGTATCCTTTCTGACAGAGGTGGAGGGCATAAAGCTCTTCCACGCAGGCGACCTGAACTGGTGGCATTGGCCGGAGGAGTCGACTGAGGCTGAGCTGACGGAGGCGGAGCTGCAATTTAAAAATGAGGTCTCAAGGCTGGCCTGCAGGCAGATCGACATAATGTTTTTCCCGGTCGATCCAAGGCTAAAGGAGCACTACTACATAGGCGGGGAATATATTATCAGGAATGTCAGGCCGTCTTTATTCGTGCCGATGCACTTTGCCCACAAGACCGGTATTACAGAAAGGTTCGCAAAGCTCATGGCCGGGTCAGGGACAGAGACAGCCGTGATATCATCAAGAGGCCAGACACTAAGCTATATAAAAAAATAAGAGGAGGATGGGACATGAAATTCACCTTTGCCCACAACAACATCAACGTTCTGAACCTGGAAAAAAGCGTACAGTTTTATGAAAAGGCCCTGGGCCTTACCGAGGTCAGGAGAAATACTGCTGAGGAGGGCAGCTTCATCCTGGTTTTCATGGGGGATGGGGTAACATCCCACACTCTGGAGCTGACATGGCTCAGAGACTGGGAGAGGCCTTATGACCTGGGGGACAACGAGTTCCATCTGGCTTTCACAGTAGATGACTATGAGGCTGCCCACAGGCTGCATTCCGAGATGGGCTGCATATGCTACGAGAACAAGGCGATGGGTATATACTTCATAGAGGATCCGGATGGATACTGGATAGAGATAATACCAAAACGGAACTAAGCAAAAAGCCCTGCAGACCAAGCACGAAGCCATATAAGCAAAAGCATCGTGCCAGAGTCACAGGGCTTTATATAATTTTGCGTCTAATCCGCAGTCAATCCTTTAAATACATATCTATCATGTCGTCAGTGACTTCAAGCCTTTTGCAGATCTCACCGTAAAACCGGCCGCTTTTTCGGAGGGTCCTGACCTGGGTATCATAATCGACATGGTACAATCCAAATCTGGCTGATTCTCCTTCGACCCATTCAAAGTTGTCCATGAGGGTCCAGTGATAATAACGTTCTACCGGTATGCCTTCTTTACACAGCTTTGATATTTCATAAAGATGGTCATATATGAATCTGGAGCGGAACCTATCCTCCCCGTCACATGTCCCGTTTTCCGTGATCCAGATAGGGGCTGTAAAGAGCCTGTAGTACTTTTTGCATATCCGGTACAAGCCCCTGGGGTATATCTCCCAGTTGAGGTCATTCCGGGGGGTGCCAGGCATTACCTCATTTCTGAAGCCCTTGAATCTTATAGCATCCCTGGTGTAGTAGTTGATACCGATAAAGTCAAAATACCTTCCCCCGCCCTTGGGCGCCCCAAGGCCGACAGGAGGCCGCAGAAAGCCGGTGGCCATCGATTTGGTCAGTGATCCCTGGAAGAGGTAGTCCATGATTTTGGCCGCCAGTATATCCAGGGGGTTGTATTTGTTATAGGGATCGAATATTCTTACGTGGTTTGCTACGCCAACCATGGTTTTACCGGGGAAATCATTGTCCTTTCTGATTTTGTGTATCAGCTTATAGGCAGTTATATGACATAGAGCCATATTCCTATAGACCTTGAGCAAGCGCTTTATGCTTTTTACACCCGGAGGCCAGACTCCGAAGTAATAGCCCAGGGTCGCATAAACATTGGGTTCATTGATGGTGATGTATTCGCTGACCAGGTCGCCCAGACGCTCAACAACATACTTCACGTACCTTTCAAAGTACCATACAACGCTTTTGTCTTCAAATCCGCCCATCCTCTCCAGCCACAAGGGGTTGGTGAAATGATGCAAAGTAACGAGAGGCTTTATACCTTTTTCGAGAAGAAGGGTGATCTCATCCCTGTAATGGGCTATGGCTTCATCATCGAACCTACCTTCCTGAGGTTCTATCCGGCTCCATTCAAGCCCCATGCGATAAACCCTGTGATTGAGCTTTTCCATCAGGGCTATGTCTTCCTTGTAGCGGTTCCAGTGATCATTTGCCCTTAGACAGGTAGACCTGTCCTTTATGTGGCCTTTTTCACACCAATTATACCAGCTGTTGTTTTTATCGCCGCCTTCTATCTGAGTAGCAGCTGTAGCGCTGCCAAGCAGGAAATGATCAGGAAGCTTGAATGCTTTCATTTTCTTTACCCCCTCTGGCGTCTTGCCAACCCAGGATTGGGTCTGACTTTATGATTATATCCTATTATAAATACGGGTTTATTTCAACATCGAAGTAAATGTCATCGCCATAAAAAGGTATGCTATAATTATGTTTGGAAAACTGCAGCTGTGTTTACTATATAAGCAGTTATTACTGGACGGAGGTGCTTGTAAATGACTTATTCACCCAACGATAGCAGATATGACACTATGAAATACAACCGCTGCGGCAAAAGCGGACTAAAGCTGCCAGCGGTCTCCCTCGGGCTATGGCACAATTTTGGTGGCGTTGATGCCTTTGAAAACAGCAGGGCAATGATACATAAGGCATTCGATCTGGGGATCACCCATTTTGACCTGGCCAACAATTACGGCCCACCCCCTGGCTCAGCAGAGGAGACATTTGGAAAGATACTCAAAAAGGATTTGTCCGCTTATCGCGATGAGCTGATCATATCTACAAAGGCAGGCTATTACATGTGGCCCGGGCCTTATGGCGATCATGGATCCAGGAAGTATTTGCTGGCGAGCCTGGATCAAAGCCTCAAGCGGCTTGGGGTTGACTATGTGGACATCTTCTACCACCACAGGCCGGATCCGGATACTCCGCTCGAAGAGACCATGGGCGCTCTGGCCAGCGCCGTAAAGCAGGGGAAAGCCCTGTATGTCGGCCTGTCGAATTACGGGCCGCAGCAGACCAGGGAAGCTGCCAGGATACTGAAAGAGCTTGGCACACCCTGCCTGATCCACCAGCCTTCATATTCCATGTTCAACCGCTGGATAGAGCATGAGCTCCTGGACGTCCTGGAGGAGGAGGGTATAGGCTCGATAGTGTTCTCACCCCTTGCCCAGGGCTTGCTGACCGACAAATACTTAAAGGGCATCCCGGCAGATTCCAGAGCAGCCAAGTCCCATGGCTTCCTCAAGGAAAAGGATATCACGGAGGAGAAGCTTGACAAGATACGCAGATTGAACGATATAGCCAAACAGCGCGGCCAGACTCTGGCTCAGATGGCCGTGGCATGGATACTTAGAGACGGCAGGATAACATCCGTCCTGGTAGGGGCAAGCAAGGTCTCTCAGGTCGAGGACAATGTGAAAGCCCTGGACAACATCAGCTTTACGAAAGAAGAGCTGGAAAAAATTGATCAGATACTGGGATAACATAGATTTAGCATAAGCGGACCACAGGTTCCGCTTTTTTCTTTAAAATGGCATTAAACAGCACACAGGCGGGGAATCTTAAATGTAAACAGTTGCTGGTCATCACCAGGCATAAAATCCGGAAAAGGAGATGATGAATATGATCAGCAGGATGTCTCCGGCAAAGAGGCTCCTTATCTACACCCTTGCTGCAGCTGTTTTCATTGCCTGCTTGTTTTTACCGCAGGAGAACGCAAAGGCAGCCGGACCTAGAACGGTCACTGTCTTGGGAGAAGGGAAGGTAAGCATCGCTCCGGATACGGCATATACCACATTGGGCATAGAAACCTCGGGCAGTGATGTGCACAAGGCCCAGAGCAGCAATAAAGCCATCATGAGTGACATCATAAAAGCGCTTAGGGACCTTGGAATAAAGGAAAAGGACATACAGACAGTTAACTACAGTATTTATCCGGAGTATAACTGGCAGGGCACTCAAAATGTGCTGATAGGTTACAGAGTGTCGAATCAGATCAGAGTAAAGATCGAGGGCATGGAGAAGGCAGGGGCGGCCTTGGAGGCAGCTACGGCCAGGGGGGCAAATGTGGTCCATGGCATCCAGTTTACTTACTCTGGCATATCTGAGACATATAAAACTGCGCTTGAGCAGGCGCTTAAGGATGCGGAGCACAAGGCTAAGCTCCTGACAGGGCACTTTTCCTATAAGAACCTTAAGGTCATCAGGTTGGAGGAGATATCCAAGGGAAGTTTCCTTCCCGGGACCTATTGCAGGAGTTATGATGCCTGTGATCCTTTGCAGGTAAACTCAGGGGCTATGGATGTACAGGCTCTGGTAAAGGTGACCTTTGAGTACTAGACAGAAGACATGCTCCATGTACTGCCCCTGTATGGTATAATACTGTGCAGAAAATACATACAGAGGTGATATTTGCATGGAGTTCAGCGATGTGTTGAGAACGAGGAGGGCAGTGCGGAGCTACAGAAGGGATCCTGTGCCACAGGATAAGCTCGACAGACTGAAGGAAGCCTTGCAGTTGGCGCCCTCGGGCAACAACCGTGAGCCTTACAGGTTCATCTTCGTCCTTGATCCGGCAAAACGTGAAAGGATAGCCAGAGAGGCCTGCCATCAGGACTTTATAAAGGATGCCCCGGTGATAATGGCGGCATGCTGTGAGAAGGGCTACTCCTTCGATACAGCCATAGCTGTGGACCATATGGTGCTTGCGGCAACTAACGAAGGCCTGGGTACATGCTGGATAGGCTGGTTTGAACGGGATGTGGTGAGGAGGATACTTAATGTACCTGATAATATGGAGATACCCATTTTGGTCACCATAGGCTATAAAGCCGTTGAGCCGGAAGTAAAACCGAGAAAACCGATAGAAGAGCTTGTAGGTATCGATGCATACTAAAAAAGACTGTCAAAGGACAGTCTTTTTTAGTTCATATATGTTTTTTACTGAGTCTCAGTATGGCAGCTCTGTGGTTTCACCGACTACGGTGAAGGATGCCTTCAAAACCTTGGTTCCAGTGAGCTTTTGACTTCTGGCATCAGGCTGGCTACCGCCGGCATATACCTCGAACACTCCGGGCTCGAGCATGCATCTGCCTTCGTTGTCGATCAGTGCCATTTGTCGGGCTGTGATGGTAAAGCGTACCTGTGTCTCTTCACCGGGCTTCAGGTGAATACGTTTGAAGCCTGACAGCTGCCACTTTGGCACGGCCACACTGGCTTCCACATCCTTCAGGTACACCTGTACTACCTCATCGGACTCATAGCTGCCGGCGTTTTTGACCGTCACGCTGACTTCAAGGCTGTCACCTGCATTAATAGTGCTCTTGTCAAGACTGAGGTTTGAATATTCAAATTTGGTGTAACTCAGGCCGTATCCAAAGGGGTAGAGGGCCTCCTGCTGCATATACCTGTATGTCCTGTTTACCATGGAGTAATCCCTGAAGTCGGGAAGCTCATCTGTGGACCGGTAGAAGGTGACGGGAAGCCTTCCGGAAGGACTGCATTCGCCGAACAATATCGAGGCTATAGCTCTGCCGCCCTGAGCTCCGGGATACCATCCCTGGATGATGGCAGGCACGTTTTCATCAGCCCAGGTCACCGCCAGCGCGCTGCCTGACAGGAGTACAAGGACTGTTGGCTTTCCGGTCTTATGGACAGCCTCCAGAAGCTCCTGCTGCAATCCCGGGAGGTTCAGATGCGGCTTGTCACCGCTTGCATATTCATTGCCGACGTCACCTTCTTCGCCCTCGATATTGGCATCAAGGCCAAGGCACATAACGACGACATCAGATCTTTCAGCCACAGCCAGAGCTTCGGCGAACCTGTCATACTTTTCGCCCAGGCCTGAGGCCTTGTCCCGGTACAGGTGGCAACCTTCGGCATAGTATATCCTGATATCATCGCCGGCTTTTTCTCTGATGCCCTCCAAAACCGTGACATACTCAGAGGCAGTGCCAAAGTAGTTACCAACCAGGGCATCCCTGCTGTCAGCGTTGGGACCGATGACAGCAATAGATCTGATCTTGTCCTTATTGAGCGGCAGAAGATCATTTTCATTCTTCAGCAGAACGATGGTCTTTTTAGTAAACTCCAGCGCAAAGTCCCTGTGTTCCTTGCAATCGTTGAGCTCGAAGGGTATCGAAGCATAGGGGACCTTGTCCTCCGGATCGAACATCCCCAGCTTCATCCGGGTCGTCATTAGCCTTATGACGGCCCTGTCAATGTCCTCCTCAGTGATCAGCCCTTCCTGCAGGGCCAAGAGCACATTTAGATACATATGACCGCAGTTCAGGTCACAACCGTTTTTAAGTGCAAGGGCTACGGATTCCGTTGCTGTGCTTGTGACATGGTGGTTCTCATGGAAATCCTTGATAGCCCAGCAGTCCGATGTCACATGGCCTTTGAAGCCCCATTCATCCCTCAGGATATCCTGCAGCAGGGTTTTGCTGCCGCAGCAGGGCTCTCCGTTGGTCCTGTTGTAAGCCCCCATGACGGATTCGACGCCGGCTTCCTTGACCAGATCTTTGAAGGCAGGGAGATAGGTTTCCCTGAGATCCTTCTTACTCACCACAGCATTGAACTCATGCCTTTCGCTTTCAGGGCCGCTGTGGACAGCATAGTGCTTGGCACAGGCCGCTGCTTTCAGATACTTGGGATGATCGCCCTGTATCCCCTTCACAAAGGCAACACCCAGCCGACCTGTCAGATAAGGGTCTTCGCCGTAAGTCTCATGTCCTCTGCCCCATCTTGGATCCCTGAATATATTGATGTTGGGGGACCAGAATGTAAGGCCCTTGTATATGCCGTGGTCGCCTTTACGTTGAAACTCATGATACCTGGCTCTGCCCTCCGTTGATATGATGTCTGCTGCCTTATGTATGAGGTCCTCGTCAAAGGTCGCGGCCATGGCTATGGCCTGGGGGAACATGGTAGCTACACCTGCTCTGGCCACCCCGTGCAGGGCCTCATTCCACCAGTTGTATGCCTGGACGTTGAGCCTGGGGATAGCAGCAGCGAAGTGCACCATTTGTGATGCCTTCTCCTCCAGAGTCATCCTGGAAACCAAGTCCCTAGCCCTTTCCTCAAAGCTCAGGTTCTCATCCAGATATGCCGGTTTTTCTGCCATTTTATCACTCCCGTTCTTATATATTGTTTTACAGATAGGGGTAATACATTTTAATTATAACCTATTGTCGAAAAATATCTATATCTAAATATGTGCATAGTACACAATTGATCGGTACTATGATAGAATCATCATATGAATATATGATATTGGAGGTCAGGTCAATGAGTAAAAGGTTTCCCCGCACAGAGGTCGAAGGTATCTCCCTTTCGAGGATGATAATCGGTACGAACTGGATCCTTGGTTACAGCCATACCAGCCCTGCAGCGGATAAGCTGATCAGGAACAGGCACAGCAGCCCATCTTCCATAACTGATATGCTCAAGGCTTTCCTCAACAGAGGGATCGATACCATCATGGGGCCCTTTACCGACAATGAAGTATTGCAGCAGGCAGTCAAGGATGCGGAGGATGCCACCGGCACGAGGATGATAATCATCGATACCCCTATAATAAATGTTGATGACAATGCCAGTGCCAGAAAAGAAGCAGAAGCTACCATAGCCCGCAGCAAGAAGGCAGGCGCTGCCCTGTGCCTTCCTCATCATTCATCTGTTGAGCAGCTCGTAAATAAAAACAAGGGTACTATAGACAGGCTGCCGGATTATCTGAAAATGATACGGGATCACGGCATGGTACCCGGCTTGTCGGCCCATATGCCTGAACTGGTGGTGTATTCAGATGCCAATGGCTATGATGTGCAAACCTATATCCAGATATACAACTGCATGGGATTTTTGATGCAGGTGGAAGTAGAGTATATACACAAGATCATATGGAACGCCAAGAAACCTGTAATGACCATCAAACCAATGGCTGCAGGGAGGGTCAGCCCCTTTGTCGGCCTGACCTTCGTATGGCATACGATAAGGCCATGTGATATGGTGACTGTAGGATGCTTCACACCGGAGGAAGCAGCCGAGGACATAGAAATCTCGCTGGCAGCCCTGGAAAACCGGCCGCCGGATCTCGAAGGCCGCAGCAGCCCTAATAAAACAGCTATAATGAAGTGATTTATAATAGGACAATAAGAACTCAGAGTATTTATGCACTGAGTTCTTTTTTATACATTCATCATGTATTATGTTTACCTGATCATCTATTATATGCTACAATAAACATAGACAATCGTACAATACAGGGGTATACATATATGTCACAGATCAGACCATTTTTTGCATGCAAGTCACTTGCATTTCTTATATGCATCATTATTTTCCTAGGAGCCTGTCTACAGGGAACGCCTGCTGCTGATAAGACCTTAGGCGATAGCTTTTCCGAACCTACCGATCATTTGCCGGAGGGATCCCCCCAACAGAGCGAGCCTAAGTCGAAAGCCGGTTTGGATGATGACAATAAGGACATCATAACTCCAGAGGAACCAGTCACCGTTGAGACAAAGCCTGTCGTCTCAGATAAGGCAGAAACAGAAACGCAGGAGGAAGAAGCTGTGAAGGTCAGCAGCAGGTCAGGTCAGACCAGGCAGAATGGTCAGGCTGCGGAGCCAGGCAGGTCAAAGGATACACCAAACAGCACAGTTGAGCCTTCCGGCAGTACTGTGGCACTCTCGAGCAACACAGGCAGACCTTCTGACCATACATCCGTATCAACAGGCAAAGGCAAGAGCGTCGATGTCAAAAGCTTTAATCAGATGGTGCTCAATATTATAAGCACCTACGCCGGCAAGCGATATCCTTACCTGCTTAACAATGACTATGCCAATTACAACGGGGTGACAGAGAATATATATTACCAGGGCAATCTGCTGCTCAAGGCTCATCCAAGCGGCAACAAGGCTTCACATTGTGTGGGGATCACCTTTGAGGTCTTCTATAAAGCCATGATCGAATGGAACAAGCTGCACGGAGACAATACCGGGCTGATCAAGAATATGTCTTACAGCCAGCTGGCTGACATGATGCTGACCTGGTATGTAGCTAACGGGCCCAAGGAGATAAGTAATGTCGCTGTTGCAGTAGAGAAGTACGGCCTCGGCAGGAGGATATACGATCTGAATGAGGCCAGGGCCGGAGACTTTATGGACTTCAGCCGGGTTAACGGCACAGGCCATACTGTAGTTTTTATCGGCTGGATCAAGGAAAACGGCAGAATAGTCGGTCTTAAATACTGGTCCAGCCAGTCCGCGACAAAGGGGATAGCATACAACCAGGAGTATTTCAATGTAGTGCGCAGCAACGGGAAGCGGGGAAAGGTAGATATAAACAGCTTGTATATTGCCCGGGTAGAGCCATGAATCTTATTATAAAAACTTCCAAACATGCTGTAGAAATATAGACGATATTATGTTATATTATTAAAACATAAGCAAATACTTCTATTGAAAGGCAAGGAGTCTGTATGGTAATGAACAATGGCGTAAACACGGACGACATCAATATCGATATAAAGAATGAAGACAGCTATACGTCCAACTTTATACGCAAGATCATAATCGATGACCTGGAGTCAGGGAAGCATAAGGAAATAGTCACCAGATTCCCCCCGGAGCCCAACGGTTACCTGCATTTGGGCCATGCCAAGGCGATCATGCTTGATTTTGAGCTGGCTGATGAGTTCAACGGCAGGACGAATTTGAGGTTTGATGACACGAACCCATTGAAAGAGGACACAGAGTACGTAGAGTCCATAAAGGAAGATATCAAGTGGCTGGGCTATGAATGGGACGATTTGCGCTTTGCCTCTGATTACTTTGAAGAGATGTACAATCGTGCAGCGCTGCTCATAAAGAAACAGAAAGCGTATGTATGTGACCTTTCAGCAGAGCAGATAAGAGAGTACAGAGGCACCCTGACTGAGCCTGGCATCGAAAGCCCGTACAGGAACCGTTCAGTGGAAGAAAACCTGGACCTCTTTGAACGGATGCGCAAGGGTGAGTTCAAGGACGGCGAAAAAGTACTGAGGGCCAAGATTGACATGCAGTCTCCCAATATGAACATGCGGGACCCCGTCCTGTATCGTATAGCCCATGCTACCCACCATAATACAGGCGATAAGTGGTGTATATACCCTATGTATGACTTCGCCCACCCGCTCGAGGATGCTATCGAGGGCATCACCCATTCCATATGCACCCTCGAGTTTGAAGATCACAGGCCACTGTACGACTGGGTAGTCAGGGAATGCGAGATGGAGCACATCCCTCAGCAGATAGAGTTTGCACGGCTTAACGTAACTAACACGGTGATGAGCAAGCGTAAGCTGAAAATGCTTGTGGACGAGGGGATAGTAGACGGCTGGGATGATCCTCGAATGCCTACCATAGCAGGCTTAAGGAGAAGGGGATTCACGCCTGAGTCAATCAGGAACTTCTGCCGTGCTACCGGGGTATCCAAGACCAACAGCGTTGTGGATTATCAGCTTCTGGAGCATTTCCTGAGAGAGGACCTTCTGGGCAAAGTGCCAAGGGTTATGGGTGTGCTCAGGCCTTTAAAAGTAGTTATCACCAATTATCCGGAGGATCAAGAGGAGCAGCTGGAAGCTGTGTACAACCCTGATAACCCCGAGCTGGGTTCGAGAAAGCTGACTTTTTCAAGAGAGATCTATATAGATGCAGAAGATTTCATGGAGAACCCGCCCAAGAATTATTTCCGCCTGTATCCCGGCAACGAGGTCAGACTCAAGGATGCGTATTTCATCAAGTGCAACGATGTTATAAAAGACAAGGACGGCAATATAGTCGAGCTCCATTGCACTTACGATCCCGAGACCAGAAGCGGATCAGGCTTTACAGGCAGAAAGGTCAAGGGTACGATACACTGGGTAAGTGCAAAGGATGCTATCCCAGTAGAGTTCAGGCTTTATGAGCCCCTGATCCTGGAGGACGATGACGAGGATGACGACAAGCCATTCCTGGAAAAAGTCAACCCAAGGTCCCTGGAGATTTTGAACGGGCTTGCAGAGCCGAGCATCAAAAACTCTGCACCCCACCAGAAATATCAGTTCATCAGAGTCGGGTACTTCAATACGGATCCAAAGCTGACAAAAAAAGACAAGCTGGTATTCAACAGAATCACAGCTCTGAAAAGCTCATTCAAGCTTTAAGAATTAACAAGGACCTTCTGCCAGCCAGAGGGTTCTTTTTTTAGGAGGTCAGGGTGATTATGTTCAATGACTGGGAAAATCATCATGTGCTGCAGATCAACCGGGAACCTATGCATGTTCCCCTGGGTGCCTATGAAAGCGAAGACCAGGCTGCATCAGCCAACAGGGATTCATCAAGGTATGTCTTAAGCCTTGACGGAAGATGGAGATTCCGGCTCTTTCCAAACCCAGAATCAGTACCGGAAGGATTCAGCGCAGAGAGCTATGATGCGTCTGACTGGAGCGAGATCGAGGTCCCGGGCAACTGGGAGATACAAGGGCATGGTATACCTATATACACCAACATCAGGTATCCCTTTGATGACGGGAAGAATGAGATCAGGCCTCCCTTTGTCCCCGCGGACAATCCGACGGGCTGCTATATAACTGAATTTGAGCTGCCAGAACACTTTAGCGGCCGCAATGTTTACATCAATTTCGGCGGAGTCGAGTCAGCCTTTTATCTGTGGATAAACGGAGACAAGGTGGGGTATTCACAGGACAGCAAGCTGAGCGCCGAGTTCAACATAACTCCTTATGTCAAGACCGGCACCAACATAATAGCGGTGCAGGTCATGCGTTGGTGCGACGGATCGTATCTGGAGGACCAGGACTACTGGCACCTGTCCGGCATTCACCGGCCGGTCAAGATATATGCCAAGCCCTTAGTACATATCCGGGATTTTAAGGTCGTATCCACCCTGGATGACAATTATACTGACGGCAGGCTGGTCCTTTATTGCTATGTCAACAAAGCAAAGAACTATTATGATTACAATATAAAGATAAGGCTTTTGGATGACAGCGGCCAGGACATTATCAAGCCTGAGACACAGCCGATAGCTGCAAAGACACCTATGTACAAAAGGACCGGGCATATACCCGAGGATGGGGCAGCCTTGTTTGCTCTGGATATAAAAAAACCCAGGAAATGGACCGCTGAAACACCCTACCTGTATACCCTGCTTATGACCCTGATAGATCCTGAAGGCAATCCTATCGACTATGAAAGCTGCAGGATAGGGTTCAGGAGAGTCGAGATATCAAGGGACGGGATACTGCTGCTAAACGGCAGGCGGCTTGTGATCAGAGGGGTGGACCGCCATGAACACCATCCGGATACGGGGCGGGCCGTATCATATGAGCGCATGCGTGATGAGATCATAGCCATGAAGCGCCTTAACTTCAACGCTGTCAGGACAAGCCATTACCCGAACGATCCGAGATGGTATGATCTATGCGATGAGCTTGGGATCTATCTTGTTGATGAGGCCAATCTTGAGACCCATGGTATTGAAGGGCTTCTGTCAAAGGATCCCGACTGGGCAGCAGCGTATTTAGACAGGGCTGTAAGAATGGTCATGCGGGACAAAAACCATCCTTCCGTGATCATCTGGTCACTGGGCAATGAGTCGTCCGTGGGCATGCACCATGCTGCAATGGCAGGCTGGATCCGTTTCTATGACAAGACCAGGCCTGTCCAATATGAGAGCGGGGATCCAGACAAGCTGGTTTCTGACATAAGGGCTCCCATGTATCCCTGGCTTGGCTGGGTCGATGAGGTCATGAACGACACCCGCGACTTAAGGCCTATGATCATGTGTGAATATGCTTATTCCAAGAGCAACAGCAACGGCAACTTCTATAAGTTCTGGGACTACGTTGAGAAATATCCCAGGTTCCAGGGGGGATTCGTCTGGGATTGGGCCGACAAGGCCATAACCAGGCGTGCGGAGGACGGGCAGACCTACTGGGCATATGGGGGTGACTTTGACGAACCTGTGGTCGACCCTGTACCGGATATGTGCCTGAACGGGGTGGTACTTCCTGATCTGACACCTAAGCCAGGTGCAATGGAGATCAAAAACATACAGGCACCAGTCCGCATCAAGCCCTTCGACCTTAATAAGGGGATCCTGATCCTTGAGAACCGCTACCACTCTCTAAGCCTTGAGCATCTCTATGTTAGCTGGGAACTTATAAAGGATGGTATGACTGTCACCCAGGGCTGGGTCGATGAGCTCAGTGCCCAGGCCGGTGAGTCAGAGCAGCTTGATATACCTGTGGATCCCACCGGTCTTGACTGCAGATCAGAGTATTTCATAAATGTTTATGTCAAGCTGAAATACCCTATAGTCTGGGCACCAGCAGGATATGAGATCTATCGGGATCAATTTGCGCTTCAGACAGGCAGAAAGGAAGCAGACCAGCTATGTACTGATATTTATGTTGAAGCTGCAGGCAGTGACTTCGTCCTTGAGGAATCGGACAGTAAGCTGGTAGTCTCGAATGACAGCATATCTTTCGAGATCGACAAGCGGGAAGGGGTCCTGAAGGATTTAAGGAAGAACGGCCGAATTATTCTGAACAGCCTGGCGAAAGAGAATTTCTTCAGGGCACCTACTGGTATTGACGAAGGACAGAGGGATAAGAACGCCGTTGCCTATGACTGGAAATCAGCCGGACTCGACAGGCTTGAAAGAAGGGTTAAGTACTGCAAGGCCGGCATGACCGATGCCAAAGCGGTGCGGGTGGAAACGGCAGCTGACCTTTATCATGAAGGCAAATGCATGATCTCGACTCAAACCACCTACATGATATATCCCGTAGGGACCATTCTGGTAGAAAACAAGTCAGATATATCCGGGGCCGTGCCGTCTCTCCCCAGGGTAGGGATGACTCTGAATGTGCCGGAGGACCTGAGTGAGCTTGCCTGGTATGGCAGGGGTCCCCATGAAAACTATTGTGACAGGAAACGAAGTGCACTGGTAGGTCTGTACCACAGCACCGTTGATGAGCAGCATTTCTCGTTTATTGTGCCGGTAGAATGCGGCGGGAAGGAAGATGTCAGATGGCTATCGCTGACAGACAGAGAAGGATGGGGATTCACTGTCGAAGGGGCAGAGCTTATACATTTTGACGTTCACCGCAATAGTGTCAGCGACTATGCCGCTGCCATACATGATCACGAGCTGAAGCCCCGCAATGAAATATTCCTGAATATCGATTGCCGGCATTCAGGGCTTGGCGGCGACAACGGATGGAACAGGACCATACATGACGAGTTCCTGATCCTGCCTGGTAAATACACCTTGAAGCTCGCAATACACCTAAAGGGCAGGAGACAAACCTATAATATCAATACCTGGTAGACAGCATAAGAAATGATCAAGGCATGATGCATATCATGCCTTGATTACTCATTTTCTTCTTTTGTCTCTTTTGTTGTCGTACTCTTCGCCAAAATACTCAGTAGCGTTCTCACCAAGCTGATCGTTATAGAAATCAGGATGCTCATCCTGTCCCTGATCTGCTTGCCTTCTTAACTTATCCTTTGATGCCAATTGTTTGGACTCCTTCCTGTTTGATTTTGTTAATGTTATTTTGACCGTATGAACGATAATTATGCTCACTTATCCTTTTCTTGACAAGGAGAATGGCAGCGTGTAGAATGAAAACGGCTATACGATTAGCCTGGCAGGTGAGATTATGAGAAAAAAGCGCGTATCGAGCAAGGATGTTGCGCGTGAAGCCGGTGTTTCCCAGGCAACGGTTTCCTATGTGCTCAACAATACAAAAAACGTCAAAATAAAGCCTGAGACACGCCAGGCCGTTTTGGATGCAGTAAAAAAGCTGAACTATCATCCCAGCTATATGGCACGTGGGATGAAGCTGAACAAATCGATGGCTGTAGGCGTTATCACCGACCGGAGCGTCACCAACTACAACTTTATGAAAATGCTGGAGGGCATCAAGGATGAGCTCCAGCTGTCCAACTATGCCATCACCCTGCTGTTCAACAAATCCGAAGAATCATTCAACAATGAGATATTGGAGTATTACAATACCAACAGATTTGACGGGATAATCTTCGCTTTGGCCATGGTAAGCGATGATTTCAAAGATGAGCTGAACAAGAGCGGCATACCATATGTAATAATCGACTCCCATGCTTCCGGGAAGGATTCTCACGAGGTAGGCACTGATCATCTGGAACGTTTGCCTGAGCTGATAGAAGCATTCAAGGCAAAGGGAGCGGTCCGGCTCGCCTATACAGGCCCCCTTTGGATAAATAAGACAGACCCCAGGCTAAAGGCCTTCGAGGATGCCGTATCGTCAGGAGGCTTGACCAACTGCGGCCTGTTCTTATGCCCCTTCAATGATGAGATGATAAAGGAAACCATAGCAGGCCTTTTAAATAGCGACATAAGGCCTCAGGGCATAGTGGCGGGTAGCCCGAGATACGGGTTTTACTGCCTGAAAATAGCGGCAGAGCTTGGTATCAAGGTGCCCGGTGACCTTTATGTTGCCTCTCTGGGGACCTCGATATTCCATGAATTGAGCAGGCCCAGCATGACAGCCGTTGAGCTGCCCCTATATGATATGGGGCGGTGCGGAGCCAAAGCCCTGCTGGACATCATGAACGACAAGGAGGCTTCAAGCCTGACTATACTGCGTTCTGAGATCATCAGGAGAGAATCTCTCTGATGAAGCCGTGATGTGCCTGGTATATGAAAAATGATGGATTCTAAACACTCAGCATTTTCAGAACGTTGAGTGTATTTTTATTGCCATAAAGGCCTATGAACAATCCCAAACAAGGGACTGACTCCGATGATGAGTCAGCCCCTTGACTTTAGTTTCCTGCTTGCTTACTTGATCACTCTTACTCTGGTCACGCCGTCAATTCCATTTATCAAACCGGGCACTTCCCCGGGCAGGCTGCCTTCTATGTCAATAATAGTATAGGCGGCGCTTTTCTTGCTCTTATTCACCATATTCATAATATTTATATTGTGCCTGGCTAGGATCGAGGTGATCTGGCCGACCATATTGGGGATGTTCTTGTGGGCTATAGTTATGCGTACATGGCCATTCCTTGGCATCTCACATGACGGGAAGTTAACAGAGTTCACTATATTGCCGGATTCAAGAAAATCCCGGAGCTGGGCCGATGCCATATAGGCGCAGTTGTCCTCGGACTCAGGAGTGGATGCGCCCAAATGGGGGATAGGTATGACATTGTCCATATCAAGCAGGCGTTCATTGGGGAAATCCGTTACATAGCAGCTTACTGTCCCGTCCTTCAGGGCCTCCAGTAAGTCTTCGGTATCGACCAGCTCGCCTCTTGCAAAGTTCAGGATCCTGACACCCTTTTTCATCTTGCTCAGGGTATCTTTGTTGATGAAGTTCCTGGTATCCTCCTGTAGGGGGATATGGAGGGTCAGGTAATCCGATTCTGCCAGCAGGGCATCCAGGCTTTCCGCCCTGTGCACTTCCCTTGACAGACCCCAGGCAGCCTGGACAGATATGAAAGGATCATAGCCTGTCACATCCATGCCGATTGCCCTGGCATCATTGGCAACCCGGACCCCTATGGCACCAAGACCTATAACACCAAGCTTTTTGCCAAGAAGCTCCGGCCCGGTGAAATTGGACTTGCCTTTTTCTATCAGCTTGGGTATATCGTTTCCGTTGCCTTTAAGGGTCTTTGTCCAGGTAATGCCCTGATAAATTTTTCTCGATGACAGCAGCAGGGCGGCCAGCACCAGCTCCTTGACGGCATTTGCATTAGCACCCGGGGTGTTGAAAACCACGATGCCGTTCTCAGTGCATTTGTCGACAGGGATATTATTGACCCCGGCGCCGGCCCTTGCAATGGCAAGAAGTGTCTCCGGCAGCGCTTCCTCATGCATATTAGCGCTTCGGACTATTATTCCATGGACGTTGTCGACCTCATGCCCGACATTGTATTTGTCCCTTGGCAGGTTTTCATATATTACATCAGAGATATTGTTTAAAAGCTTTATGTTATACATATGCATTACTCCCGTACCACTTTTAATTGTTTTCAGTTTCGAACTTTTTCATGAACTCAACCAGCGCTAAAACGCCTTCTATTGGCATTGCGTTGTATATGCTCGCCCTCATGCCTCCAACGGAGCGGTGGCCGGCCAGGTTGACGAACCCTGCTGCCTCTGCTTCCTTGATGAATTTCTTGTTGAGCTCCTCAGTTGGCAGGATAAAGGGCACGTTCATCAAGGATCGGTCTTCCGGGACTACCGTTCCTTTGAACAGGCTGGAGTTGTCGAGGAAATCATACAGTATCTTCGCCTTTTCGATATTGTACTGTTCAATGGCCGGTATACCGCCAAACTCCTTCAGCCATTCGAATACGAGCATTGCGATATAGATGGCGAAGGTTGGCGGGGTATTGTACATTGAGCCGTTCTCGGCGTGGGTCTTATAGTTTAGCATGACCGGCGTGAACTCCATGGCATTGCCGATGAGATCCTCTCTTATGATGACTACCGTAAGCCCTGCCGGGCCGATATTTTTTTGGGCACCGGCATAGATAAGTCCGAATTTGCTCACATCATAGTATTGTGACAGTATACTGGATGACATGTCGGTGACAAGGGGCACATCGCCCGTATCGGGAATGGTAGTATATCTGGTGCCGTATATGGTGTTGTTTATTGTAATATGGAAGAAGTCAGCATCCTTTGAGAACTTCTCTTTGTCCAGCCTGGGTATATAGTTGAATGTCTTGTCCTCGGAGGATGCAACGATGTTGACGGTTCCGTACCGCTTGGCTTCAGCTATCGCTTTCTTGGACCACATCCCGGTATTGACGAAGTCAGCCTTTCTGCTTTTTGAAAAGAGGTTCAGCGGGACCGTTGAAAACTGAGTGGAAGCTCCTCCCTGAAGGAAAAGGACCTTATAGTTGTCCGGAATCTCCATCAGCTCTCGCAGGAGTCTTTCAGCCTCATCGATTATCTCCTGGTATGCCTTGGACCGATGGCTCATCTCCATGACCGACATACCTGTGCCTCTGGCATTGGTCAACTCCTTCTGTGCTTTCTCCAGGACAGGAAGGGGAAGCATAGAGGGACCTGCTGAGAAATTGTAAACCCTATCCATACAAATCCTCCTTACCGTGACAACATACATTGTCTATATTTTAACAAACTAAGGATAATAAATAAAGAGAAGTATATGATTATTGCTTTTCGTGATATTATACTATAACTCTTTAATAATTTAAATAACAAAAGTGTAAATAATATAAAAACCTTTTGTGTTATAATGTATCAGTGATATCAGAGTAACGAGGGCTGACATGCTAAGGATAAAGGAAGCAATTATCGTTGAGGGCATATACGACAAAATGAAGCTGGAGCAGTTCGTAGAGGCTGTGATCCTGCCTACGGACGGCTTTTCCATAATTGGTGATGAGGGAAAGAAAAGGCTCTTGCGGCAACTGGCGGAAAAGCAAGGGCTTGTGATCCTGACCGACTCGGACCGGGCAGGTTTCATGATCAGAAACCATATCAAATCATTCATCCCTGCAGAATATGTAAAGCATGCATATATACCTGAAATAAAGGGCAAGGAACGCAGAAAAAGCCAACCGGGCAAAGAGGGCATCCTGGGTGTCGAAGGCATGTCACAAGAGATCATCGCCGATGCCTTGCTGAAGGCTGGATGCAACCAGGCTGATAACAGTCCTGGGCCCAGGATCACCCGGTTGGACCTATACTCTGACGGGTTCTACGGGACAGACTGCAGCAGCCTGCGAAGGCAGAAAATGCTTGATCTCCTGGGCCTGCCTTCGAGGATCTCAGTCAACGCCCTGCTGCAGTATCTGAATGCCTTATACTCATATGATGAATACAAAAGTATCGTCAGGGAGATAAACTCAAACTAAATACAGCTCATCAGACGGGAAATTCGGGTCACATGTAACATGGATACCCAGCTTTTGCAGGGCTGACTGGTCTGATGACGGCAGTATATGGGTAGAATGCAGTTCGCAGCCGCGCAGCTCCTTAAGTCCTGTCATTGCCAGTTGTGCAGTCGGATTCGTTGTCGCACTGATGCTGAGGGCAATTAGGGTCTCCTCAAGATTGAGGCTGGCGTGCTTCTCATTTAGTTCCTTTCTCTTCAGGCTCCTTATGGAGTCTATTATATTGGGCGACAGCAAGTGTATATTGTCAGGTATCCCTGTCACGACCTTGATCGCATTCAATATCAGGCTTGAGACAGCGTGCATGAGCTGTGAGCTCTTGCCTGTCACGAGTTCCTTTGTCTTGAGCTCGATAGCCGCTCCGTGCAAAACGCTGCAGCCATTGCTGTTATGCGTTTTTGCTGTAATCTCCCTGGCCGGGATGACGACTCTGCGGTCTTCCGGCACGAGCTTGAAATCCTCCATCAGCAGATCCATTTTGGACAAGGCTTCCTTGTCGCAAAAGCCTTTGGCATATTCGCTCCTGTACCAGAAGTACCGCCTTATTATCTCCTGCTTGGCAGCTTCTCTCACCACATCATCGTTAATTATCCCAAATCCGGCTCTGTTGACTCCCATATCCGTGGGTGACTGGTACACCTGCTCACCGGACACCCTTTCGAGAATCCTTTTGAGCACAGGGAATATCTCGACATCCCGGTTGTAATTGACGGCCGTCTCTCCATAAACCTCCAGGTGGAAGGGATCGATGACATTAAGATCTCTGATATCGGCAGTCGCAGCTTCATATGCAACATTTACAGGATGCTTCAAAGGCAGGTTCCAGATAGGGAAGGTTTCGAATTTGGCATATCCGCTTTTTATGCCCCTGCGGTTGTCATGGTACATTTGGGATAGGCATGTCGCCAGCTTGCCGCTGCCCGGCCCGGGGCCTGTGATTATCACAAGGGGCTTGGTGGTTTCGATATACTCATTTGCTCCAAAGCCATCTTCACTGATTATCGCATTAATATCAGTAGGGTAGCCTGGTGTCGGCCTGTGGACATATGTCCTTATATTCCTTAGCTCCAGCCTGTTTTTAAAAAGAGCAGCTGCCGGCTGGTCCTTGTAGCGGGTGATGATGACCCCAGCCACATCCAGCCCCCAGGCTCTTAAGTTGTCTATAAGCTTGAGTACGTCCATCTCATATGTAATTCCGAAATCGGCTCGTATCTTGCGTTTTTCTATATCACCAGCATGGATGCAAAGGATGATCTCTGCTTCATCCCTTAGCTGATGCAGCAGCCTTATCTTGACATTGGGATCATAGCCGGGCAGTACCCTGGCTGCATGATAATCAAAGAACAGCTTGCCTCCGAACTCGAGATAAAGCTTATGGTCGAACTTTTCGACACGTTTCAATATTTCAGTGGTTTGCTCTCTGAGGTATTTATTGTTATCAAAACCCAGCACCGACACAGTTGTTGACCTCCAATCTGATTTTAACCTCTGATATACAATATCATAAAAAAACACATTTTTCATTCTCTATTTTGGTTTTTTTACAGCTTTCAGGCACAAGTATGCTTTAATGTTGAGCGAAAACTTTAACATATTTCTATATACTGCATATGCTGTTATGTGTTTATATTTAGCAGTAACGGAGGTCTATATGAAACTGACTGAACTTGAGGCTGATATCAGGCGCAGGCTTGAGAAATACAAAAATGTACCCTTTGTGCACAACGGCAGGTCTTTGAAAGGGCTGGACTGTCTTGGCTTTGTGATCATGTTCTACAAGGAATATGGCATCCACCTGCCTAACGATGATGGCAGGGAAATAGAAGAGGACTGGTACAAAACCGACCCATTGAGGCTTATACGGAGCATCAGAAAGCTTCCGGCGAGAAGCGTATCCTATTATGAGCTGCAAGCCTTGGATCTGGTCTATTTTGCCATAAGCAGGGACATCATCACCCACACTGGTATCATGATAAACAGCAAGGAATTTGCACATATGTCACCCAAGAAGAATTTTTGCATTGACAGGATCGACGGCGCCTGGAGACGGAGGAGCAGGGGAGCTGTCAGGCTCGTCGACATCAACAGCCTGACCTTAAGTCATAAAAAGGTTAGTGTAAAATTACTATGGGAAAAAATTAAGAAATAAAAGAAAAGAGTATCTCCCTGTGATATCATGTAATTTGATAAAGAACCACAAGAATCACAGAAAGGAAGATACTCTTATGGAATTCATTATACAGGAAAT
>JAKPIB010000040.1 GCA_029549985.1 Bacillota bacterium
GAAGTCATCTTCATGGCCCGGGTACCGTTGGTGGTGGTGAACAATATGGTCTTGCCCTCCACTGTCTCTCTCTTGTATTCCAGTGGGGAGTTGGACAGATGGAATCCTTCGATCGGCTGTGAATTGCGCTCGCCACAGAGCAAATATGCATCCTTGTCATAGTTTTTGGACATATTGATTGCTTCTTCGATCTCCTTGACAGGTATGACCTCCTTGCATCCGTTGTACAGGGCTGTGATCATGGTGCTGGTCGCCCTGAGCACATCGATTACAACTACTGCCTGCTCCTTCAGGTCCCTCTCCATAATGCTGTCAGGAGTAGCGTATACGCTGATCCTCATAAGTTGCCTCCATCTTGTTGTTTTTTAGATTATACCACATGTCATGCATAAAAGTCACTCATGACGGCAAGGGGATGATCATCTCCCGAAAAACATGGTGCACACGGCCACAGCGGCCAATATCCCCGCCGCATCCGCCAGGAGCCCCGCTGCCAGGGTATACCTGATATTTTTAACCCCGACTGATCCGTAATAAACAGAAAGGGTGTAGAATATGGTCTCGGTGGATCCCATAACCGTTGAAGCCGTACGACCGATAAAGGAGTCCGGGCCATAAACCTTGAAAAGCTCTGCAAGCAGCCCGGTGGATGCTGCCCCGGACATGGGCCGCATTATCACCAGGGGCAGGACCTCGGGCGGCAGCCCTATAAGGCCCAATACCGGCGACACGATTTTAATGACGAACTCCATAGCGCCTGATGACCTGAACATACCGATAGCTACAAACATCGCCACCAGATAAGGTATGATACGGAAGGCTGTAGTCAGTCCTTCCTTGGCACCCTCCACAAAGGTTTCGTATACCGCGACCCCCTTCATATGCCCGTATATGAGGATAAAGGCGATAAAGGCCGGTATGGCAAAAACCGACACTGTTTTCAGCACTGCCACCATTTTATATTCCCCCAGCCAGTTATTGAAATTTTATTTAAAATTTTAGTTATACAGGTAAAAAATTGTTTATATATATTAACACAACTAATAGTATCGTCTTAAAATAAATACTGAAATGATACCGGCAAGCGTCGAACATGCGGTAGCGATCAAGGCCGTACCAATTATCTCAGTCGGGTTAGCGGATCCCGCCGCAGACCGTAAGGCTATCACAGTGGTTGGTATCAATTGGACAGAGGAGGTGTTGATGACCAGGAACATGCACATTGCGTTGGTTGCCGTCTCCTTGTCATGACTGAGCTCTCTTAGCTCCTTCATCGCCTTGATGCCCAAAGGAGTTGCCGCGTTGCCAAGGCCCAGCATGTTTGCTATTATATTCATGGCCATGGCTCCCATGGCGGGGCTGCCCGCCGGTACTTCAGGAAATAGGGCCTTCATGACCGGAGCCATCCTGGAGGATAAGGCCTTTACCAGGCCGGCTTTTTCGGCCACTCTCATGAGGCCAAGCCACAGGGCATATATGCCGATCAGGCCGAAGCTGAGCTCCACTGCCTGCTTTGCACCGTCAAATGCCGACTGGGTGACAGCCTCAATGTTTCCCGCCGGGATCGCTGCCAGGATGCCGGCCAGTATCAGGATAATCCAGACCGTGTTTACCATAGGCTCACCCTTTCTTTGTCCTGTTTACATTAATATGAGGTTTTTACCTCCTGTAGACCAAAATATAAGGGTTTATGCAAACAGCAAAGATTTTTGAAAAAAATATAATTTTTTTATTAAAAAAGGTTGACTTATATTTCAATTATTGGTAAACTATATTCCGTAGGAAGTTGTCGAATTTTGTATAAGAGGGGGGAGAAGGATGAAATCTACAGGAATCGTCCGTAAAGTTGACGAATTAGGCAGGGTAGTTATTCCGATAGAGCTTCGGAGGACATTGGACATCGAAGAAAAGGATGCCCTGGAGATATATGTTGACGGAGAACATATAATACTCAAGAAATATGCACCTGCTTGCATATTCTGCGATGATGCCCGCGACGTTGTTCAGTACAAGGGCAAGAACATCTGCAAGAATTGTCTGGCTGAAATGGCCAACAGGTAAGGCCGACTCGCTAGTAGTGAGGTCAAAAGCATTCTTTATGGATGTGTAATGTAAGAGCTGTCTCAACAAGCAAATGAGACAGCTCTTTTTTTTATATGCAGCTTATAAACCATATCTATTTTACATCTTCTGATCCGCTCTTTATTTTGCCCTTATCCATTTCTATACTCACAGCATAGACCTCGCTTTTTGGGAGCCCCCTGTCCCTGGCCGCCTGTTTGACCGCTTCCATTTTGGTCATACCGGCCTGCATATACCGCCTGATGTGGTCCTCTATACTGATACCGGCATAGCCGGCCCTGTCCTCTTCAAGGTCTGACTCCGGGCTGCGTCCTTCCAGCACCAGGACATACTCTCCCCGGGGAGCCTTGTCGTCATAGTAGGCAGTCGCTTCTTCCAGACTCGTGGAGAGGACTTCCTCATGCAGCTTGGTAAGCTCCCGAACAATGGAAATACGCCTGTTTCCCAGATGGCTGTACAGGTCCTTGATGGTCTGCCTTACGCGATGGGGGGCCTCATACAGGATGATGGTCCGTTCTTCCCGGGCAAGCCGGTCAAGCCTTTTGACCCTTTGCTTTTTGTCCCTGGGCAGAAAGCCTTCAAACACGAACCTCTCCGTGGGCAGGCCCGACAGTACCAGGGCTGTCAGCGATGCAGAAGGCCCCGGCAGGACGGTTGCCTGAATCCCTTCATCCCGGGCCAGACGGATAAGGTCAGCCCCCGGGTCCGATATGCCCGGCATGCCGGCATCGGAGCAGTAGGCAACGTTTTTCCCTTCCTTGAGCAGGGCTATTATCTCCATGCTCTTTTCCCGCCGGCTGTGCTCATGGTAGCTTATGAGTGGCTTTGAAATATCATAGTGGTTGAGCAGCTTCAGCGTATGCCGGGTATCCTCCGCGGCGATGAAATCAACCTCATTCAGGACCTTCAGCACCCTGAGCGTGATATCCTCCAGGTTGCCTATCGGGGTAGTGCAAAGGTACAGTATCCCCCTGCCTGCTTTGTCCATCCTGATCATCCTTTGCAGTCATAGTGAGAGGTCTTTTGGCTTCATATGGTATATTTCGATCAGCTCCTCAGTGTATTGGCCGTTTTCATCATATACATACAAGGGCGGCAGCCACTTGAGGTGAGGCCTGCTGTGCTTCACAGCCTCTATCAGGACCAGGTTAGGCGGCTTTTGCGGCCGGGGATGGACCATCTGGATCCGCTTGGGCTCCAGGCTGGATCTGCGCATAGCCCAGATGATATCGGCCACCCGGTCCGACTGATGCACCATGGCAAACCTGCCGAACGGGACCAGAAGAATGGAGGCCGCTTCGACCACATCCTCCAGGGTACACAGGATCTCATGCCTGGCAACAGCTATGGAGTCGCTGGGGTTGACCTTGCCGCTCCCGCTTTTTTTATAGGGCGGGTTGGAAACCACCAGGGTATACCTGTTCCTCCCCAGGAGCTCAGGGGCCTTCCTCAGATCACCTTCCATGATTTTCACCCTGTCCTGCAGATCGTTCAGCTCTACGCTGCGCCGGGCCATCTCAGCCATATCTGCCTGGATCTCGAGGCCTGTTATCCTGGCATCCTCTGATCTTCCCGCCAGCAATATGGGTATGATGCCTGTACCGGTACCCAGGTCTGCGACCACATCGCCCCTTCTCACGCCGGCAAAATGCGACAGGAGGACTGCATCCGTCCCGAAGCAGAACTTCCTTGGATCCTGAATAATCTTAAGGCCCTTGAATTGAAGATCGTCTATGCGTTCAAACTCCTTCAGTCCGATCTCCATACCACATCCGTCCTTGTCTCTTCATACGACTCTATTTCATACGTCTTTATTTCGCAATACGTCCGCCGGCAGCTCTGGCTCGTCCGCAGACTAAAATCCGGCTTTGACCTTCAGTCTATCCCAGCCCCGGCAGCCTTTGCAAAGGCCACTATCTCCTCAAGGCTAATAAACGCCCCTGGTTTGAGGAATCTGATCATGCCGTTTGCGTCGATCACGTAGTTGGCCGGTATCCCCCTCTGCTGGTACACATACCAGGCTGAATTGTCTGCGTCCACCAGCACCGGGAAGGTATAGCCTTCCTGCTCGATAAAGGATCTGGCCTTGCGCTTTGCTCCCTCGCTGTCGTTGAATCCATTGTTCTCCACTATATTGGGGTTGACCGCCAGCACAGTTACGCCCTTGTCCTTGTATTTCTCGTAAAACTCCTGGAAATGGGGCATTTCCTCACGACAGGGAGGGCACCAGGTAGCCCAGAAATTCAGTATCACGACCTGACCCTTGAGGTCTGAGAGCCTTACAGTCCCGCCGTCCAGACTCTCAAGCTCGAAATCGACTATAGGCTCATTGAGCTGAAGGTAATAATAGCCTTCAAGTAGCTTTAGATCATTCTCAAGACCTCTGTCCGGGCTTTGGGTCTCCTTGCTTTCATGCTCCTGGCCCGGCTCTGCCGTCGCTCCGGTTTCGTCCCCCGGATAGGCGGCGCAGCCTGCAGCTCCTGCCATCACCAAAAAGAGCAAGAGGGCAGCCAGCTTTTTAGCTCCGATCCTTTTAAGCAATGTTATCACATCCCGTGCTCAGTTTTATGGCCTTGATTTTTAGTAGGCCAACAGGGAAAATATATTGAAATAGATCATGAAACCAGTAATAATGAGGATTATGCCGCTTATCACCTTTATTATGCTCATATACCGGTATACTGCCTTCAGATATTTTAACAGATACCTGGCACCAAAGGCCAGCACCAAAAAGGGTATCCCCAGCCCCAGGGCGTATACTGCCAGGTACAGGATGCCGGCAGCCAGGGTCCTGGAGTTTGCAGCAAGGATCAGTATCGAGGCCAGCACAGGGCCAATGCAGGGCGTCCACCCGATGCTGAAGCCCGCCCCGATCAGCAGGGAAGGCAGGAATCCGGGCGTTGCAGGCCTTATGTTGAGCCTGCGCTCATAGTTCAGGAGCCTGACCGGCAGAAGGCCGGTATGGAAGAGGCCAAAGAGTATTATCACCACTCCGCTTGCCTTACGTATGGTATACTGGTGTCTCAGAAGAAAGCTCCCGACCCTGGTCGCAGCAGCCCCCATCAGAACAAATATCACTGAAAAGCCCAGCACAAATGCCAGGGAGTTTAGAACCAGGCTTTTCTGTGCCATCCTGTCCTGGGTCACAGCTTCCAGTGATCGTCCTGTCAGGTAGGTCATATAGGCAGGGATCAGCGGCAGGACACAGGGCGACAGAAAGGAAGCCATGCCCTGCAGGAAAACTGTTATGATGAAGAATCTGCTGCCCACTTCGATCACTCCCTTACCTTACAAGGTAGTTATACCCTTATACTATAATATATAAACAGGCGTCATGGAATCAGAAGTGTAGAACACAAGGTGCTGTGATCAAAGAAATGTTGACTAATATATCTCATGGTATATAATAAATAAGTCACTATATATGCAAACTCTGATAGCTTGCTTTGAAAATGGAGGCATAAACAATGAAGAAAGTCCTGGTAGTCCTTTTGTCAGTCTTACTGGCTGTGCTCATAGGGACTGGCATATATATTTACCGACTGCTTGACATGGTCCAGGAAAAGCCTGTGGTGAATCCTGATACCGGCAATCCCATAGAAGACCCGTCAGATATAGGGATAGGCCCTGGAGCGCCGAACTCCAATGAGACGGGTGTGATAAACATCATGCTCTTTGGCACCGACAACCGGCACAGAAACGAGCAAAGCAGATCGGACAGCATGATGATAGCCAGTATCGATAAGAAGAACAAGACCGTCAAGGTAACCTCTCTTATGAGGGATATGTATGTTCCCATCCCCGGCAAAAAAGACAACAGGATAAATACTGCCTATATATTCGGCGGACCTTCCCTGGCCTTGAAAACGGTTAACACCAACTTCAACATGGACATAACGGACTATATCTCCGTAGACTTCTTTTCACTGGAGATGATAATAGATGAGGTCGGGGGCGTCCCCATCGATGTCAAGCAGAAGGAAATCAAGCACATAAACAAATTTATCAAGGAGCTTGATAAAATACACAAGGACGGCAAAAAGACCCCCCTTTTGACTGAGCCCGGCCTTCAGGTCCTGTCCGGCAGGCAGGCTGTATCCTACTGCCGCATACGTTCCGTAGGCAACGGCGACTTTGACCGTACCGCACGCCAGCGGAAAGTGCTGGACGAGCTCTTTAAAAAAGGGAAGCAAATGGGCGTCTCCAGGATACCCGGCCTGGTAGCAAAGATCCTGCCCGAGGTCGAAACCAGCCTGAGCAAGACCGAGATAATCGATCTGGCTATAGCCATGATAGGCTTCAGCACCAGCGAGATCGAACAGTTCAGGCTGCCTGCCAACGGGGCATATACCGATCAAACGATCAACGGCATGATGGTCCTGGTGCCCGACATGGAGAAAAATAAGCAGCTCCTGCATGAGTTCATATACGGGAAGGATGAGGTCGAACCCTCACCCTCTGTATCCCCTGAAAATTGATCTCCTGAAGAAGGGCATCTGCCTTAAGAGGGCATAAAGAGTCAACAGGGCAGATAGGGTCATTAGGACGATCACAGCGCCTGAGACTATAGCTCTTGCAGGCGACACAGGAACAAAGGCGGCTGCGATATACAGGTCTCCGTCAAGGGTCAGGATCAAGGTATCCCTTGCAGAGTCCAAACCGTCATCAGCCGGGCCGCCCGAAAGTAAGGTCCATCCCGCGAACCTGTAGCTAGGATAGGGGTGGGCGCTGACAGTTATAGGAACACCGGTGAAATACTCCCCGGTCCAGCTTGCTTCGTCAAGCACGCCGGGGGTATTTTTATTTATGTCAAGGGAATTGACCCGTATATAACCGCCTTTGGGATCCTCGTTCACTGCCGTGACTGTCGCCGTTTCACCAAGGCCGAACATGCCGGCAAGGTGCTGTTTGAGGAATGCAGGCCGCTCTCTGGCAAAATCCCGCAGCACTTCTACATTATCAAGCCACCTGTCCCTGGACCTGCCAAGCAGGTTCCACCTATCAAGGTGCTCTTGTATGACAGTGGCGATAAGGGCAGACTGCCTGTCTATCTCCGTCAGCACTACATCGGTCCTGAAGGTGGAGTTCAGATGGTCCATGAACCGGTTTACCAGCTCAGTCCTGAAGCTTTCATTTTCAAGCAGGCCCCGGATGATCATGCCGGGCCATTCCTCTCCGTTTTTCGGGTTGAACCGGGCGGTCGCCCATTCCAGGGCATTGAAGCTGACGTCCCGGTCAAGGCCGAATCCAAGGTCCGTGTCAAACAGCATCCATCTCCACCGCCCGTCAAGATACGGCGATGTCCTGCTGTCCCCTTCTTCCCCCTTGTACCTCCAGAGCCTGATGTTGTTATGGGGCCAGTCGGTGTTGTTGCAGTAAACATTGGCGATGAAATAGTCGAGATAGTTGCCCGTGTCTATCAGGCTCTCCAGATAGACATAATTTTCGGCGTCCGCCAAATCGTGGCTTCTGATGAAATCCATCATATCGAAATATGCCTGTTCATCCCCTGGCGAGCCCTCCGACAGGACGCCGTTGTCTTCCAGGATCACGACCCTGTTCGGGTCGGCATTGTAGTGGTTTTCAAGATAGAACCGGTCCTGTCTTTGCTGGATGATGTGGATACCCCAGAATTCACCGTTTATAAAGACTACGGCCGGCCTGCCGCCCTGGGTGGCAATGTCCGTATGGGCAGTGAGCGCCTGCATAAGGCTGTCCCTAAGCATCGTATTTACCCAGTCGTTGCCGGAGTTCCTGAGCACAAGCCTTTTGAATTCGGTTATGGGAGCCCTGGTAGCGCTGGCTGTGAGCCCCTTGAATATTTCATGGGCGAATGTGCTTTTTGGATCATATTGAGCGCCTGCATACAGCCTGAGGCTTTTTTGCGGGTAGGCGCTAGTCCTTCCGCCGTGTATGCGCAGCCCTGCGTTTTGTGAGATGACCTGCGCGCCTCCGGGTTCGAAAAACTCCACATAAACGGGCCGTTCCCAGTCATCCCCGTTCTGGTGATAGTTGGCAGGAGTATTCATCCCGATGATGGCCCTGGGGTTTTTGAGCCTCCAGCTTTCAAACACTGCTCCGGGCACATAGATACCCTTTTCCTTGTCAAAAAGGTTGTCAGGATCCGTAATCAGGGATATTACCGGCAGACTGTACCTTTTGTCAGCTTCGGGGGCTACAAAGTAGGTCCGGGTCGCTGTTTCCCCGGGGCCGGTGCCTGCCTTGAACACCCTGGCCCTGACTACCGTACCCTTGAAGGAGGGGGCGTCTGAAACAGGCCATGAGGGCAAGGATGTCTGTATATCCCTGTAGAGGTTTGGCTCACCCTCCCTGTCCCTTATCATGATCGGTCCCGTGTATAAAGGAGAGGACTCGTCAGGCTCGCTCCCGTCTAAAGTGTACCGGATCACAGCATCCTTTTCGGTAGTTGAGAGCTCAAGCAAAAACTCTTTAGCATAAAAGCCGCTGTCATGGGAGAATGAAGGCGGCTCCGGTACAGACTCACATACGATGCCGCCTGCGTTGCCGGTGCCCGGAGTGGATGAACTGAAATAGACAAGAGTCCGGGACCCGTCAGTTATACGGCCGTAGGAAACATTGGACCGCATCTCCGCAGGATACAGCCTGTCCACTATCTTCCCGTTAGTGTCCGCCAGCACGACATCCTCGCCGAGGGTACTTAGCCTGAAGCTGGTATGAAGCTGTCCGCCCGGGCTCCTTCGGTCCTTTCCCGATGCAAAGACAAGCAGATGGCCCTTGCCCTCGATCAGCGTGCCCTCAGGGAACTGCCACTTGAGAATGTCCACGCTGTCCGACAGATACCAGCCGGAAAGGTCGACAGGCTTGCTTCCGTCATTGTAAAGCTCTATCCAGTCATGATATTCCCCATCCTCATCTGCTGCGGCACTGTCGTTGGCCGCCATTATTTCATTGATCCGGATCAGCCCTAACGCAGACAGGCCCCGGGAATAATGATATTCAAGATACCCAAGGCCAAGGGCCAGGGATATCAACAAAACTGCAAGGAGTATAACTATGACCTGCTTCATGGCACTCCTCCTAGTGCGGCGGGATATGCCCCTTCTATGCATTATGGGCTATATTGGCGCTGAGCTGGCTGTGGAAATCTGCCTGTGGCAGCCATAAGCCGGATGCCTTCACTTCATAGCCTGATGCTTCGATGCTCTGCGCATACTTGCTGTTTGATACGGCCTTAAGCCCCAGCTTCTTTACCAGGCGGTAAAGCCAGCCCGGCTCATCCTGGCCTGTCTTGATCTCGAACACTACCGTACCAGGGCTGTGCTCCTTGAAAAAGAGGCCCTCCTGGAACAGGCAGCGGCCCGCAGCGCTCCTGACGCCATGGTCCATGGTCAGCCTCAGGCCTGACCCGTCTATAGCTTCAAACCCCTGCCTGCGGTATTCCACGATGGTTTTGGGGCGAAAAGCCTTTAGAAGCACCAGCCGCTCAAACTCTGTAAAAACCTCGCCTGACGCCCCGGCCCAATGCCAGGAATCCATGAACTCCCTGTACTCGGCCAGGGTAACGAAGGTACTGTATTTTAACATGGCGTTACCGGACTTTGTCTTCAACTCAACGGACAGCCTTGCCGATTCATCTGGCTGATCCGTATATGTCCTGATCCTGAGCTTCACCCTGCCATAATCTCCGTCATCCTTTTCCCTGTATGCCAGGTACCCAAAGGTATCGAAATACAGGCTGCGGACAAAGTAGCCCTTTTCATGGCCTGACAGCCTGGTGTACCTGTCCTCCCGAACATAGGGCGTTATGGCATGGAGCACCTGGTAATACTGCTTTATGTCCAGCTTGTATTTTAGCTCAAGCCGCGTTACTACTCTCATGTCGAACCTCTACACCGGAAGGGCAAGCTGGGGTGCCAGGAGCGATACCTTTTTGACACCGTCGAGCCTGTTTATATCCTCAACGAGTCCCTTTGCCAGGTCGGCCTTAGGCGCCTGCAGCTCGTACACGGTCTCCCACCTGTCCTCTTCTGCCTGATGCGACCTTATCCGGGCATACACCTGGTATGACCTGAGCACGTTTTCGATCTCCGATGTCAGGCTGCTGCCCCGGCCTGATACTACCAGTACGAATTCACCCTGGAGGGGTATCCGGTACCTGAGCAGGAAGGCAACCATGACGACCAGCGATATGGCAAGGGTCGCAGCGATCGTTACCGTCCAGTTGTAGGTGCCACAGCCCAGACCAACCCCTATTGCCCAGAACAGGAATACCATGTCCCTGCTGTCCTTGATAGGGGTGCGGAACCTTATGATGGACAAGGAACCAACTAGCCCAAGGGAAAGCACAAGGTTGCCCTGGATGAAGAACATGACCATGGTGACGATGGGCGCGATCACCAGCATGGTGACCAATAAGGAAGGCTCATAGCTCATGCCCCTGTGGGTAGCCTTATATACGACTGCTATAAAGGCTGACAGCGCAACAGAGAACAAGATAGACACCAGAAGGTTCAATAGCTGCTGGCCGGGTACCATCAGGTATCCAATAATAACATCCCACATATCCAATCCTCCATTATATTGTTTATGCAATGCTCATCCGGCGCTTGCTCAGCAAAAAAATGCGGTTGGGAAAACAATCCCAACCGCTTATTTGCATCGAAGTCCGAACCTGGGGCTGCTTGAACCGCTAAGCGGTATCATGCCGTCTTCTATTGCAGTTTGATATAGTCCGAATGTACATAGCCGGTAGTGCTGCCATATTTGATTTTGTACCACTTGCCGCTGACTCCCGTGATCGTCACTGTCTTATTGCGCTGGAGCTGGCCCACTCTGCTGTAATCGGTGCCTGGGCCGGAGCGGACATTCAGCACACTGGCGGTCACTATACCGGTAAGCTGGTCAGACCCCTGGTCTCCCCTGCTTGTACCAGACTGGGTTACGGTGAGATATTGGGCCGATACATAACGCTCCTGCCCGTTATACAATACCTTGTACCAGTCGCCGCTCTTGCCGGTTATGGTCAGCTTGGTCCCCTTCTGCACCAGGCCTACGCTTGCATAATTGGTGCCCGGGCCCGTGCGCACATTGAGGGGGCCTGCGTTGACCGTACCCGTCTGTGTCGTCTGGGGCGCATCTTCCTTTGGAGCCTGGGATACGGTGAGGTACTGGGCTGATACATAGCGCTCTTTCCCGTTGTACAGGACCTTGTACCAGTCACCGCTCTTGCCGGTTATGGTCAGCTTGGTCCCCTTCTGGACCAGGCCGACGCTGCTGTAGCTGGTGCCTGGACCCGTGCGGACATTGAGGGGGCCTGCATTGACCGTACCTGTCGATAGAGTTACGTCTAACAGTTTTACATAATCGGAGTGAACATAATTTACCTTGCCGTTGTATTCTATAGAGTACCAGTCACCGGTCTTGCCAAGTATGATAAGCCTTGTGTCCTTTTCGACCATGCCGACCGAGTGGTTCTTCGTGCTGGGACCGCTGCGGACATTCAGCTTGCTTGCCGTTACATAGCCCAGCTTCCTTGTATCCGTATTCGGCGGGGGAGCAGGATCTACAGGCGGCGGGCTCGGGGGATCCGGGACCGGCGCAGGTGCCGGATCCGGCTTGGGCGAGACTGCCGGTGTGATGTAGTCCTTGTGTACATACCCTGTGGTATTGTTCGTCTTTATCTTGTACCAGGTGCCCGATTCGCCCGTGATCTGTACCACAGCGCCTCTTTTGAGCTGCAATATTACAGCATACTCTGTGCCGGGGCCCTTGCGGACATTAAGGACACTCGCGTTGACCGTGCCCGAGCTTGGCAGAGGCGTAGGTGTCGGCTTGGGTGTAGGTGTTGGTGTTGGCTTAGGCGTCGGCGATGGTGTCGGCTTGGGCGTAGGTGACGGAGTAGGCGTAGGTTTAGCCGTAGGCGTAGGAGTAGGCGCCGATGTAGGCTTGGCTGTCGGCGACTGAGTTGGCGCCTGGGTCGGCTGTACCGTTGGCTCCGCCGTTGGGGCTGCGGTGGGTGAAGCTGTAGGAGATGCAGTCTCCGTGGGTTCAGGATCTACCGTCGGCTCTCCAGATGCATCAGGTGAGGGTGAAGCGGACGGGTCCTGGCTCGCTTCAGGCGAAGCTGAAGGTGTCGGGTCGCTTCCCTGGTCCGGATCTTCCGGCGGGGTCCCGTACAACAGCGTCAACTGGGTAGTCGGATAATAGAATTCCAGGATCTCAGTGTAATTGAAGCCTTCCCTTGCCATCTGCTGGGCGCCGTACTGGCTCATGCCTACTCCATGGCCCCAGCCTCCTCCGTTGAGCACATAGGCATCGCCTCTGTCTTCAAGGGAGACAAGGAGGCTGTACAGGTTCAGCACGCTTCTGGCGTTGTTTTTATTAAAGTTTATGGTTTCTTCGATGGTATCATATGTGCTGATAACATTCAGCTCGGTGCCCTTTGGCACAAGCCCGATGCTCTCATACTGTGTGCCCGGGCCCTTCCTGATATTGAGCTGCTCGGTCTTGACTGTCCCGAGGATGCCCCCATCGGGCATCTTCACGCTGGGGTTCAGGGTGACAAGCCAGCTGGCTACATAGTATTCGCCGCCCTGGTAACTGATCTTGTACCACTGCGAAGTCAGGTGCCTTGCATTGACTTCTACGGTGATGTAGCCCTTGTCTATCCTGCCGCTCTCGTTCGGGGGCTCGAAGAATAGCTTCTTTATGCTTAGGATGATGATATCCGAATCTTCGGTGCTATAGCCCTTCGAGCTCAGCGATGATTTCATGCGCTGTCTCAGCCGGTTCTGAAGGTTACTGTCCACAGGGGATTTGTAGTATGTAACCGTCCATCTTGCCCTGGTATTGGAAGTATTCCTTACATCGTAGGGATCGTCTTTTACCACGGAATAGGGCAGGTCTTCGACGAATATGTTCTTGGAGGCCTCGGTCTTGCCGCCGTTGCTGGCGGAGTAGAAAGTACCGACAAACTTGCCCTTGTACATCAGGACCTGGCCCCTGGTCTCGTCAACTGCCCTGATGCATTTGTCATATATGGGGTCATAGCCTTCATAGACCTGGCTGTCCTGGGTGTCATACACATCATAGTATGAGCTTGAACGCCTGGCCCTGGCGGCATAGGTCCTGGCTGCGACCGCTTGGGCTTTCAGGGCTTCCAGCGGCCAGCTGTTGGACATCTCGAACGGCAACACCCCATACAGGTAGGTCTCCATGTCTATATGGTTCACCAGTCTGATGCCGCCGTTTGCGGTCCTGACCTCCATATCCCCTCTGTAGTTTTTCCAGCCGTAGGACTTGTTGTAGATCCTCAGGTGGCCGTCCTCCCGCTTGAACATGAAGGGGCTGGACAAAGTATATGTGCTGCTGCCGTTTTTAAGCTGCAGCTTCCCGCTGGCAAGGGCTATCGTATACTTGATGCCGCTTTCCAGCTTGATGTCCGGATAGCCTTCAATGGTGTAGCTGCCGTTAACATATAGATCTATAGAAGTGGGGGCCCCCATCGATGTCAACGCAACGCGGATCATGCTGTAATCTATGCTTGCGTAAGCAGGTTTTACCCACACAAAGTTGAAAGCTACCAGCAGGCTCAATAAAACCGCTAAAAATCTCCGCATACTACCACCGCCTTTTGAAGTTTTATGGGGGCACTTTCTGATAAACAGGAATACACACCCTAAATACTACTTATTCGACGTATTCCGCTTTTATCCTGCCTGGAGCTCGATATTTTTGCCCAAAATAAAAAAGACCTGATAAAATCAGATCCTTCTTATGTAGATATTTATACTTATGTCACATCTTTTGCCGGCTTATTGTTCCTGCTTCGGAGCTCCCACAGGGCATACATCAGCACAAGCGCCGCAATCGATGCAAAGGTCCTCGTCAATCACATAGATATCGCCTTCGGAAATAGCCTCGACCGGGCACTCCTGCATGCAAGCGCCACAAGCTATGCATTCTTCACTGATATAGTGTGCCATCTTCATGTCACCCCCCACAACCCCTATTGAATCTATAACATTGTATCACTTATTGTCATAAAAAGAAAGCACTTTTTTGCGCAGATTCCTATGCAAGGAAACAGAGGGGATCTCATTCCTCCAGCAGGGATATTATCTCAGGGTCGTCAGGCAATACCTCTTCTTCGTCGCCGTGGCTGCCGGCGCTGTCTTCAAGGAGCTGGATCCTGTTCAGCGGATATTCCTTTATCTCGACAACATCATCCTCCAGCAGGAGCTTGACCCTGACGAGCTGTTTCAGCTTGTTCACGTCCAGTACGGTCGCCCTGCCGTCAGGCGTCATGACTTCCCTTCCTATCTTGGGCAGGAGCTTGTCTATCTCCTCATAATAATCCTGCTCGTACTTCAGGCAGCACATCAGCCGGCCGCACAGGCCCGAGATCTTTGCGGGGTTGAGCGACAGGCATTGCTCCTTGGCCATTTTTATCGAGACAGGATGGAAATCATCAAGGAAAGTGCTGCAGCATAGGGTCAGGCCGCAGGGCCCCAGCCCGCCGAGCAGCTTGGCCTCGTCCCTGACGCCGATCTGCCGAAGCTCGATCCTCGTCTTGAATATGGCCGCCAGGTCCTTGACCAGCTCTCTGAAATCTATCCTGCCCTCCGCCGTGAAATAGAATATTATTTTGCTGGAGTCGAAGGTCAGCTCCACATCGATCAGGTTCATGGGCAGATTGTGTTCGGCTATCTTCTGCTCGCAGATCCTGAAGGAATCCTGCTCCCTGGCCTTGTTCTCCTCATATTTGCGCCTGTCCTCCTCAGTGGCCTTGCGTATGACGCTCTTGAGGGGAGAGACTATTTCGTCAGGCGAAACCAGGCGGGGCTCAACCACCACCTCGCCGTATTCTATGCCGCGGGCAGTCTCTACTACGACATGGTCATTCAGCTTCAGCTCTATATCCTCAGGGTCAAAATAATATATCTTGCCTGCCTTCTTAAAACGCACACCTACCACAAGCTGCATCAATGTACCCCTTCCTTGAAACCTAAAAGCATATTATCTATAGCAAGCTCGAAATTTCCATAATTATTCAACGATCTTGCGCACCGCTCGATCGATTGTATGATATCCATAAGCCCCTTGCTCGTAAACCTCATGGTCTGTCTGCGCAGCAGGTCGACCTTGTCGGCGTTCACTACCAGGCTTTCGTCCCCGGTTTCCTTCATGACCAGCAGGTCCCTGAACCACAGCTCCACCATATCCAGCAGGTTGAAAACTGATTCCCGCCTTTGGGCAAATACCGGACCCAGCTCCAAAAGCCCGGACAGGCCTGCTGAGTCGAGTCCTGCAAGCAGCCGGTTCCTCTGCTCCCTGAAATCACCATCCCCGGCCAGCTCCAGCGCCAACCCGGGTATCCCCCGGGCAAGGGCTGCATATACCCTGGCCTCCTGGGCAGGCAGTCCAAGCCTTTGCATCACTATTTGAGCCGCATCCCGGACAGGCAGGCTGCTGATCCTGAAGATTTGGCACCTGGACAGGATAGTCGGCAGCAGGGCATTCATATTCTCTGTCAGCAATATGATACAGGCATGGTCCGGAGGCTCCTCAAGGGTCTTCAAGAGGGCATTCTGGGCCTGCTCGGTCATTCTGTCCGCTTCATATATGAAAAAGATCTTCTTTCCGTTTTGAAATGGTTTTACGATGATATCGTCCCGCATCGCCCTGATCAGATCGACCGGGATGATCTGCTTGTCTTCAGGCCGGCTGATCCGGGATACATCCGGATGATTGCCGCTGTCATACTGTCTGCAGGTCTTGCAGGCATGGCAGGGCTTGTCCCCCGGTGTACGGCACAGCATGGCCTTGACAAAGAGAGAGCTCAAGGTTTTCTTGCCGGCACCCCTGGGACCTGCAAATATATAAGCATGGGCAATCCGCCCGCCCGACAGGATGCTGTCCATCATCCTCAGGAGCTGGGATTGCCCCACTATACCGCTGGTATTCATAGCGCCGATCTCTCCATGTAACCGCTCATGATCAAATCAGAACTTGCGGAATGTCTCAATGTTCAATACGAACACAGTGGCCCCGCCTACCGTGACCTCGATGGGGTAAGGAACATACACTCCGGCTGTACCGGCGACAGGGGAAGGAGATGTGGCGACCTGTTTCCTGCTCTTGCACACCTTTTCGATAAGCTCCATGGCATGGTCAAGCCTTTCCTCGTCAACACCGATCAAAAGCGTGGTGTTGCCGGCTCTCAGGAATCCGCCGGTGGTAGCCAGCTTGGTCACACTGTAGCCGTCGCTCATCAAAGTGGCCGTCAGCCTTTGAGCATCTTCATCCTGGACTATTGCAATTATAAGCTTCATGATCCAACTCCCCCTTCGGCTCGGATGAACAGGCAAAAAATAATAGCCATAATTCTATGACTATTATATATTACTTTTATTGTTAAGGCAAACACCAAATGCAGAGAGGTTAGGCTCCTGCCTTTTTCTTTACCATTTTGAGCCTGAAGAAATCCTCCCTGTCCTTTTCCTCTAGCTGGTCCTGTATGAGCTTCACCAGGTCCCTGTACCTGGGTATCTGGATGTTTTCCAGGGCATTGGTCCGCTTTCGGGTCTTCTTGATCTCATTGGCCAGTTTGTAAATGGAGGTCTCGATCTCCGCAAGCTCGAAAAGCAGCAGCTTCACCTTGTGGAAGCTTACAAGAGCGGCATCTATCGCAGCGTTGGTATGAAAAAAGCTGTAGTGGGGCTCCGGATCCTCCTTGGCATACCGGACCTCCGGGATCTCTACGCCCATGACGCTCCTGAACCTCACATTGAAGTCCGTTTCCTCCGGGACCGACAGGGCAATGTTCTCCACTTCGCTTATGCCAAGGGTGATATTGGCCATCTGGAGGGCCCGGTAGGCCTCCTCGAAGGAGGAATCGATCCGCTCCTGGATGTCCCTGGCCTTGTCTACCAGCCCCATCATCTCACGGATCAGTACGTTGCGCTTCCTGTCAAGCAGCTCAAAGGCCTTTTTCGAAAGCTCCAGGGAAACCTGTGCGCTCATCAGATTAGCTTTTGTAGGCGTGCTGTCAGCCATATGCTTCACTTCCTGCCGTATTTCCTGTAGATCTCAGGGGAGATCCGGTCGAGCTCCTCCTGAGGCATTATGGACAACAGGTGCCAGCCCAGATCAAGGGTCTGGGTTATGTCCCTGTTTTCATTGAAGCCCTGCTTTATGAGCCGTTCCTCGAACTGCCGGCCGAATTCCAGGTACCTGGCGTCCGTATCGGACAGGGAATCCTCACCGATGACCTGGGCCAGGTCTCGGACCTCCCTGACCCTGGAATAGGTCGAGAAGATCTGATTGGCCAGATCCGGATGGTCCTCGCGGGTATAGCCCTTGCCTATGCCGTCCTTCATCAGGCGGGACAGGGACGGGAGCACATCCACGGGTGGATATATGTTGTTCTGGTAGATATCCCTGCTCAATACTATCTGCCCCTCGGTGATATAGCCGGTCAGGTCCGGTACGGGATGGGTGATGTCGTCATTGGGCATGGTGAGTATGGGTATCTGGGTTATGGAGCCCTTCCTGCCCTTCATCATGCCGGCCCTTTCGTACAGGCTGGCAAGGTCGGAATACAGGTATCCCGGGTACCCCTTCCGGCTCGGCACCTCCTCCCTGGATGCCGATATCTCCCGCAGGGCCTCGCAATAACTGGTCATGTCGGTCAATATCACCAGGATATGCATGCCATGCTCAAAGGCCAGGTATTCCGCTGCAGTCAGGGCACACCTCGGAGTGGTGATCCTTTCGACTATCGGATCATCCGCCAGATTGATATACATGACAACCCGCTCCAGCACCCCGGACTCCTCAAAGCTCCTTATAAAGAAATCCGCCTCATCGTGCCTGACGCCCATGGCCGCAAATACTATGGCAAAATCGCTGCCCTCCTCGGAAGCGATCCTGGCCTGCCTTACTATCTGGACGGCAAGCTCATTGTGGGGCAGGCCGTTTCCCGAAAATATCGGCAGCTTTTGCCCTCTGATCAGGGTCAGGAGGAGGTCTATGGATGATATGCCGGTCTGTATGAAATTCCTGGGATACTGCCTTGCGACAGGGTTGACCGGCCTGCCGTTTATATCCCCCCTGCTCGGACTGTATACTGCCCCGCCGCCGTCAATCGCTTCACCTATGCCATTGAAGGTCCTGCCCAGGATCTCTTTGGACAAGGGTATGGTAAGAGGCTTGCCCGTGAACCGGACGGATGTATTGATGGATGACAGGCCTGTCGTACTGCCGAATACCTGGACGACCGCCTTGTCCTCGTCAAGCAGGACCACCCTGCCCTTCCTGCCGCTTTGGCCGTTGTCGGCATACAGCTCGACTATTTCGTCGTAGGCCGCATCCGATACCTCCGACAAGACTACGAAGGGCCCTTCTATCCTATCCAAACGGAGATATTCATTTCTCACCTTGTCTCACCTTCTAAATATAGCGCTAAACGCCGGACTGCCCGCCGGTTCATTATCAACAGCCGTCTGCGGCATGCTCTGATCCTATGATCGAAAATCACAGAGGCCTTATAGGGCATTACCTATCTATGGCCCCAGACCAACGCCATCAGTTAGTGCAGGCTGTTGTTGAGTCATTTGAAAAGACTTAGTGTAGTAGCCTTAGAGCCTGTTGACTCAAGCGTAAACTGCGTCCAGCTCATCATAGAACCTGTCTATCTCCCTGTTTATCCCGTCAAAGCCGCTCAGGTCATCGTTGGGGATGGTGTATTTCATCCTGAGGATCCTGTCAAACAGCTTGTCATCCCGTATCCTTGAGATGGGTATCCCCTTCCTGACGGCCTTGTAGGCCCTGCTGTACAGGTGGCTGATCGTCTTGAGCATCAGGTACTGCTTGCTCAAAGGCACATAGGTATCCTCACTGTGATACGCGTTCTGGCTCATAAAGCCATTTTTCAGGAGCCGGGCGATCTCCAGTATCAGCCTCTGGTCGTCGGGCAACACATCCTCACCGACAAGCTTTACGATCTCCAGAAGCTTTGTCTCCTCGTGCAGGAGCCTGAGCGCCTGGGCCCTCAGATCCACAACGTCCGAGGCTGCATTCTCCTTGTACCAGTCGGCCAGGCGGTCCATGTAGCCGCTGTAGCTCGACAGCCAGTTGATGGCCGGGAAATGGCGCGCATGGGCCAGCCTTCTGTCCAGGGCAAGGAATGCACCCACAAAGCGCTTGGTGTTCTGAGTCACAGGCTCTGAAAAATCACCTCCGGGAGGTGAGACAGCACCGATGATCGTGACGGAGCCCTCCTGCCCGTTCAAGGTTTCCACCATGCCTGCCCGCTCATAAAACTCCGCCAGCCGCGTCGGAAGATATGCCGGGTAGCCCTCTTCCGCAGGCATTTCCTCAAGCCGTCCGGAGATCTCCCTCAGGGCTTCGGCCCACCTGGAGGTAGAGTCCGCCATGATGGCCACATGGTAGCCCATGTCCCTGTAATACTCCGCCAGGGTTATGCCCGTATAGATGCTGGCCTCCCTGGCCGCGACCGGCATGTTGGATGTATTGGCGATCAGGACTGTCCTTTCCATCAATGAACGCTTTGTCCTGGGATCGATAAGTGCCGGGAAGTCCTCCAGCACCTCCGTCATCTCGTTTCCCCGCTCACCGCAGCCCACATACACGATGATATCGGCATCGGACCATTTCGCGAGCTGGTGCTGGGTCATGGTCTTTCCGGTGCCGAAGCCGCCCGGTATAGCCGCCGTACCGCCCTTGGCAATGGGGAAGAACATGTCCAGGATCCGCTGACCGGTTATAAGAGGCCGGTCGATAGGCTTCCGCTTCATCACCGGCCTGGGTGTCCGCACAGGCCATTCCTGCATCATCTTGAGCGGTACTTCCCTGCCGTTGTCATCTCTCAGGACCACCAGGACCTGGTTCAAATCGTAGCGCCCGTCAGGCACCACTGAGACTACAGTCCCGCTTATGCCCGGCGGGACCATGAGCCTGTGCATGACCGAGCCTGTCTCCTGCACCTGTCCGAATACCTGCCCCGGGCCCAGCTTTTGCCCGGTGCTTACAAGCAGGCTGACCTCCCATTCCTTCTCTTCGTCGATGGATATAAGGCCGATCCCCTTGGGCAGATAGCCCGGCGACATGCGGTTTATCGCGTCAAGGGGCCGCTCGATGCCGTCGAATATACTGCCGATTATCCCAGGGCCGAGCCTGAGTGACAGCGGCCTTCCCGTGGATATTATCTCCTCGCCTATTTTAAGGCCTTCAGTCTCTTCATAGACCTGTATGGTCGCCTTGTCCCCGTCTATCGATATGACCTCGCCGATGAGCCTGTCCTTGCCGACCATGACCATTTCCCTCATCCTGAAGGCTCTCATGTTTCTGCCTCTGATCACCGGGCCGTTTATCATAGAAATTATGCCCTTGTTCTCTGCCATTCGTGACACCACCTAAATATGCAAATACTCCGTTACGGTCTGCCCGATTATCTCCCTGCCGTCCTCCAGGAGGGATGCAAGGGTGTGCTCAGCCTTCCTGGTGCCCTTGCCGTTAACGCAGATGCAGCCCCCCTGGATCCCGTCGTCCGCCTCAAGCAGCGTATATGCAGCATCCGGTACGTCACTGCCCAGGCACCGCCTGATAAGGTCCTGATGGGCCTTGAGGTCCCGGGAAGTGAAATAAAGCCTTAGCTCCTTCTCGCCCTTCATGCTGCCAGCTGCCTGGTATATGGACTTTTCAAGAAAGGCGGCATAGGCCCCGGTCCCCGCAAAGGTATCAGCCAGGACTCTAAGGTCGGCTATGGTCCTCTCCAGCAGTTCATTGCGTTTGGCCAAAAGCTTTTGCTTTGATTCCTGCTTTGCCTTCGATATTATCCGGGTATACTCCGCCTGGGCTTTTATTGCACTCTCCTCGATGATAAGGGCACATTCCTCGTCAATGCTCTGCTTTTCGGCCGCCATCTTTTCGTCTATGCTGCGAAAAGCCTTATCGACCTTCTCTGCAGATTCCTTTTCGGCCTTATCCAGCACGATCCCGGCAAACAGGTTCAGTTTATCCTCAATAGTGATCATAATCAAGCACCTCAGATCTCCAAGCCGATGGCTTCCCTTATATAACGGGTGATACGGTCCACGCCCTTCCGTGACCCGTGCCTGTCGGGTATCTCCACTATCAGCGGAAGGGAGGTCTTTAATTTCATGGCATTGAGCTCTTCCCCGACAAGCTGCGACAGCTTTTCGGTTATGACTATGATGCCTGTCTCTCTGTCATCAGCTGCCGCTTTCAGCGCATCCAGCACTTCCTCCCGCTCATGGGCCACCACGCCTTTGACGCCTGCCAGGCGCATGCCCACAAGGGTATCCACATTGTCGCTTATCAGGAAAAGCTTCATATCACAGCGCTCCCAGGATCATAATAGAAATTATGAGGCCATATATGGCGATACCTTCGGCCAGGCCGACGAAAATCAGGGTCTTGCCAAGGAGCGAGGGGTCCTCTGAAACAGCACCCAGGGCTGATGATGCCACAGAGCCTACCGCGTAGCCTGCACCGATGGTCGCAAGCCCGGTTGACAAGGCTGCAGCTATGAAGCCAAGGCCGTTGCCGCCTGATGCACCTGCCGTCTCGGCAGCGCTCGCCATATCAGGGATCAGCATGATCACTGCCCCGGCCATGATCGGGACAAAGGCCGACAGGTTGAGCTTCAATGCCTTCTTTGTAGTAAGCCTGCCTAAAGAACCTTTGAATCTGATCACGAGACCCGCCGCGGTCGTTAGTACAACAACACAGACTGCTGCAATCAACAATAAGTACATGTTCCTACCTCCTGAAGAATTAAACTTAAGGTTTATAATGCCGCCTTGCGGCCGGCAAACGGCCTGCGCTTCAGCCTGTACCCCAGCCTGACCGGTTCATAGGGTACGCCTGAGCCCTCGTAGTACTTGCTGAACAGTTCATAGTATTCGAGCCTTAAGCCCTGTATGAATACGATCAGGCCTTCCAGGCCGATGATGACAAGGTTGCCTATGATCAGGATCAAGACCCCCGAGGCATTATGGATCATCTCCGACATGGTGAGGAAGGCTATGAACAGACCAACATGGTTCAGCGCAAAGGCCCCCACCCTTATGAAGGAGATGGTATTGCTCAGCATGCTGAGTATGGTCTCAAGGATGCCAAAGCCGCTTTCGATATAATAATCCGAAACCTTTTCATCATGCAGGGGCGTCTTTCTCCTGATAAGGTTGGCCAGGGGCTCCTTTACGACCGTCACCCCCAGGAGCACTGCCAGTACGGCGATGACTGCCGGCAGCGGCACCGGCAGGGTGCCATTCAGCGCATACATAAGCACGGTCGTAATGAGTATCCAGTAGAACAAAAGCCCCGCCAGGCCATTCTGGCCGAACAGGCCGTCCTTGAGGTCCCTGCGCCTTATGGCATTTGCCAGGTTGTATATATATGCCGTCGTCAACAGGACAACGCCCAGGGCGATCGCCCCTATCAGCATGGCGTTTATATCCTCCATAGGCCTGACCAGAAGGGCCGGGATCACTTCCTCAAAGCCAAATACGCTGCCGTACAGGGCACCAAATACCATTGAGCTCAAGCCCAGCCTTGAGAGCACGCCCCCAAGCGCTGACCTGTGCCTTACCCTGCTCAGATACAGGCCTGCCAGAAGAAATATCAGCCCCTGCCCCAGGTCACCGAACATGGCCCCAAACAAGACCATATAGCTTATGCCCACAAAGGCGGTGGGGTCGAGCTCGTTGTAGGAGGGTATGCCGTACATGGCCACAAGGGCCTCAAAGGGCCTTATGAAAACAGGGTTTCTAAGCTTTGTCGGGGGTGTGATCCTTTTGCCGACGGTTTCTGCCGCCTTGTAATGGATCTGGGTCCGGCTCGTCACCGGCTCAAGCCTTTTCTCCAGCTCTGCCTTTTTCCGGGCAGGGATCCATCCGGCCAAATAAAAAAACTCCGTGCTCAGGGCAGCGTCCCTTTTTACAACTTCCATCTTTTCATATACCTTCACATGGCTGTATGACCTCAGGACCTCGTCACCGTATTCGGACTTGAGATTTTCGATCCGGTCCCTCAGCCCGGCCATTTCAGCCTCAAGGCCTTGTATTTCTCCCGTCAGCCTTTCCGTTATCTCCCGGGGCGTACCTGAATAGTCCTCGGGCACATCAAGCTTCTTGAAGCTTAATGAGTTGAATATCCTGTCAAGCTCCACCTTGAGCGATTTTGGCGCTATGGAGATGACCACGACCCTGTCCGGCAGGGTGTCGACCTTGTACAGGACAGCAGGTATATCCGAATAGTTGTTCTTGAGCTTGACTGCGTTGTCCTTCGGCATCATGCCGATGCTGAAATCGAAATACTCCATGCCTGTGAGGTCTTCCCAGCGGATATCGATGTCTTTCATATAGGTGAAGTATTTGTGCAGCTTGCGCTTGTTCTCCAGAGTCTTATCAAGCCCGGCCATTTCATCCCTTATGGCCTGGAGCCTTTGGTACATGCCCGCAACCTTGTCTGAGGTCAGGGCAAAGTCGAAATCCTCCTCAGCGTACTCAGGCAGGACGGCCTTTTCCAGGTCAAAGGCCTCCATCAGGGTCTCGGCCTGATGAGCTACCTCCGCAATGCGGACATCCCTGGGGTAAGGCCTGATGAAGTTTACATCTACCAGGGCATCCATGTTCAGCTCTGAAGCCGATATAGTAAAATTGTTGTTGTCTATCTCATGCATGGCGTTGACCATGTGGATGCATCCGAGCAGGACAAGCTCCCTGGATATGAAATCCATATCGCTTATCTGCCCTATGAGGTTGAGCATTTCCATCCGTTCGACTGCCAACGCACGTTCCCCTCCTTCCCGATCTGGCTACAGGCTGCGTATCAGGCAGCTCTTGATCCTTTCCGGGTCCTCGTTGTGATATCGTATATTTTCAACTATTGTTATTATGTCCCTGATCTCTATCTCAAGCAGGTCGAAAAATATCACGGACTGGACTATGTCCATCCGGTTCATCCTGCGTATCTTGAGGAGCTTGTAATACAGGTACCTGTTCATGCGCCGTTCCATGAATATGTCCCGGGTCTTTTTGTGGTCGAACAAGAAGTTGTACCTGGTGTTTCTCATCTTTTCCACAAGCTCGGCCTCATCCCTGCATTGGCAGAGCTCCTTCAGCCTGGCATGGCTCAAGCTGCCGTTGAAATCGAGGGTGTAGTTGAGCAGGATGTCCCCCGGCAGGCGGTAGAACTTTATGCCCCTGTAGATGAGCTGAAGGTTCAGCAGGTCTGCCCTCATGCCCTGGATCCTGATGATCATCTCCTGCTCGGCTGGAGTCAGCTTTTCCATATGGCGCTTGTATATGGCCGCATAGGCCAGGTCGAGGGCCATCTCCACCCTGAACTGGTTTTCGGTATTGTCCTTCAGGGTCAGGGGGTAAAGGTAAGGGTAGTAGGGGCTGCCCTTCAGGCTGTCCACCAGCTCGGAAAAGCTTTTTGAGGATATGAGCCGCTTAATGTCCAGGTCTCCATAGCGGCCGATATACACCAGGGAGCTGCCGGCCTCAGCGAGGTCCTGCCCGGTGAAAAGGGCCCTGATCAGCAGCTTCAGGTCCTCAACTTCAAACCGCATGTAAAGGACATTCAGGAACTTCCTGGCTTCATCCTTGAAATAGTGCCTGAGCCTCATCAGCAGGTCTACGGAGTAGCGCCTCAGGATGACCTCGAGCTCTCCGCGGTGGATGGCTTCCGCACTTACCCCTTCCAGGGCCTGCGAGTAATGGGTCTGCTTCAGGTACCTGGCTATGTCCGCTACAGAATCCATCGATATGAGCCTCATGTAATCCTCGTTGCTCAAAAATAAGCCCAGAATGGCTCTGAGCTTAGTATTCACCGCAGCATAGCTGATCGCAGGACTCATTGCTCCATATTCCCTTCTTCCGCTTCGGGTATGATCCGCTTGAGGATCTCAGCCTCCATCCTGCCTTTAACGCACAAAAAGTGCTCTTCCAGTTGGGCAACCTTCCGATCACTTTCTGTGCCATAGACATCGGCCTCTTTATATGCAGCCTTTATTTTTTCCTCATAGACCGACCGGCCCTTCTCCCTGGCACTGCTTATAGCCTTGGCCCTGTATTCCTCTATTTCCGCCTTGGCCTGCTCTTCCTTTTGCCGGATCCTTTGCTCAGCGCTTTCAACGGCCTTTCTTGCGCTTTTGTCAAGGGAGATTATTTTTTCTATAATGTCCTGCATATAAAAACCGTCCTTCAAGAATATGTAACTTATTTTACTGCTGCTGTTATTAAATTTCAATAGGTATGAAAAATTTAATCCGCCAGTCGTTTTTCCCCTTTCAGCTCCTGGATCGGCCTGATGTTCTGGGTGACCTCCATGGTGCCCAGATACTCGCCCTTTTCATCACGTACAGCAAAATACCTTATGTAAACGAACAAATCCCCCTTCTGGATCCAAAAATCCTCATGGTCCTTACGGCCGGACTTGAAGTCATCCAGCATTTTCTCCACTACATGGACACTGGCCGGCGGATGGCAGTTCTGAACCGTCCGCCCCAATACGGCCTTCGGACGGTGGAAGATCCTGTCCTTGCCCTGATCGAAGTACTTGACCACGTCATTTTTATCTATAAAGGTTATGTCGATGGGCATGGTATTGAGCATAGCCTCAAGCTCTGTTACCGTAAGGGTGCCCGAATCGAACCTTACTGTACCTTTATCTACCCCGGGCTGCTCCGGCACGATCTTGTTTACGTCCACCCTTTCGGGCTTCCATTGGCCGGCAGGCCTTACGAAGGTGTAGCCTATCTCATCGCTTTGCTCTGCGATCCTGAGCCATTCATCCTCAGTCAGGATCTCCAGCGCCATCGGGATCAGTATGTTTTCTTCCTTGAAGATCATCTCCGTGACCTTGGTCAGCATGCTTTCGGCCGCAGCCGCCAGCTTTTCGCTGTCCTCCTCGCCGGCAAGCCTGGCCAGCACATGCTTTATATCCGCTCGTATCTCGTCATCAACGCCCCACATCACCTTCGGAGGCCCTGTTATATCATACTTCTCCAGGTAGGGGAACAGCAGGTTCTCCTTGCGGCTGTAGTGCTTATCCAGCTCCAGCAGCTTGCTCAGCTCCTCCTTGAGCGCCTTGCGGTTTTCTGCGCTCCCGTCCTGCTTCAGGGCTTCTAGCCTGGGCCGGATGCTGTTTTCAATGAGCCTTTCGACAGCCCGGTTCTCAAGCATCATCGTATGTGCGGGATGCCCGGGTATCTCATGAGCCTGGGCAGGCTTGTGTATGTCCTCTATTGAGCCCTTGAACACGGCAGCATGCACGTCGCACAGCCGCTGGACCTCCTCCACGGGCAGGCCTTCCCGGATCAGGGCCTGCTCCATCTGCGAGATCTCAGATACGGATATGCCCTTTATGAGCTCCTGGAACCGCTGCTTGACCTCATCCACCGATCTGCCCTGGTGAAGCTCCATGATAAGCTCCTTCAGGACCCTTTGCCTGTGTTCCCTGTTGTCTATCAACTCACTCATAATAACCTTCCTCCAGTCTTATATAATGATTGTCCCCAAAGACCCTTATTATTCCCATTAATCTTATAACCTCTTTTCTGCGGGCATAACACCCTTTTTGGGGCCACGATCATATATAGTCCTGGCTGTCTGACTCAGACATATTTTAAAGTATGAAACCGGAAGGCAAATTATTAACTTAGGTCGCAGCCCATACAGCATCCGTCGCACCTGTCAGAAGCCGGGCTGTCAGCGGAGAAGGGAGACAGGGAATTGCACTTGCCCTCATAGACCTGCTTTACCTCACCGCCGCATTCCGGGCATCTGACCTTGTCCTTGTTGTGGCTGTATACCAGCTCTGAAAACTTCAAAGCGCATTCCTTGCATTGGAAGTTTATAAGCGGCATACATATCAACCTCCCTGTTTGCTGTCAAGCAGATTTTTGACTACTTCGTAGACATCCTCATGTATGTCCTCGATGGATCTGATCCCTCCATCCTTCGTGCAGGCTATCCTGTGCCAGCCGTAAGCCTCAGCAAGGGATTTGGTCGTCCGGTAGACCTTTTCCAGGTAGGCTTCGTCCTTTTCGTGGATGTCCTTTTCCTCCTGGCCAGTTATCTTGTTGCTGCGGTCCTTTATGAGCCTTTGGGCATATTCAGGCGGCATGTCGAGCAGTATGACACAATCCGGTACCGGCAGGCCCAGCTTTACGAACTCCAGGTCATAGAGCCATTCCAGGTAGCGCTTGCGTTCATCCGGATCCTCGAGCTTGGCCGCCTGGTGCACCATGTTGGATGTGGTATACCTGTCGGCAAGGATGATCCCGCCGCTTTCATAAAAGTCCTTCCAGTCCGTCTTGTATGACGCGAAACGGTCCACCGCAAAGAAAACGGATGATGCATAGGCGTTGACATCATCAGGCCTTGATCCGAAATCCCCCCTCAGGTACATCCTGACCAGGGCCGAGGAATCGCTCCCGTAATTGGGGAACCTGATGATCCTTGCATTGTAGCCCTCATCCTTCAGCCTTTGATACAGCCTTTTGGACTGGGTCTCCTTGCCGCTGCCGTCCCCTGCTTCAATGATTATCAGTTTGCCCTTCATCGTCGTCCCTCTCCTGTCGTAGATTTTGCGTATCATATTATACTATTCCGCCAATACCGGTATCAGACCATCCTCAGTCAAGCCAAAGAGGCGGCCGCCCATTGCCTTGATTTCCAGCAGGCCTGCTATCCCGCCTTTGTCTATGAGCTCTCCGGGGCAGAAGGCCGGGATCCCCGGAGGATAGGCACCTATTATGCCGGCGCAGACCCGGCCAGGTGATGCCTCAAGAGGGATATGCGCTGTTTTTCTGTAAAAAGCCTCTTTAGGCGACATCTCCTGCCGGGGCATTTCCCGGGAAATTGACAACTTAATACCTTTGTCCCTGGGCTGCCTTCGTTGGTCCCACAGAACCCTGCAGGCACCTATGAGCCTTTCGAAGTCCGCCTGGGTGTCAGCCACGGTGCAGATGCAGACCAACCTCCGCATATCCGCCATTTCGACCTGGACCCCGTGCCTTCGCAGGACCACTTCGGCTTCAAACCCGGTAAGCCCAAGGTCACGGAGGTCCAGGACAAGCCGGGTACCGTCCATGCTTTCGACCTCAGGCCTGGTATAGCCGTCCATGGTGTCTATCCCAAGCTGCCTGAGCTTCCTTTTAGCATCAGCAATAATGTCAAGCAGCCTGTCGGTCTCTCTCCTGCCAGTTACTTCCATATAGGCCCTGGCCCAGTCAAGGGAGGCCATAAGCAGGTAGGAGGGGCTGGTGGTCGTCAGCATGCTGTGGATATGCCTCAGCCTGTTCAGATCCACCCTGCCGCGCCTTGCGTGCAGGTAAGAGGCCTGGGTCAGGGCAGGGATGGTCTTGTGGGCGCTCTGGGCCCAAAGGTCTGCCTTGCAGTCCGCTGCCGACTTTGGCAGCCCTGGATGGAACACAAAATGAGTCCCGTGGGCTTCATCCACCAGGGACACGATCCCATGCTCATCAAGGATGCTGCAGATCTCCTCAAGGCGGGGAGCCAGCCCATAGTAGCTGGGGTTCACGATCATCATGGCCCCGGCCTGCGGGTTTTGCTCGATCGCCAGCCTGACATCCTCCGGCGATACCTGGGTGGCCAGGTCCCGCTCCTCGTCATAGCCCGGCCATACATAGACCGGACGTGCCCCGCTGAGCACCAGGGCATCCCAAACGGATTTATGGCAGTTGCGCGGGACTATCACGGTGTCCCCCGGACCGATCGTTGCCAGCAGCATCATTTGTACGCCGGAAGTTGTCCCGTTTACAAGAAAAAAGCAGGCATCAGACCCAAATGCCCGGGCCGCCAGCTCCTGCGCCTCCTTTACAGCCCCGGCCGGGGCGTGGAGGTTGTCCGTGCCCGGTATTTCAGTCAGGTCATACGACCAGCTTAAATTAAAACAGGACGGTGATACCAGCTTACCGCCCTTATGTCCAGGCATATGGAACCTTGCGGTATTTTCATTTACATAATCGAGTACAGCTTGCACCAAGGGCGTTTTCATGCCATGCCTCACCATCTGCTTAAGTATATTGCCTATTTGCCACTATTGTCAAATATGTTCCTTATGCTCTCCATATACCGGCTGTAGGCCTCGTCACCTGCCTTTGCGCCCACTATCTCCTCTTCACAGCTCTTGCATATGTTCCGGCCCAGGATGACAATATTGGCCCTTTTGATTTTCCGGCATATGCCGCAAACCATTATATCTATATCAGCCATGACAAACCTCCCCGGTTGGATGATACTTCAATCATTGACGTAATAATAGCATTCTATTCACCCAGCCGGGGAAGTGTTTCAAGCTCAGGTCCAGAAGACCCAGGAAGGCAGGATCTCCATGAGTTCGGCGTAGGCCCTGGGTATCACCATACCGGAGACCGCAGGGTAAAATACTATGAACAGCACCAGCACAAGGGCCAGGTATGCATAGACCCACTTTCGCTCCAGCCCCATGTCCTCCAGCTTATTTATCACATACACGACTGCCAGCATCATAAAGGGTATGATCGGGAAAAAGTGATATATGAACGCGGCTCTTGATATAAGGGTCCAGGGCAGGATCTGGGAGACTATCGCGATCACAAGCAGGAGGGCCTTTTTGTTCCTTACCACCGCTTCCTTCAAGGCATAGAAGAAAGCTGCAAGACCTGCCCACCAAACGGCCGGATTGCCGAAGGAGGATATGGTGGACGCCAGACCGGCCGGCATGTCAGGAGCCTTGTAATACCATATGGGCCTTATGATAAGCGGCCAGCTCCACCACGGTGACTGGAAGGAGTGGGTCGCTTCAAGGCCGCTGTGATAGTTGTACATCCGCTTCTGATATTCGAGTATATCCTTGAAGGTCATTCCCTCCACCTGGAGGTAGGGGATATAGGACAGGAAGTATATGGCCGCAGGAATGATTATGAAGAACACCACGCAGCTCAGCAGGGTACCGTACCAGTAAGCCGGGATGAACCTTTTGACCCATGAAGGCCTCTCCGCTTCATCAAGCTTTTTGTGCTGCCGGTAATCCTTGAACTCTTCATACTTGGCCAGGAAGAATATCACGGCCAGGCCCGGAGCGGCATATATGGCCGACCACTTTACCGCTGCTCCCAGGCCGAAGAAGAGGCCGCTCAGGAACAAGGGGACCAGAGACCTTGCAAAGCCCCTTGTGTATGACTTATTGAGGTAATAGTCCATCATGAAATAGTACATCAGGATCACGAAGAAGGTCGTATAGCTGTCGATGGTCGCGATCCTGGTCTGGGCAAAATGCATCAGGTCGAACATCATCAAAAAGGCGGCGCAGAACCCGTAAAAGCTTTTCCTGAACAGCTTGAGGCCGAACATGTACATAATCGGGATCATGGCGGCGCCAAAAAGGGTGCCGACTATGCGCCAGCCAAAGGTGTTCATGCCAAAGATCTTTATGCCTATAGCGATGAAGAGCTTGCCAAGGGGCGGATGGGTCCACTCATAGGGCCTTATTTTGTGCAAATGCTCATAGGCCGTCCTGGCGTGGTAGATTTCATCGAAGTAGGTGCCCGTCATATAGGTATGGGTATACTTTGCTATATCCTGCTCGTCGATCAGGTTGTAGAGGGGATCATCCTCCGTTACGGGCGTGCCGTCAAGGTGCTTAAGGGTGATCTCAAGGGGCTTTTTCGTGTCTTCACCAAACAGGGCTATCTCGAGCAGGGAGCCCTTTATATCGCGAGCCTGGACCCTGATAGAGGTCACATTCCGTGAGATGTCGAGAGCCCGCCATTTGTAAAACTCATCGTCCTTTATCTTTTCATCGAGCAGCTCATACTGACCCTTCGAATCCATGACCCAGACATTGTAGTCGCCCTTGTCGCCCAGGCCGCAGTAATAGGACAGGCGCTTCACATAGGTCTCCCGGGGCAGCTCGATGATGAAGCCCTCGGTCACCTTCTCCGCCATCCATTCCGTCTGGGGCACCTCAAACCCGCCCAGGTTGATAAAGGCTATGACAAGGTAGACTGCGGTCATGACAGCCATGATGATCACATCGGTCCTGCCTGCCCTGACCCTTGGCCTTGCGCTGCTCACGCCGGCGCTGTTCAGGCCGGCCTTGTGGTCCGCGCTCTCCGGCCTGTGATCCTCATCCCGGCCCGCCTTGCCTTTTTCGGGTATAAGGTGGGCCTTATTTATCCTTTCCGGCACAGCGATCCTCCAGGCCCAGGCTACGGCATATATGAGCAGGATCACATTTATAACCGAGAAGACATGGACGATTATCCTGATTGCGATATCATTCATATACAGGTGGCCGTCGCCAACCCTCAGCATTTTCTCCAGTACGGCATACACATTCGTAAAGCTTGTGAAGGACGCCACCCCGTACAGGGCCAGGGCCCGCTTGTCCCTGGTCATCACAAACAGGGCCAGCAGGAAGAACATGGCCGGGAACATGTACCGCTCGTGCATCCTCACGGACAGCACGAATACTCCCAGGCTCAGCAGCAATCCGCCCAGGTAGGCCAGGTGCCTGCCCCTGCCCCTTATGTATATGATCGCCGTATACAGGACGGTCAGCACGATAAAGGCATAGCCCCAGACCTTGTAGCTCAGCAGCACAAAGGTCTCCGAATCCTGCTTCAGGTTGGCCCCCAGCATGGCAAAGAAGTTGAAGGCATTAAGGGATGCATAGGTATAGTTGCCTGTTGTGCTCAGGTACAGGTCCAATAGCCACATGGGCCCCTCGACGATGGCAAAGGGCATGGCCAGGAGCACGATCGCGCCCACCCCATAGGCCGCGGTCTTGAGGAGCAGCTTGATATCCTTGCGTTTGATGAGCTCAAACAGCACCACAGGCATCAGGATGAGGCCCTGGGGCTTTGTCAGGACGGCAGCGGCAAAGGGAAAGGCGCAAAGCTCGGGCCTGTCGGCATCGAGGAGGTAAAAGCCCGCTGCCAGGAGCATCATGAGGAACGAATCCACCTGGCCCCATATGGCGGTATCCAGCACGACTGCCGGGTTGAAGATATACAGGCCGGCAACGGCAAGGGGCCATGAGCCGGGCAGCCTTTTCACAGCCAGCTTGTACAGCAGATAGGCTGTAGCCAGGTCAGCCAGGATAGAGGGCAGCTTGAGCAGGAGGACGTACAGCGACTCATCTCCGGATAAGCCCAGGATCCTTGCTATGGTCCCGATTATGCTGAGTACGTAAATATAAAAGGGAGGGTAATCGAGAAAGGATGCATTGGAGTAGATGTGGATAAGGTCCTTGGCTCCCTCCTGAGCCCAGTACCTGAACAATCCCATGTCATTGGGAAAACTCAGGCCAAGCGGTGCGATGACTATCCTCAGCGCAAATCCGATCCACAGGAGCATACCGATGGAGCTTGACCTGGGCGGCGACTCCAGTGTCCTGATCCTCCCCTTTATGTTGCCGTAAAAATAAACAAGTCCCAGGTAAAATAAAGTATAGGAGATAAATGCTACTGCTCCCACTATAACTCACCCTTCTCATCTATTCTGTATATCAATGCCCGGTCTTGAAAACCAGAAGCTTGCTGCCCAGAAAGTTCACGGCCATGGCGCACAGGGTCGCCGCAAGTTTGCCTATGTATTCATTGAGATGGAGGCTGCCCGCCACCAGCGCCCTGAACACCAGAGAAGATATGCCCAGGGAAACGAGGTTGACAGCCGCAAACTTCAGCATCTCGGGCAGGCCCTCTTTCTTCTGCACCCTGAAGGTCCATCTGCGGTTGAAGAAATAGCTGTTGACGACACCGCAGGAATAGGATATCACATGGCTGACGGTAGGCTCGAGCCTAACCAGCCCGGTCAGCAGGGCAAACACCCCAAAGTCGACCAGGGTGTTCATGACTCCCACTATGGAAAATTTGATGATCTCCTGCAGCCTGGCCTTAAGGGCCTTCATACTGTCCTTGCTCATATTACATGATGTCCTCATTCACTTTGCTCTTTGTCATCTCCACTCGGGCCTTTGTCCCCGCTGTCACCTGAAAAGCCTATGGTTTCCTTTACCAAATACAGGGGCCGGTCCTTTGCCTCCTCATAGATCCTGCCCACATACTCCCCTATGATGCCGAGGATTATCAGGGTGATCCCGTTGAAAACTATGTTTACGGCTATGGTGGAAGCCCAGCCGCTCACAGTGGCATGGGCGATGAACCTTTGATACAGCACATACAGCAGGTACAGGAAACCGGATATGGATAGGATGAAGCCCAGATAAGAGGCCAGTTTCAAGGGCTTGTATGTAAATGAGAATATGCCGTCCGCCGCAAACTTGAGCATCTTCTTTAGGGGGTACTTGGTCTCGCCTGCAAAACGCTCATCCCTGACATACTCAACGGCTGTCTGGTTGAAGCCCACCCAGCTTATCATGCCCCTGAGGAAACGGTTCTTCTCGGTCAGACGCTTCATGGCGTCGCAGACCTTCCGGTCTATCAGCCTGAAATCTCCGGTATCCTTTGGGATGCTGTCATTGGTGAGCATTGCGAGCACCCGGTAGAACATATAGGCGGTCGCCTTTTTGAAAGCCGTCTCCCCCTGGCGTTTGAGCCGCTTGCCATATACTACATGATAGCCCTCCCGCCATTTTTTCATCATCTCAGGTATGACCTCCGGCGGGTCCTGGAGGTCGGCATCTATGATGACCACTGCTTGTCCGGCTGCATAATCCAGCCCGGCAGTGACTGCAATCTGGTGTCCGAAGTTGCGGGAGAAGTCGATCAATCTTATGTTCCTGTCATCCTTTGCCAGGTCCCTGATTATCTCAGCAGACCTGTCACGGCTCCCGTCATTGACAAAGATGAGCTCATAGGTCTCTCCTGTCCCGTCCATGACCTTTTTCAGCCGCTTGTATGTCTCCGCAATTACCTCCTCCTCGTTGTACATGGGCACTACTACCGAACAGACTATTCCTCTCTCCATGGCATCCTCCGATTGCTTATGTAAATCAATATGGATAGTTACAGTATTAGCCTTAATAACTAAAGTATAGCATAATTCCGGACAACATTGAATCTCATAATACTACAAACGCAAACAGGGCCAAAATGTTCCACACTCACCCGAGGGTTTTGCAGCATTTGACAGATAAAGCGACCAAACAACAGCTTTTCCGAGCTATTCCATGTTAAACCCAGGCAACCGGGATTGCATATTCCCTGTTCTATGGTAGAATCGAGACACTGCCATGCGACTGGCAGGAGCAATATGTACCTGTTTTCCGGGAGGGTCACAAGGTGAGGACTTTGAATGTTTCGCTTCGGCGGGAGATTTACAGGGATGATGCCTACAAGATCATTGAGTGGCTTGAGGATGAGGAAATATCGCAACATCTGAATGAGCACCAGAACGTATGCAACAGCATCAGGCAGGTCATAAGCAGGGTCAATATGCCTATACTGACCCATCTCTTCAACCAGGGGGGCAGCTTCTTCATGGTAGCCACCGGTGACGACAACATGCCCATTGGGTTTATAAGGCTGGTACCCAGAGAATCCGAGGCCGAGATCGTCATAGTGATAGGGGACAAGAGCAAGTGGGGGCAGGGATTCGGCACCCAGGCTATCCTGCAAGCCCTGAGGCATGGCTTTATCGAATGGCGCGTTGACAAAATAGTGGCCAAGATAAAGCACAACAATAAAAGGTCCCACCGGGTGTTCAAAAGGATCGGGTTCAAGCCGGAAAAGGACCTTGCCTACGGAAAGCAGTATTGCATGACTATCAATGATTACCTGGAGCTGGCAGCGTAGAGAGGCTCAGCCTGATATCAGCAGGTCTTTTTTCTGGGCCTCGATCGCTTCTATTCTCTCCTTCAAAAGCTGCCTTTTGTTTTCCAGGTTCGTTATGAGTTCATTTATGATGCCTGCCAGGCGGCGCACCTGGTCCGCATCATGCCGTATATTTTCACGGACATAGTCGTCGGTCAGCATGTTGTCAAACCAGAAATCAACGGCTTTGGTGCCGGAGTCGATGCCTCCGATCTGCGGCAGGCTTTCTATGTTGATCTCCTTGAGCTCCTTTTTAAGGTCTTCCATCTGTGAGCTGAGCCTGTTGAACTCCTTCTGGGCGGCATCCACGTTTTTATACTTGGCGGCATAGGACACAAGCCCGCCCCTCAGCCACATATCCAGGGCAGCCCAATCCTCCGCGCTGCCGAGGTATGCATTGACCTGCTTTGCTGTCTCCTTTGCCCTGTTGGCCGCAAGCAGGGCCTCATCGATCCCTATCGTCTGCTTGAGCAGGTCCCGCCTTTCAGCCTCAAGGGCCCGGTACCGGATGGCGACTTCCCCGGTTATGTCCCTGAGCATCACCTGCTCGCGCTTTTTGAGCTCCTCCTCATAGGGAAGCTGCTCCTGCTTTATAGCGTCTATCCTTTCGGCGAGCTCACCGACCCTTTGGCGAAGCTCATCCGCCCGTTCACATGCCTTGTCATATTCCAGCTTTGCACGGAGCATTTCCTCGGTCTCCCTGTCCAGCCTGCCTTCGTATCCGCCAAGGAGCTTCAGAAGCAGCGAGGACAAGGAGTTCTTCCTGAGCCGCTCCACATCTAGGGATTCGTTTCTATATTTCTCCTCCATGGCCCTTACGTTTTCTTCAGCCTCGTCAAGGAGAGATCTTATCTTATTGAGCCTTTCTTCCAGGGCCGGCAGCATGGCTATCCTGTCCCTGATTTCCCTAAGCCGATCATTATCCATAACGACACCTCGCTTAAAGCATACTGACATCCTTAGGACGGTCCGGCCTACAGCACCAGCTCCCTGCCCTTGTCCGAGGAATCATATATCGCCTGCATGATCTGCGAAGTGATGACCGCATTGTCGATACCCGCGATATTGTTCTTCCTGGTTTTTATACACTCTATAAAGGTGTTTATTTCATTCTCATACATATTGGCCATCGTAAATTTCGGGGTGATCTCCAGCAGAGCCCCGTCCTTTGCCGTATACATGGTGAACCCTGCGCCGTAGTCAAGCCGGATGCCGGCCTTGTCGCCCATAAAGTCTATAAACATCTCTTTCTTTCCGATGTTCTGAGCCCAGGCGCCATGCAGCGTGATGGTCGGCCCTTCTGTCCTTATGAGGGCTGTGACCGAATCTTCGACGTCATAGGTTCCGTTTAGAACCGGCGGGCCTGCCCACATGTCGGTATAGGTATAGCCTGCTATGTCCTTGCCCAGCTTGCTGAAGACCTGGCCTGACACCGTGACCGGCCTGGGGTCGCCGCAGCAATACATGACTATGTCAAGGAAGTGCACGCCCCAGTCTATCAAAGCGCCGCCTCCCGATACGGCCCTGGTAGTAAAGTCCCCTCCAAGCCCCGGGATGGACCGGTGAGCGCGAAAGCTTATATATACATGGTAGACTTCGCCCAGCTCGCCCTTGTCGATCAGATCCTTGATCCTGTTCACGCTTGTATTGAAGCGGTTGCAAACGCCGATCATGAGGATCCTGCCAGTCTCATGGCAGGCCCTTTGCATCTCAAAAGCTTCCTGGTATGTACGGGCAGCAGGCTTTTCGCACAACACATCCTTGCCGGCCCGGAGAAAATCGATGGCGATCTGTGAATGCACATTGTTGGGTGTGCATACCGAGACTGCATCTACCCTGTCGCTGTTCAAGATATCACGATAGTCCCTTACAGCTTCACCGGTACCGTAGCGGCGGACCGCCTCCTCGGCCCGCTCAGGCCGGATATCGCAAAAATATGCTATCTCGACCTCGGGATTTTTCATATACGCGGGTATATGGGCACTGTTGGCAATCGTACCGCACCCGATAACAGCTACTCCGATTTTCTTCATCGACCTGACCCCTTTCATAAGTCCGGATAAATATATTATAGGTTATCTGCCCTGATGTAACAATGAATATTTGGAAAAAACCTGCCTATCCTGCAAGCATGGAATACGCGGCTTTATTGGCTTTTACCGGCATACATGCTAAAATGCTGTCAGAGGCTCAAAGTGCCTGGGAACATCCGGTCGCATGCCGGATGTACTAAAGCTTGCATTTACAAATACTATTGCACGAGGGGCGATTATATGAAAATCTGTATTTTGTCAGGCAATCCAAAGAAGGACGGGCTCTGCCAGTCCATTATCGATGCTGCGATCTCGGGTGCGGTAGAGGCAGGCGCAGAGGTAGATGAGATCAGGCTGTGCGATTATCATATGGGGCCCTGCCGGGTCTGCGGCGGCGGATGGGGCACATGCCTGTCAGGAAACTACTGCACCTACGGCGACGATGGCTTCGATGATGCCAGGGACCGCATAAAGGCCGGCGATGCGATCATAATGGCCACCCCGGTCTACTGGGGAGAAACATCCGAGGCGATGAAAAACTTCCTGGACAGGCTTCGCAGGGTGGAGTTCAACCAGTCCGGAGTCCTCAGGAACAAGCAGGTGTTCCTGATAGCTTCACCGGGCGGTTCGGGCAACGGGGCTCTGACCTGCCTGGAGCAGATGGACCGTTTCTGCCGCCATACGGGGGCTGTGATCTTTGATTATATAATCGTCAACAGGTGGAACAACGACTACAAGCGGATAGCTGCAAGGGCTGCTGCCAAAGCTATGGCTGAAGGCAGAAAAAACGGGGATACGATATAAATATTCGCAGCGGCAAACGTCATCTATGATCTCATTATCAATGGTGTATGGATTTTAGTTATTATATCGTTTTCAACTGTAAAATTCATATACCCTTCATATGAGACCGTATAGAAGTATTTGTCATTAGATTCTTCTTCGTAACCATATTTTTCATACATTTGTTCGATGCGGTCGCCGACTCTTACACCTCTTGCAGCCGGATAGTTTTCATCAGTTGCTACAACACGGATCAGCATGTCAGGAAGTTCTCACTACCTTATATACAATCTAAACATATAGAGAGTTGATCTTTTCGCAACAAAAAACACCCAGCACTAAGAGTGCTGAGTGTTTTTTTGATCCGGCAGCGACCTACTCTCCCGGGCGGTCTCCCGCCAAGTACCATCGGCGCTGAAAGGCTTAACTTCTGTGTTCGGAATGGGAACAGGTGTGACCCT
>JAKPIB010000048.1 GCA_029549985.1 Bacillota bacterium
CTCATTAGCTACCGTTTGATAACCGAGGTAATTTACACACTAATTTGGACTTGACTCCTAGAACAAATCAGTATATCAGTTGAAGGTAATACACTTATGGAAAATTGATTGATAGTCCATCTGATATGTGCAATTGAGAACAATATTGCTTATAACAACCAACATTTGCGAAGTATATCTTAACACATAACAGCTTTTGAAATATTAAAAAATAGATTGAACCCCTTTTTGACAGTAGAATAGAAAGCCTGTGGCTCTCACGGGTCAATCATATATATAGCATACAGATCAAACAGCAAACTGTCAAGATATTTCTGGAAAAACTGAGGAAAGCAGAGTTAGAAAGAAAAGCTGCAGATGGATAGCAAAAGCAGCCTGTAAAACTTAGTTGATGATTTATATATTTAATATAAAATGGGAAGGTAACTTTGTGATAACAGGGGGTAGCGCTTTTGCCACAGATAGTACTTAAGGGCATCTGTAAGTATTTCAAGGTCCGTGAACGGCCTGAGGGAAGGTTTTCGGTCATTCGCGGTGCCTTTGCCCGCAACACGAGGCTCATCAAAGCGTTGGACGATATCAGCTTCAGTATAGATCAGGGCGAGCTGGCAGGCTACATAGGGCCAAACGGGGCAGGGAAGTCCACTACCGTGAAGATCATGAGCGGGATCCTGACGCCGGACAAGGGGGAGTGCGTCATTATGGGCCGCATACCCTGGAAGCAGAGGATAGCCCATGTCGCAAGGATAGGTGTGGTTTTCGGCCAGCGCAGCCAGCTTTGGTGGGATGTCCCCGTCAGCGATTCCTTTGACCTACTCAAGGACATGTACAGCATACCGGCAGGTGACTATGCAAAAAGGCATAAGGAGCTGGTGGAGGCCCTTGATATAGGAAGCCTCTTGAAGACGCCCGTCAGGCAGCTGTCTCTGGGACAGAGGATGCGGTGCGAGTTGGCTGCTGCCTTGCTTCACAGCCCGGACATATTGTTCCTGGATGAGCCGACTATAGGCCTGGATGCAGTGTCCAAGCTGGCGCTCAGGGAGTTTCTTAAAAGGGAAAACAAGGAGCACGGCGTGACCATGATATTGACCACCCATGACATGGACGACATAGAATCTCTTTGCAGCAGGGTAATGGTAATAGGCCGGGGCAAGCTCCTGTATGATGGGTGCCTGAGCGAGCTCAAAAGGCAGTACGCGCCCCTTCATTGCATCAGTGCGACCCTGGAAGGAGACGCGACTCTCGACAGCATGACGCACGGTGTCGAGGTGGAGGGTGCCGTCGACATAAGGGCGGAGGGGAACGTCATAAAGCTGTTCTTTGATCCGTCGGTCACTCCTGCCCATGTGATGGTCCAGCGGCTGGCAGGCCGCCTGCCATTGAAGGATATAGTCATCGAGGAGCAGGATATTGATGAGATAATAGCAGCCATGTACAGGGAGATGTGCTTATAAATAATGTGCTTCTGAGCATAAGAAGTACGCTTAGGGCATACCTGTGCTGATTCCGAATCAAAACAACAGTATTCTCCAGGCTTGTGATAGGTAAGTTGAGTATATGGAGGATCAGTCATCGAAGGTGTAAAGGTATACATCCTGCAGGGTTGGCTTTGCTGCCGTGTATCGATATCCCACCGGCGGGTTGTCGGAGACCATCCTGACATATATATGCTCACTGTCCTCGGATATATTGCCCACCTTGTTCTGCTTGCTGATATTATCAAGCTCCTCAGGGGCTGTTTTTATTTCATAAACCTTGCCCTCAATCTTTTTCTCCAGTGCTTCGGGGGAGCCGCTGTCGATAAGCTCGCCCTTTTTCAGCAGTAATACTTCATTGGATATATATTCTATATCGGCAACAACGTGGGTCGCTATGAGCGCGATCTTATTGAAGCTTATCTCAGAAATAAGGTTGCGTATCCTTATCTTCTCATTGGAATCGAGGCCGGCAGTGGGTTCATCCAGGATCAGGACCCTGGGATTGCCCAAGACGGCCTGTGCCAGCAGGATGCGCTGCTTCATCCCGCCTGAGCATGATCCCAGCCGCTTGTACATTTCATCCTGGAGGTTTGCCAATTTGAAAAGCCTGGGGATCAATTGAACCTTGATCCAAAGATTGACTCCCGAGCGCTTTGAGCAGCTTGTCCATATCCTCCGGCGGCTCAGACCTTATTTTCACAGGTTTCCCGGATAACGGATGGATAAACCTGACATAGTGGGAGTGGAGCGCCTGCCTTGCAATCAGATCGGTAGGGATATCCGAGTACAGTGTATCTCCGATGAGGGGATGTCCTATGGCCTTGCAATGCACTCTTATCTGGTGGGTCCTGCCGGTCTCAAGGACAAACTTCAGCATAGCGGCGTTTTCAAGCTGCTCTATGACCTTGTAGTGGGTTATGCACCGGGCGCCTTCCTCCGATATCATCCGCAGCATGGTAGAGCCGGGCACCCGGGCTATGGGCAGGTCAATTGTACCCTCAGGCTCCCTTGGGCAGCCGTGGACAATCCCCAGGTATTCCTTGCGGTAGACATTGCTTAGCATCTGCCTGGTCAGCTTGTCCTGTATGAACTGGTTTTTGGCAAAGATTATGATGCCTGAGGTATCCTTGTCGAGCCTGCTTACCGGCCGCACCCTTACGCGTTCACCCTTGCTCTGAAAGTAATAAACCAGCCCGTTGGCTACCGTGTTGTAAAGGTTGCTGCTCACAGGGTGAGTGATAAGGC
>JAKPIB010000012.1 GCA_029549985.1 Bacillota bacterium
ATACCGTGTGGGTTCGAGTCCCACCTTCGGCACCATATATACAAGGCTTCCGAATATGCGGAAGCCTTTTTCCATTCAATGTGACGCCTCTTTTGGCTTGGTGCCGCTTTTACATGCTTTACGTTGTTTATACAGCCTATCCCGATAATGTCAGAGGAGCAGCCACTTGGCTGCTCCTCTGATTTGGCATTAATCGTCCTCGTCTTGTTCTTCCTCTTGTTCAAACACTCTGCCCTTGTGCCTGTTTCTACGTTCAAGCACATCCTCAAGCTGCGGCGGGAACAGCGGCAGGTCGAATATTTCATCGCAAATCTGCTCGGCAAATTCCTCGCAAGGCGGGATCTCGCAGAAGCCGAAGGAAGGAACCAAAAGCTCGACTTTTGCTACTATCTTCAGGATAATGGTTACGCATACATCAACATCAAACCTGAAGGTATCACCGGGAACAAATTCACCAGCTACACAAACAGCGTTTACTACGCTTTCCAGTTGGAACGGTATTACAGATTCGTCCGGTACGTACATGATAACATCCTTGGGGATAGCGAGTATCGCATCGCCTATACCCTGCTTGCCATGTTCATCCTCGAAGATCACCTCGATCGGGATCTCGACCTTTGTTCTTACTCTGGCGAAGTTCGGGCGGTCAGGCAATCTATCTATGCGGGTTCCTACCAGTTTGCCCTTGACCGTAGTACTTCTGCAGCTTATGAAGTTAAGCGGCGGGTCAAAGTTCTTGCTCCCTTTGATATCCCTCAGACATATCCTGACGTCTTCAAGAGTTTCCTGTTGCAAGCACGAGTCATATACCTTGTTTACCTGGATGCATACCTTTTCGGTTATCTTCTTCAATCCCTCAAAGCCGATCCTGCCCGGGCAACGAGGATTCCCTTCATTTTTGTAGGAATAGAAAGACATCAGCAAACCTCCTTTTCCTTTTGAATTACGAAGATGCAAATCTTCAATAGCATAATATGTAGATCACTATTTTCTTGTGTACGCACTTTTGAGATAATTCTGTTTGCTTTTTCATATTCATTACTAAATAGATATTGATAGGAGTTGATGGTATGGTCAGTGAAAAAGGAGCAGGCTGCTTGATCAAACAGGCCTCCGGCACGCTTTGGTACTTTTTCCTGGATGACCAGAGGCTTTTTTATACCAAAAAGCTTGATGCAGGATGGGCCTCCCCTGTTTCCCTGGACATGCATGTGATCAAATATTACAGCGCCATCCTCTTGAATGATGACCGGATCATGATCCTGGCTTATCTCAGCTCAAAGGAGCTCTGGCTTTATGAACTTGCCGGCGGGAAATGGCATAAGCGAAGCCTTTACAAAATAAGCACCGGATTTGAAAATATCACCTTTCTCAAGCTAGTATTGAGCCAGGGAAGGCTTCATATGTTCTACTATATAGAAAGCTCCCTGCCAACCGCCAAAGACAAGCTTATGCATTATATGCTCGATGGTGATACATGGAAAAGGCTCGAACCCCTGCATTTTGTATCTGGTGCTTCGTTTTCACCATTGGATATACGATCCGGCGATCCCGCAGGCTTGCACTTGTTTGTCAAAAGAGAACTGCACGGCACGACGGCATTTTTCATGAGCATCTTCGACGAGAGCACAATGGGATGGTCAGAAAAGCACCTGCTCTTTGAAAGGCCGGGCAAGTGCAGGTCCTTTTCATGCCTACCGGACAGAACAGGCTATATCCACTTCGTATGGAATGAGGAATCATTGAGAAAGCAGATACTTTACTATAAGAAAATCGAGAAAAATGATCTTGACGGGCGCATTACCGAAGATGTCCCGATCTACTACAGCACGAAGGAGATCAGGAATCCAGCGCTGGTACCAGCCAGCAAGCCGGTATGCTTCTGGATGGAAGGTACAAAAGCCTTGTACTGTGTATTGCAAAGGAACAGCAGCGGCGTATATGAGGTGAAAAGCGTTGACCGTGAAAAGGTCTGTCCCTATACCTATATCATATATGACGGGTATAAAAATGAGCCTAATATCATATACGGAGACGGATACCCCGGCTTTGACTGGAATGTCCTAAGCCTTCCTGATATGAATCAAGGCATTGAAAATCCAGATCTTGCAAAAACAGAGGATGAAGGTGAAGCAGCAATCAGCGAGCCGGTCAGCTCGTCAGCACAGGAGCAGCATGAAGAAAAAAAACTGGCAGAGCTTGAGTCAAAGCTGGACGATCTGTACTCTGCGCTTTTTCAGATAAAGGAATATATCAGGCAGAAGGATATGAGCCTGTACCAACTGAGTACACAGGTAAAAAAGCTTACATTTGATATCGAGCAGATGCGTAGCAAAAACATACAATACAAGTCAAGGACATTACGCAGGTCAAGACCCGTAACCGTCATCCATTCACCCGGTACGACCGAAGCGCATGTCAGCATTAACGATACCGAAGATAAGAGTACAGACGGTACAGAAATACAGGAAGGACAAGAAGAAATCGTACTTGGAAGTGTAAGTATCATAGTTAACCCAGAGGATGAAGCCGAAGATGACAAGGAATGAGGAAAAGCAGCCCTTATGAAGAGCTGCTTTCTTCTACGAAACTACCTATGGCATCATTAAGTTCTTCTATCCCCTGCTTGCTCACAGATGAGCAGGGAATGATCATGACATCATCCGAAAAACCAAGATCCTTCCTGATCTGCAGTGCTCGTGGTTTGACCCTGCTCTTTCCAAGCTTATCTGACTTTGTAGCGGCTATGATGACCGGTATGTTGTAGTACCTTACCCATTCGGCCATCTGCATATCTTCAGTTGTGGGATCATGTCTGATATCAGCCAGCATTATTATAAGCCCAAGCTGCCTGTTATTGGCAAGATACTCATCGATCAGGCTGCCCCATCTCTGCTTTTCAGCTTTTGAAACCCTTGCATACCCGTATCCCGGGAGATCTACCAGGTAAAAGCTTTCATTGATCAGGTAGAAGTTTATCAGCCTGGTTTTCCCGGGCTCGCTGCTTACAAGAGCAAGCTTTGAACGGCCTGTGATGGCATTGATCAAGGATGATTTGCCGACATTCGACTTGCCCGCCAGGGCGATATGCATCAGGCTGTCAGTCGGATACTGACTCCTGTTTGCTGCACTGATAATAAATCTAGCGCTTTTTATCTTCATCCGCTATACCTACCGGCAGTCTGGATAATGCATGCCTGAGGACCTCATCCATAGTCTCGACCATGACGATATCCAGCTTCTTCTTGATATTTGAAGGTATGTCTGCCAGATCCTTTTCATTGCTCTTGGGTATTATGACTTTGGTTATACCGGCTCTATGTGCAGCAAGGATTTTCTCCTTCAGTCCCCCGATCGGCAGAACACGTCCCCTTAGAGTGATCTCACCAGTCATGGCCACATTGCTTTTTACAGGTATATCAAGCAGGGCTGATGTTACAGCCAGGGTCATAGTTATACCTGCCGAAGGTCCGTCTTTTGGGATAGCGCCTTCGGGGATGTGTATATGGATATCGGTCTTCTCATGAAAGTCATCCGGCAGTCCGAACTCCTTCGATCTGGACCTTATATAGCTGAAACCTGCCCTGGCCGACTCCTTCATGACATCTCCGAGCTGGCCTGTCAGTACAAGCTTACCGGTGCCCGGCATGGATACGACCTCGATTGATAAGGTCTCCCCACCGACAGATGTCCAGGCCAATCCGGTTGCGATCCCTATTTCATCGTTTTGCTCAGCTTTGTTATATCTATAGCGAGGAATACCCAGGTATTTTTCCAGATTGGACTCAGTTATCCTAACGGTATCGGTTTTTTTGTCGATCAAAATCCTTGCAGACTTTCTGCATATGGCTGCTATCTGCCTTTCCAGGTTTCTGACCCCGGATTCCCGTGTATAATGGTTGATTATGCTCCGGATGGTCTTATCTGAAATGGAAAGGCTGTTATCGGCCATGCCATGCTCCTTCATTTGCTTCGGGATAAGGTATTTCGATGCTATATTGAGCTTTTCCTCCTCCGTATACCCTGATATATGTATGACCTCCATACGGTCAAGCAAGGGCCTCGGTATCGTGTCAAGAGTATTGGCCGTGGTCAGGAACATGACCTTTGATAAGTCAAAGACAAGCTCAAGGTAATGGTCCCTGAAGGCATAGTTCTGCTCCGCATCGAGCACCTCCAGCAGGGCAGAAGCCGGATCGCCCCTGAAATCGCTGCTCATCTTGTCTATCTCGTCAAGCAGGAACACAGGGTTTTTAGTGCCTGCTTGCTTGATGGAAGCAATGATCCGACCGGGTATCGCCCCTACATATGTACGCCTGTGGCCGCGGATCTCCGCTTCATCCCGGACGCCTCCAACCGACATGCGTACAAATTTCCGGTTCAGCGCCCGCGCGATGGACTTGGCGATAGAGGTCTTCCCCACTCCTGGCGCTCCTACAAAGCATAGTATCGGGCCCTTCATATTCTTCGTGAGCTGCCTTACGGCCAGATACTCGATCACGCGTTCCTTGACCATTTCCATCCCGTAATGGTCTTCGTTGAGTATCCTTTCCGCATTGGCCAGGTCCAGGTTGTCAACTGTTTCATTGTTCCATGGCAGATCAAGGATCCAGTCCAGGTATGTCCTGATCACCGACCCTTCAGCAGAGCCAGGGGCCATGCTCGACAGCCTGTCAAGCTCTTTGTTGGCTTTCTCATATGCTTCCTCGGGCAGGTTTGCCTCTTCTATCCTTTTTCTATACTCCTCGATCTCGCTCGAATTACCGTCCGATTCACCCAGCTCCTTCTGGATCGCTTTAAGCTGCTCCCTCAGGTAGTACTCCCGCTGGACCTTGTCTATCTGCTTTTTGACCCTCATGCTTATTTTGTTTTCTATCTCAAGTATCTCTGTTTCTCTGATCAGGATCTCATACAGGCTCTCGAGCCTTACGATCGGGTCAAAGGACTCAAGTATGCACTGCTTATCCTCGATTTTCACCAGGGTATTAGCAGCTATAATATCCGCCAGTCTTTCATTGTCTTCCAGGGTCGTTACTGTGAGTAGTATTTCTGGTGATATCTTGTTGCTGAGCTTTACATATTTTTCAAAGGCGGACAGTACGCTTCTGGAAGTCGCTTCAAGCTGCAGCTCGATTTCCTTTTTGTCATACGCTGCCGGAGTCATGAGTTCGACTTCAAAGTAGGGGTCTTCCTTGGTGTATTCCAATATCCTGCCTCTCTCCAATCCCTCTACGAGCACCCTTATCGTATCTCCCGGAAGCTTGAGCAGCTGTTTTATCTTGGATATGGTGCCTACCTCGTATATGTCATCGATCGTGGGATCTTCGATCTTCGAATCCTTTTGTGTAACAAGGAATATTTCCTGGTTTTCGATCATGGCAGCTTCCAAAGCAGCGATCGACTTGGCCCTACCCACATCAAAATGCAATACCATGTATGGAAATATAGTAAGCCCCCTTAAGGGCAAAAGGGGCAATCTTTTAATATCATCATTGCTCATCCGGTTTCATCTCCTTGTCCAACTAATACTGACCCGGTATATTATACCCGAATGTCCGCCATCATGCAATTTTGTCCTTCCGGTAGATAGCGTCAAGATACTATGGGTTTTAATAAAAATAGTATCCCTCTGTTTATGTACAGTTCAGGCATCCCTAATCGATTTAAGAAATTCGTGAGCCCAAGTCCTTTTACCAATGTTCAAAACTGTGATATTTCCGATAGTT
>JAKPIB010000017.1 GCA_029549985.1 Bacillota bacterium
TTACCACAAAATACACCCTCGGTATGTTTCCATGTATGTATTTTGGCACTTTAGGTTGAGTTGATAACTTGGATGTTATTCTGGAAACCCGCTTAAATAAACAATTACAGCTTTGTGATCAATACAACACTCTCCACATGGATGGCGATGGCAAACAGGTCAAGCTGAAATACAGGGGTACACAGAAAATATAAAGGTGTCAGAACACATATGGTAGTACGAAAACCATGACAAAGGGTATAAGCTGTCGATGCACCTTTCCATGTAGTATTTGGGCGCTACGGTCTTTCTGTGGCCAACTATAGCTGCCGCTTGCAATGACCTATAGATTATATCACGATAGGCCTGAAGTATAAAGTATACTCCGGCTATACGTCACTGTATATTTATGCCATATTGAATACTGACGCTGCCAGGGCTCATTTGTTGCAAAATGTTCAGCCCGGCAGGGAAACGATACACATCTGAAGAATATATATATGATCTTCATCTGGATTTTATATGTTCACGTGTTTTTATCAGATTTGATTTTACGAGATGCTTTATCGGGCTATCATGTTTCATTGATTTATTTATGTCATATCAGAGAGGAGCAGCAATAATGGAGTCAAGATACGGAAAGGTAGTGCTGGTGACCGGAGCCTCGTCGGGGATTGGCAAGGCCATAGCCGAAAGGCTGGCAAATGAAGGCTTCAGGGTATACGGCACATCAAGAAAGGCAGAGGGAGAGGAGGTCATAATAGAAGAAACCGCCTCCGGCGGTTTTTTCAAGCTGATAAACCTGGATGTCCGCAGCAACGAGTCGGCCCAAAAGGCGGCAGCATATGTCACTGAAAAGGAGGGCAGTATAGATATACTGATCAACAATGCCGGCTTTGGCATCTCAGGGCCTATCGAGGAAACCACGCCCGAGGAAGCCATATCCCAGTTCGATACCAACTTTTTCGGCATGCACCGCATGGTCAGGAGCGTGCTTCCCGGTATGAGGGAAAGGGGCAAGGGACTTATCATCAACATAAGCTCGGTGGCCGGGCTCTTCGCACTGCCCTACCAGGCCTTTTACTGCGCCAGCAAGTATGCGGTGGAGGCCTTTAGCGAAGCCCTGCGGATGGAGGTCAAGGATTTCGGCATAAAGGTCAGCCTCATAGAACCGGGCGACACCAAAACCGGCTTCACCCAAAACCGCTATTTCTGCGAAGGGTCAAAGCACTCCGCTTACAAGCGCAGCCAGATGTCCGTAGAGAAGATGATGCGGGATGAGCAAAACGGTCCCGGGCCGGAGATAATAGCCAATGTAGTAGTCAGGATATTAAAGAGAAAAAACCCGCCTGTAAGAGTAATAGCCGGGTTTTCATACAAACTCCTTGTGTTCCTGAAAAGGCTTTTGCCTTCAAGGCTCGTTGTTTTCCTGGTCTCAAAGATCTACTAGGATCTCCCGGGCAAACGCCCGGTGCGGTCCTTGTCCAGCCAGTAAATAGTGGAACGGAGGTATATTGGTGAAGGTACTTGTCATCGACGGCCAGGGGGGCAGGATGGGCGGTGCCGTGGTAGAGCAGCTAAAATCCGCCTTCCCCGGGCTTGAGCTTACAGCCATAGGAACAAACAGCATAGCTACAGCAGCCATGCTGAAGGCCGGGGCCGATCACGGGGCTACGGGCGAGAACCCTGTGCTCTGCAACTGCCCCGATGCGGATATAATCATAGGGCCTATAGGGATCATAATAGCCAATGCCCTGCTAGGCGAGGTCACGCCCAAAATGGCAGTGGCCGTCAGCGGCAGCAAGGCTAAAAAGATACTGATACCTATAAGCAAATGCAACTGCCATGTGGTCGGCACGCAGAGCATGAACCTGTCCGAATATATGGCCATGGTAGTCGAGCAGGTGGGCTCCCTGCTCAAGGAAGCCTCAACCGGTGACAGCTGAGGTATCGATCACGATATCGCTGTTTTCCCTGATCCTGAAAGTGCTGAAGTATTTCTCTTCCAGGGGTATCCATTCCCCGATGAAGCGCTTGAGCTTCTCTTCACCGCTTCGCTCAAGGATCCGCTCCTGCTGGACGGCTTCATTTACATATAAAAAAACCTTTAGATCCAAAATAGGATACCATAGAGGGTGCATACTGTATACACCCTCTATTATATTTATCCTTTTAGGCGCGACCCTGACAGTCCCTCCAAGCTCCCCCGCGGAGCAGTCGAACACCCTGTATTCAAACTCCCTGCCGCTCTTGATGTTGCCTATTACCTCACTCATAAAGCGTTCATAGTCGATATTCCCGCCGGGCTCTGCAAGCCGCTCTTCTGTCCTTTGATGGGGCTGGAGAAAAAAATCATCCATATGGAACACATTGCAATCAATACGGTTTTGGATCAGGCCCGAAAGCATGCTTTTACCTGACCCGCTGCGCCCGTCTATGGCTATGACTGCTGTCATGCCCTGCCGGTCAAGACGCTCTATGGCATCAAATACGGGCCTGAAGGCTTCTGCCTTTTTCGCTTTACAAGTCATGTCTGTTCACTGTCCTTTTGCTTGTTGACCTTATTATATATCAGACATCATACCGGCACTATATCCGCCAGTCAAAATTCTGCTTTTATTCGCTATATAAGTCTGGCTCTCTTCAGTGCCAGGATGATGGCGGGTACGAATACGAGCTGGATAAGGATGCCCGGCCAGACTGTCAGAAATGCTCCCCCTAAAAACATATTCAGGGTATAGGCGTTGCCTGCCAGGCCAAGGAAAACATAATTGGCCAGGCCCATGACGACCCTGCCCGCCAGCATGGCGCCTATCAGGGATACAAACACGTTGAAGCGTTTGATAAGCAGCCCGGTAACTATGCCATATGCCGCCAGCTCAAATGCCATCGCGAGTGCAGTGGGATAAATCGGGGGTTTCCCGGTCAGCAGGCTGGCCAGCAGGGGTACCAGAAATCCGGTCATGCCGCCGAACTTCCACCCGCAGAGGAGCCCGCAGAGGAGCACCGGCAGATGCATGGGCAGGAACATGACCCCGGATATATCGAAAAGATGGAATGCAGTCGGCAGTAGTACTCCCAAAGCCAGAAGCAGGGCTGCCACGACGATTTGATGAGTTGTTGATCTGATCATTTATTGAGACCCTCCTTTAATATAAAAAGCCATGATAAACAGATGTTTTGTCCTCAAAACATTTGCCTTCATGGCTTCATTCACGATATTTAAATTTAGCTATATCTCAAAAGGCGTACGGTAAAGGTATAAAGCAGATCCGGTTGCCGGCTTCATGCCGGCGCTATATTAAAATTCTGCCGATCTAGGAGTCCTGGGGAAGGGTATGACATCACGGATATTGCTCATACCGGTCATGTACATGATGGCCCGTTCAAACCCGAGGCCAAATCCGGCGTGCCGGGTCCCGCCAAACTTCCTCAGCTCCCTGTACCACCAGTATTCCTCTTTGTTGAGGCCCAGCTCTTCGATCCTCGCATCCAGATAATCCAGGCGCTCCTCCCTCTGGCTGCCCCCGATTATCTCGCCTACGCCGGGCACCAGCAGGTCCATGGCGGCCACGGTCTTCCCGTCGTCATTGAGGCGCATGTAGAAGGCCTTGATCTCCTTGGGATAATCGGTGACAAACACAGGCTTTTTGAAGACCTTCTCAGTGATGTACCTTTCATGCTCCGTCTGCAGGTCCATGCCCCATTTCACGGGATAGTTGAAGGCTTCACCGGATTTCTCGAGCAGCTTCACGGCTTCCGTATATGTCACATGGGCAAACTCGGAACTCACTATGTTGTTGAGCCTCTCAAGCAGCTCCTTGTCGATGAAGCTGTTGAAGAATTCCATCTCAGCCGGCGCATGCTCAAGCACATAGCTTATGATGTATTTCATCATGTCCTCAGCCAGCTTCATGTCATCAGCCAGGTCCGCAAAGGCCATCTCCGGCTCGATCATCCAGAACTCGGAGGCATGACGGGCAGTATTGGAGTTTTCAGCCCGGAAGGTAGGCCCGAAGGTGTATACATTGCGAAATGCCAGGGCATAGGCTTCCGCCGACAGCTGGCCGCTTACCGTCAGCTTGGTGTCGCAGCCGAAGAAGTCCTCCGAAAAGTCGACCTTGCCCTGATCATCCAAGGGAAGGGCGTTAAGGTCCAGGGTGGTCACCCTGAACATCTCGCCGGCACCCTCGCAGTCGCTGCCGGTTATTATCGGAGTGTGGACATATACAAAATCCCGCTCCTGGAAGAACTTATGTATGGCATAGGCCAGGATGGATCTTAGTCTGAATACGGCCGAGAAGGTATTGGTCCTGGGCCTTAGGTGGGCTATGGTCCTTAAAAACTCAAAGGAGTGGCGCTTTTTCTGAAGGGGATAGTCGGAAGGGCTTACTCCCTCGACAGCTATGCTTTCGGCCTTCACCTCAAAGGGCTGCTTGGCACCGGGCGACTCGGTCAGTATCCCCTTGACCAGGATGGCAGAGCCCACGCCGAGCTTTGCAATTTGCTCAAAGTTGTCAAGCTTGTCGGCTTCAAATACTACCTGAAGGTTGGAGAAGCAGGAGCCGTCGTTCAGATCTATAAACCCGAACACCTTGGAATCCCGAATATTGCGGATCCAGCCTGCCAGCCGGACCTCCTTGCCGTAGAAGGCCCCGGGATCCTTGTATATCTCCTTGATCGTCAGTAAATCCTCTCTCACTTTTTCATGCTCCTTTATATGTATATCCTATTCAATACATTATATAGAAAATGTCCGCCTATTTCAATCGCGTCAAGCCGGGATCCATATCAAGCGGCAAATCTGCTCAGAACAGCCGTTTTCGCAAAACCGGCAGGAGCTTCAGGGCCGTCAATACTATTATAGCGCATTTTGCAAGGTCAAAAAGGATGAAGGGAGCAACACCGAGCTTTACTGCCGTCATGAATGAAACAGCCTTGCCAGGCTCTGCAAGCCGGTTCAGCATAAAATACAGGTAGGGTACCCCTAAAGCGTAGGTCGAAAACAGCCCGGCAAGCACAGCAAGGGAAAGCCGCAGGATCCCCGGGTTTTTTGCGGTATGGACCAGGGCACCTGTGACAAAGGCGCACAGGGCAAATCCCAGTATGAATCCAAAGCTTGGCTGGAATATGTAGTTGAAGCCCCCACCCTTTGTGAATAACGGCAAGCCCACCAGCCCCAAAGCTATATACAGGAGCTGGGAGACAAGGCCCAGCTTCGGCCCCAGGAGGATACCGGCATAGGCGCAGAATAAAAACTGCAGGGAAAAGGGGACCGTAGGGGTGGGTATGTTGATAAAGGCACCGATCGCTGTGAGCGCGGTGAAGAGGGCTGTCAGGATCATCCGGCTGGTACCGGGCTGCCCTGGGGTGTCCTGCCTGTTTGACATTCGTTTAATCATCCTTTTTTTAAGTCAGTTTCAATAGATTATATTTTATATTGTCGCAGCAGTCAATATTTCAAACTTAACTTGATTTTTGAGGTCTATCTGATACAATAAATATGGTTTAAACAAACATACTAAAGTCAGTAGTTATAAAGGAGTGATTCAAATGCCTCTCGTCACCTCAACAGAAATGTTCAAAAAAGCTTATGAAGGCGGATATGCCATCGGAGCATTCAACGTAAACAACATGGAGATCATCCAGGGCATAACCGAAGCAGCCAAAGAGGAAAGAGCCCCTCTGATCCTTCAGGTATCGGCCGGTGCACGCAAATATGCGAATCATACATATTTATTGAAGCTGGTTGAAGCTGCCTTGATCGAAACAGACCTGCCCATCGTCCTCCACCTGGACCATGGCGAGGATTTTGAGATCTGCAAGGCCTGCATCGACGGCGGGTTTACCTCGGTCATGATCGACGGCTCGAAGCATTCCTTTGAGGAAAATATCCGCATCACAAGGCAGGTCGTTGAATATGCCCATGACCATGGCGTAGTGGTCGAGGGTGAGCTGGGACGCCTTGCCGGCGTTGAAGATGATGTCAAGGTTTCCGAAGAGGAATCCGCTTACACCAGGCCCGAAGAGGTCGAGGAGTTCGTTGCCAGGACCGGCGTTGATTCGCTGGCTATCGCCATAGGGACCAGCCACGGCGCGTACAAGTTCAAAGGCGAGCCCAGGCTCCGCTTTGACATCCTGGAAGAGATCCAAAGAAGGCTGCCCGGATTCCCGATAGTCCTGCACGGCGCATCCTCCGTTGTCCCCGAATTCGTTGAGATGATCAACAAGTACGGCGGCAACATGCCCGGTGCCCAGGGAGTTCCTGAGGAAATGCTGAGGAAGGCCGCTTCTATGGCAGTATGCAAGATCAACATCGACTCCGACTTGAGGCTTGCCATGACAGCCACCATCCGCAAGCACTTCGCAGAGCACCCGGGAGACTTTGATCCCAGGCAGTATCTGAAGCCCGCAAGGGAGGCCATCAAGGCCATGGTCAAGCACAAGATCGTCAATGTGCTGGGCTGCAACAACAAGATCTGATTGACACAAAAGCAATAACGCAGGCATCGAATAAAGCAACAGGCCGGGTATCAGCCCGGCCTTGTTTCATATCATTGTTCTGACAGCGATCCCAGGTCACTTCATATCGACTCTTATATAATATACTTCGCAAACCTTCTTTGATATGAGCAGGATACAACCTTTGACCTTTATAATACAGCTTTGACTGCTTCTATAAAGTCATATATGTCCTCCTCGACCATGTCAAAGGAGGTCATCCACCTGTAAACGCCGGCCTCTTTGTCCCAGGGATAGAATAAGTATTTTTCCATAAGACGTGCCGCTGCGTCCTTCGGCAGCTTAACGAACAGGGCATTGGCCTGGACCGGATATACGATCTCGATCCCGGGTATGGAACTTATCTCCCTTGCGAGCAAGGCAGCCATGGCATTGGCCTGCTTAGCGTTATATAGCCACAGGTCATCTGTCAGGAGGGCATCGAACTGGGCGGCTATGTACCTCATCTTTGAGGCAAGCTGGGCGGCCTGCTTGCGTGCGTACTTGTAACTTTCGGCCAGCCGCTTGTTCAATATGACCACGGCCTCTCCAAACATCAGGCCGTTTTTGGTGCCGCCAAAGGACAATATGTCTATGCCCGAATCGGTAGTCATGGCCTTGAGCGAGACTCCAAGAGATGCGGCAGCATTTGCGATCCTGGCCCCGTCCATGTGCACCGTCAGGCCCATGCTGTGGGCAAAGTCCGTTAGTTCTTTCAGCTCTTTAAGGGTGTATACCGTGCCCACCTCAGTAGACTGGGTGATGGATAGCACTGCCGGCTGTGAATGATGCTCGACCCCGAGTACATTCAGGAAGGGCTTTACAAGGTCTGGTGTCAGCTTTCCGTCCTCCGTTTTTACCGTCAGCAGCCTGCAGCCAATGAACCTTTGGACGGCGCCGCACTCATCCACATTGATATGGGCTTTCTCCGGACATATGACCGCCTGGAAGGGAGCTGCGGCGGCAGCCAGGCTCGTTACGTTGGCCCCGGTGCCATTGTATACGAAGTATGTCTCTGACTCGTCTCCAAAGACCGAGCGGAATTTTGTCCTGGCAGCTTCGGTGTAGGGGTCGTCCCCGTAGGAGATGCAGTGCCCGGTGTTGGCCCGCTGCAGGGCTTCCATGACTTTCGGATGTACTATTGCATTGTTGTCGCTTGTAAAGTTTTTTCTATAATCGTACATGATCATACCTCCATAGTGCCTGCAAACGCTTGCAGAGCATGGTATTGCGTTTGGATATCCTATTGTTGTGCACGGCCATGGCCACAGCCTGCTTGGTCCCTATCAGCACAAACACCCTCTTTGCCCTGGTGATGCAGGTATAGAGCAGGTTGCGCTGCAGCATGATGTAATGCTGGGTGGTGAGCGGTGCAACGACGATGGGGTACTCGCTCCCCTGGCTTTTATGGACCGTGCATGCATAGGCCAGCACGATCTCGTCCAGCTCCGTATAGTCATATTCCACGCTTCTTGAGTCAAAGGATATACTGACGGTCTTGTCCTCCAGGTTGATGTCCTCTATAAACCCGATATCACCGTTGAAAACGTTTTTGTCGTAGTTGTTCTTTATCTGCATGACCTTGTCACCCAGCCGGTACACGGTCCCGCCATACCTGACCGATGCCCTGTCCGACCCGAGCCTTTCCTGCAGGAGCTGGTTGATATTATGAGCCCCTGTGCTTGAGCGAAGCATGGGGCAGAGCACCTGAATGTCCCGGACCGGGTCAGCCTTGTAGTACCCAGGCAGCCTTTGGGTCACCAGGGCCACTATCTCCTCGGCTATCCTGTCCGGGTCCTCCTGTTCGATGAAGAAGAAGTCCCTGTTGCGGCCGCCCTTGAATACAGGCATCCTTCCCTGGTTCACCCGGTGGGCGTTGGTGATGATCATGCTGTCCCTGGCTTGTCTGAATATGCTCGTCAGCCTGACTACAGCCACGCACTCCGAATCGATGATATCCTTGAGCACGTTTCCCGGACCTACTGACGGCAGCTGGTCCACGTCACCGACCAGGATTACTATGGTTTCGTCCCGTATGGCCTTGAGCAGGTTGTACATGAGTATGAGATCCACCATCGAGACCTCGTCAAGGATCAGCACATCGCATTTGACCGGGTTGTCCATGTTTTTGGTATACCCCTGGCCGGGCTTGTACTCCAGAAGACGGTGGATGGTCTTTGCCTCCATCCCCGTGACCTCGGACATGCGCTTGGCAGCCCTGCCCGTCGGCGCAGCCAGCAGGATATCAGCGCCGAGGGCCTTGTACAGGGATATGATGCCCAGGGTGGTGAAGGTCTTGCCGGTGCCTGGGCCTCCTGTCAGGACCATGAACTTGGACCTGCCTGCGGTCAGGATGGCTTCGCGCTGCATTTCGTCATACCTGATCCCGTGCTTTCGCTCTATGGCCGCCAACAGGTCTGCCCGGTCGCCCCGGGGTACGGCGGATGGGGCGGAGGCTATCTCCCTTATCCTCTTGGCAGTGCCGGTCTCACTGTAGTAAAAGGCCGGCAGGTAGACTGAATCATCCTCGTCCGGGATCACCGAGCCCTCCAGGACCATCCTGTCAAGGGCGCGTAAGACCAGGTCCTCCTGGGTCTCAAGGAGCTTCACCGCCTCTTCAATGAGCTCCTTTCTGTAGGCAAAGCAGTGGCCGTCATCTGCCATCTGGTTCAGTACATACTGGACGCCTGCCCTGATCCGCTCAAAGGAATCAGGATCAAAACCCAGGTTTTTAGCTATCTTGTCCGCTGTCCTGAAGCCGATGCCCCAGATGTCGTCCGCCAGCATGAAGGGGTTGGACCTGATCACTTCTATGCTCTCGTTGCCGTATTGCCTGTAGATCTTCACCCCGTAAACTGTGGATATGCCGTGGGACTGCAGGAAGATCATTATGTTCCTGACCTCCTTCTGCTCCTCCCAGGCGGCTTTTATCATCTCAAGGCGTTTCTCGCCGATGCCCTCTATGTTGAGCAGCAGATCGGGCTCCTCCTCGATCACCCGCAAGGTGTCCTCCTTGAACTTCTTTACGATCCGCTTGGCGTAGACGGGGCCTATGCCCTTGATAAGCCCGCTGCCCAGGTATTTTTCTATGCCTGCTGCCGTCGCCGGCATCCGCTCACTGTATGAGGCAACAACAAACTGCCTGCCGTATTTTGCATCCACCTTCCAGGTGCCTTTAAGCTCAAGCACAGCCCCGGCGTTCACACCGGGCAGGTTGCCCACAACGGTTATAAGGTCGGGATAGCCCTTGCTTTTTAGCCTGCAGACTGTGAATCCATTCTCCTCGTTTACGAATGTGATGCGTTCTACCACGCCCGACAAGCTGGTCATTGCATATGGATTGTCCCTGGTATCGTCCTTTACCTGCAAAAGGTATCCACTCCTCAGGTGATCCTTTTTGGTTTATCGCCCCGCCCCGTCTGATTGTGTCCATTGGATCCTGGTCCTGGACAGAAGCATGCTGTCGCATTCTTCGACTGTCGTCCAGGAAGGTGCCATGATATACAGCACTATGGTCGCCTTGAACTCCTCGAAATACCTGGCATAGGCCCTTCCCCTCAAGGTCACGGCGTAAAACTCCTCAAGGCCGGCCTTGTCCTTTTGCCTGATGAAGGGCTTGCCATACTGGAGATAGGCCTGATGGAACTCCTTGTATTCGTGCACCGGACTGCTGGTCCTGATATTGGAGTCGATACGGACCCAGCCGGAGAAGCCTGCATATTCCACATCGTACTCTATCAGGGCATCGGTACTTTTGAAAAGAAGCTTGTCCCCTGGACAGCCCAGGGAAGAAAGCACAAGGTAAAGCTGGTCGTATTCCGGCACCTTTGCCAGCTCTGTGGTATTTACCGTGCCGTCTTTGTTGAAGCCAAACCGCCTTGTCCCGTCCTCCGGCTTAATTATGTAGCCCCCATAAAAGCTGCTGAAATACGGGGAGATCGGGTCATAGTAGACCGAGCTTCCCTTGAAGTGGTCATAGTGGCCAAAGGAGTAGAGCACGGTAAACCGCACATCCTCGCCTAAATACCTGGACATGCCCTCATCGTCATTGAATGTGATCACAATGGGATACCAGTCGCTTTTCAGGGTCGATATCCCACCAGGGATCCTGAGCCTTATGCCCTCCTGCTTCAATACGCTTCTCTGGTAGCAAAGCAGGCTGTAAGGAGCCATAACGGCCAGGCTTCTGGCCATGGATGAAAGGGGCGAGAGCAAAAATGCCACTAGGGCAGCTGCAAGCAGCAGCTTCCTCAACAATCCTTTTCCCTTCATATTACGGCGTCTGCCTCTCATGGTCCGGTGCCTGCCTTTCCTGACAGAGTTTCCGGCTTTTCCGGCGGGGCTTCCGGCCCTCCTGGCACGGCCCCCTCTCCTCCTGTGCCTGCCTTTCATGTGGCCGCTCTGCCGGGCTCCTGCGTCACGTACTGCTCAAGGAAATCCACAAGGGCCTTTCTATAGCCTTCAGGATCTGCTGCCAATGCTCTGGCATGGCCTGCGCCGGGCACCAGACATACAGCCTTCGGCTCCGGCTTGGCTTCATGCAGGGCTATTCCCATGGCTGTAGGCACATAATCGTCCGCATCTCCATGGATGAAGAGCACGGGTTTTTCTATATTTTTAACCGCCTCAAGGCAATCGACATCGTTTATGTCAAAGCCTGCCCAGAGCCTGATGATATGTCTGACCATCCCCATTATCGGTAATAGGAGGGTGCCGTATTCTACCTTCAGGCGATACAGCAGCTGGTCCCGGATCCTGGTATAAGGACAGTCGACCACGTAAAAGTCAGCCTTGTCCTCCATGCCGGCATACAGCAGTGTTATGGCAGAGCCCATGGACTCTCCGTGTATGCCCAGCCTGCCCTTGAAGCCCTTATTTTCCTCAAGCCAGTCCACAACCGCCTTCAGGTCATGCTTTTCATAATGCCCGTAGGAGGTATGCCTGCCTCCGCTGCTGCCATGACGGCGGTGGTCATATATCAGGCAGTTGTAACCTATATCATAAAACAGCCTTGCGTATTTTACCGAGGTGAGATGAGATACTGTGACACCGTGGGAAAACACGACAGTACCGGCGGAGGGCCCCTTTACCGGTATATACTCGGCATACAGGCTGTAGCCAAAGGGTGACTTTATGTAAAATGCCTCCTTCTCAAGCTGTTCATACCACCCTATGCCCGATACTTCACCCATCTCCCGCATGTGATCCAGGATGGCCCTGTCGCTTGAAACCCTGATATTGATGACTTTGTTTGCAAAATACAGGGATATGGCAGTCAGGATGAGAAGAAATGCTGCTATAACTCCGACAACAGCATATAAAGGTCCGTTCAAACCCCTCACTCCTTTTAGCATGCTGACAAAGCTATACGCTTATGCTTATTATATCACATCCTGGCAATTATTAGATTGCCTGACTCATACCTTTTAAGGCCCCTGTAGAAAAACACATATGCAAAGCAGCAGTAGGCTGCTGATACTGTGAGAAGCAGCAAAAGCAAGCCTGGGCTGAAGTGCCGGGCAAGCTTGAGCGGGATGTGCACGATGAAGGATGCAGGTATGACAGACAGCATCAGCACCCTGACCACTCCGCGATATATGCCCTCGGGATATATGCAAAAGTTGATCACGAACTCCAGAGCCATGCTGCCTATAAGGGATGCATCGCCCAGATAGAAGGTCATGGTATGGGCTGTTACTGATATCGCTGTCATCAGAAGCCCGCCGATCGCTATACCAAGCAGGAACATGGACCATGCCTGCGCATCTCCGCCATGTGTCAAGGCCATGAGGATAAAGCCGTACAGGAAATCACCCCAGGCAGTCAGGCTGGTTTTGGAACACAGCAGGCTGACCAGCACATCCTTGGGCTGGAGCAGGAATGTATCCAGCTCGCCGGATACTATTATCCTCGTTATGCTGTTCATGTTGGCGAACAATATATGGGAAGCACCAAAGGCAGAGGAGCAAAGGGCCCATATGAACATCACGTCATTGAAGTCATAGCCTCCGATGCGGCCTCCTATCTGGGAAAAAGCAATATACCAGAAAAAAACGAAGGAACAGTTGTTAAGCGCCATACCAAAGGCCTGGAGCAGGAAGCTGGCGCGATACTCCAGGGCTGAAGCCAGGTTGACCTTGAAATACAGACCGATAAGCCTGAACACATTCATTGCTCTAACGACATGCTTATGCATATTCTCCCTCCTCAGCCCCCGTGGGCCTGTATGCCCTTGACACCATAGCTGTACATGCCCAGTGACATGAGTATGGATACAAGCGCCCAGACAAGCTGCACCGGTATCACCTGCCAGAACAGGTCCCAGCTGAAGGCTACCACCAGCCTTGCAGGTGCCCAGGCGACGTATGAAAACGGAAGATACAGCGCTATGCTTTGAAGCCACTTGGGCAAAAACTCAACAGGTATGAACATCCCAAGCATGAATACAAGCTTTTGGTAAATAAGGTAGAACGCAAAGTTCTCCTCAAGCCTGAAGGCAGTCAGGCCAAGGGTGATCATGAAAAAGAAGTTTATGATTATACCCAGGAAGACGCTGATAAGTGCAAAGGGCAGGCTTGCAAAGCTGAATCCCGGTATAGGACCTGCCATTATAAGCCCGAGAATGATTGCCAGGATACCGTATATGACCAGGTTGAATACCATGTTGCCCAGGGCGTTGAAAAACTGGAACATCACATAATGGTAAGGCCTGTTGAGCTGATAGGCTATGCTTCCGGACTTGACATCATCATTCATCTGATTGTAAACTCCGCTCCTGCAGCCGAATACCACTAGCTCTGTGATACAAAGGTACCAGATCATCTGGGTCAGGGAATAGCCGGTCACCTCTCCACCCTTGTAGATAGCCCGCCAAAGGTTGAAAAACACGAATATGAACAGGGAATAGAACAGCAGCCCGCCCAATGCGCTGCTCCTGTATGCTATCACATTTTGAAGGCTTATGCGTGTCACAACAAGGTATTTACGAAGCTTTGCCATATGGATCACCTGCCTCCGCCCAAGCTCTGTCCCCCGCCTTCGAATATGGAGGCTATGATATCCTCCATAGGCGGATCCTCCACGGTAATGTCAGCCACGCCGCCCTGGGCTATCAGCCAGCGCATCGCCTCGTCAATGGAGCATACCCGGGTATCAACAGAAAGCCTGGCACCCAGCCTGCCGGATTTCTCCAGCGTTATGCCGTCGATCTCCTTCAGCTTGTACTCGCCTGTAAAGCGCACTGCTATTATCTTGCGGTTCATATAATCATACTTGAGCTTTTTGACAGGCTCATCGAGTATTATCCGGCCATGGTCTATCACTATCGCTCTGCGGCATAGCTGCTCCATGTCACCGGTATCATGGCTGGTAAGGAATATGGTGGTGCCCTGCTCCCGGTTCATCTGCAGTATCAGCTCGCGTATCCTGTGCTTTGCCACTACATCCAGCCCGATGGTTGGTTCATCAAGGAAAAGTATGTCCGGCGAGTGCAGCAGGGACGCAGCAACCTCACAACGGATGCGCTGGCCCAGTGAAAGCTTTCGCACCGGCGTTTTGAGCAGATCGCCGATCTCAAAGCGCTCCGCCAGTTCATCTATCCGCTTCTTCAGCACAGCCTTCTCAATATCGTAAATGGCCCCCAGCAGGACAAAGCTGTCCATTGGCGGCAGGTGGAACCAAAGCTGGGACTTCTGGCCAAAAACCGTCCCGATCCTGTAAGACAGCCTGCGCCGCTGGGTGGCCGGATCCATGCCCAGCACCGACAGCCTGCCGCTCGAAGGATGCAGTATTCCCGTAAGCATTTTTATGGTAGTCGATTTGCCTGCACCGTTGGGGCCGATAAAGGCAAGTATTTCGCCCTGCTCTACAGTAAAGCTTATGTTGTCGACAGCCTTTACCTCCTTGTACACAGGCCTTGTCAGCGCACGGAAGGAGGCTTTGAGCCCCTCCTCCTTTATGCGGGTGCGATACAGCTTGCAAAGTCCCTCGACCTCTATAGCAGCCACGAGTCATCACCCCTACTGAAATAGAAGTTGATATTTTTAATACGATACCACTTAATCCGGAACATTTCAAGAAAATTTTGTAAATAAAAAGGCCTTCTTTTTTAAAGAAGGCCTGCATGATATTTGCTTAGGTTTTCGGTATCAATCGCTTTGCTTTTGCTGATTGAGACCCTTTACCAGGTATAGGAGGAATAAAATCATGCCTATGGTGCTCAAGACAAATGCGGGCAGGTCAAAAAGCTGAAGCATGATACCCAACCGTTCTGTCCCGATCCTGGTGATATTCCTCTGTATATAGATATTACCTGCATATGAGCTTATGAGACTGGCGATATTGGCAAGCAGTGAAAATATGAAGAAAAAGAGCCCGCCCTTGTAGCAATAGTGCTTCCTGTAGCCTATGCCACAGACTATGGCCCCTACTGCCAGAAAACTAAGAGTAATCAACTGGATGAAAGTCCGAATCAATGGATAACCCCCTGTCAGTTTTGTCCGATCATTATATTATATCAATCGTTTTCCAGCAGCTCCAAAATGAGGCCCAGCTTGTCTGCGCCGTCTATATAAGCATAGCGGCCGCCGGTATATTCACCCTTTTGAACAAGGGGCATACCCTTGCTATCCAGGAATGCGACCGCATCCTTCATGCCCTTTACATTAAAGGCTATATGATGGATGCCCTCGCCGTGCTTGTCAAGGAACTCCCGCCAGGTGCTCGGGTACTCATCGGGCTCGATCAGCTCAAGCTGTATATTGCCCATGTCCATAAAGGCCAGCTTCGCCCTGGCCGGGGTCGATTCGCCCCTGTACTCAGTCATGGCCTTGTCTACAGCGTCGGTGATCATAACAGGGGGCACATCGATACCGAACACTTCGGCATAATGACGGGCTGTCTTCTCTATGTCCCGCACGATCACTCCTACCTGTACCATGATGTTGTTTTGCATCTTATCCATCCTTACCATCCTTTCTCATATTTATATCCAGGCTTCCACCGGCAGCGGCTCAGGCCTCTGGCACCCGCTGGCAAGCTCTATATGCCTGCCGCTTGTGGATGCATCGTGGATCGCATGCATTATGTCCAGCACATGATAGGCCATTTCCGCGCTTGCCCTGTGAGGCCTGTTTGAACTTATCGCAAGGGCCATATCGGCAAGGCCGATGCCCCTGGAGTTTTCCTCAAAGCCATGGGTCAGGGGCATCCGGACCCATTCAGGCGCATCATGCCTGCGTACAAGCACCGGCCCCCCGAAGGTATTGGGGTCCGGCACGCTCAAGGTACCTTCGCTGCCGTAGATTTCTATCCTTGGAAGCTGGGCATGCCATACATCAAAGCTCGTTATTATGGTCGCCACAGGGCCGGACTCAAAATCCAGTATGCCCGTCACATGGGTCGGCACCTCCACATCTATCACCGTGCCGTATCTGGGCCGGCTGGTTATGGTCCTGTGGTCAAAGGTCTTCCTGGCAGAGCCCGTCACGCGCTTTACCGGGCCCAGCAGGGCTATCAGGGCCGTCAGGTAATAAGGCCCCATGTCGAACATCGGCCCGCCCCCGACCTTGTAATAGAACTCAGGGTCTGGGTGCCAGCTTTCATGGCCGTGGCAGGTCATGAAGGCAGTCGCTGCCACCGGCTCCCCTATCCAGCCGTCATCTATCAGCTTGCGGCAGGTCTGCAATCCGGCGCCCAAAAAGGTGTCCGGTGCGGCCCCGGCTCGCAGGCCTTTTTCCCTGGCTGCCTGGAGAAGCTTATATCCATCCTCCCGGGTCACAGCCAGGGGCTTTTCAGTATATACGTGCTTGCCCGCATTTATGGCTGCAAGATTTATGCTGGAATGTACGTGGGGCGTTGTCAGATTGAGGACTATATCGATCTCAGGATCGGAAATAAGCTCCTCGGCTGCAAGGATCTTTTTGATGCTGTAAGCTTCAGCCGCCCTCCTCGCCCGCTCGGGCACAAGGTCTGATACGGCGGCCACTTCCAGGTTGCCAAAGGTCTTGGTGCAGTTTTTCAGGTAAATGTCGCTGATGTTGCCGCAGCCAACAATGCCGATCTTCGTCCTGCTCATCCTGCCTGCGCCTTCCCGTCAGCGATATCCTTGCCCTCGGCTGCCCATAGGAAGCCCCGCTCCATAATGGTATAGGGCTGTTTCAGCGCAACTATATCAGCATGGTGGCCCAGTGAGCTGTAGAAGACCCTGCCCTTGCCCCAGCGCTTGGTCCATACCACGGGCACATCCACCGGCCCGTTGGCTGCGTGGGGCCCGTCCACTATCGGAAACCTTGTGGTGGCTAAAACCTCTATGGCCGGATCCACATGCATATAATACTGCTCCGTTACTACTTCAAAGTCCTCAATGCCTTCAACAATCGGGCTTGAACCCCGCTTGATGTTGATAGTGTGCCTGACGCCGTCGTTGCCGGGATGGGCTACCCACTGGCCTCCGGTCATAAACTGCCATTCCACAGCCTCCCTGAAGGAATCGCACATGCCGCCATGGCAGCCTGCAAGCCCGGTTCCACCGGCTACGGCTTCAAGGACCGGGTTGAGCTGCTCGCTCTTGATCGTGCCCATGGTCCAGACGGGTATGATGAGGTGGAGCTTTTTCAGCTTTTCCGCGTCAAGAAACGCGTCCAGCGTGTCAGAGACCTCTACCTCAAAATCATTCCTCTCAAGTATCTCCCTGAAGATCTCCGAGACCAGAACGGGTTCATGCCCGTCCCAGCCCCCTTGCACGATAAGTGCCCTCCGTTTCATCAAGATGCCTCCTGTTTTGTTTGGTTTTACTTGCCTGGGCTTCCCCTCTTATTATAATACAAGGACGAATATTTACCAGTGGAACTGGCTTTCCCTTAACGATAAAGCCCGGGCATGCCGCCCGGGGCTTTATATACTTGTCGTACTGCGTCTGGAGGCCGCGCTGGTCTTATCGACCGCTGGTTCAATCCTCCAGCTTGCTTTTCTCAAGGTTTTCTATGTGTGTATATACCGAGTCCAGACGGTTCCTGCCCACCAGGAACTCGGAATCCAGATCCCCGTTTCTGACCAGGGCATAGAAATCCTTGTCATAGGGGTAGAACTCAACCACCTGTACCCGCTCTGCTCCCTTGTTCAGGTAATAGGTGAACCGGATCTCCGGTTCCCCCTCTGCTCTGCTTTCCCGGGTCGCATCGACCAGGACGGCTATCAGGGCCTGGTAGGCGTCCTTGAACATCTCCTCCGGCTTTTCCACGCCGTCCAGGAAGTAGGTGGTCACCACCTCATCCTTTTCATCTTCATCATTGGCCTTTTTGGTCTCACGCTTCATGGACAGGGTATATGTCTTGCCCCGCCCCTCGACCACTACCTTGTCAACGTTATCTATGTTGACTATGAAGGCAAACCTCTCCATATAGTCGATGAGCTTTGCATCCATAAAGCTGATATCGGAGAGGGCAAGCTTGTACACGCTGTCCGAATCGGCTTTCTTTACATATATGGAATCATCCACGGTATCGCCGAAATATATGTCCAGGGTGTTGGCGCTGTCCTTCAGGATAAAGCGCATCTTTGGCTTATCCAGCCCGTACTTTGAAAGATCGTCGGGATCATCATCTACAAACTCCTGGATCCTCAGGCTAGCTGCCTTTGCAAACTCATTGGACAGCTTGGACATGTCTATGCCTCTGGGGATCTTGAAGGGCTTTACAAGGCTGTAGATGCCAAGGCCGTAGGCAGGCTCATCCTCCTCCTGCTCATCCTTGGTGATTATCTCTATATCCTTCTGCCCTTCCTTGCTGATATACATGTACTGCAGGTCACTCAATTCTATGCTTGCAAGGGTCTTGTTCCTGAAATCCGAGAAGGCATATTTCAGCCTGTCCCCATGGTATTTGAGCACCGTAAAGACCCTGGAGTCGCCTTCCTTCATGAGGTAATAGGTGCCGCTGGCTGTATAGTTGCCGAGCAGGAGTACTACCTTCTTGCCATCCTTCAGCAAGGCCTCCGCCCGAGCTGCAGGGTCGGCAAGGCCGTAAATGGACAGGTCCTCGGGCTCCTCCTCCACCAGCACATCGGCTGCCAGGGCTGAAAAGGTGCGGGCAAGGTCTTCTACGGACGACTGGCTCAGATCTGTGTCATAGGGCTTTATGCAGACCCATTCGGTCCTGGTCTCCTTGTCCTTGCCTTCTTCATCCTTGTCTTCGTCATCTTTTATTTCTTTTTTCTCAAATACAAACTCTCCGTTTTCATTGACCAGGGTCATCCGTATGATGTTGGCCCGGTCAAATCTTGATATATCGATGCTTTCATTCGTTTTGCCCGGATCGGTCCCGTCATCGGGAGGATTCGTCAGCCTGAGAACAGCATAAGCACCAACCAGCAGCACAAGGCATACTGCCAAAGCAATGACGCTTCGCTTTTTTCTCATAGATGTCTCCTCCTCAGCCATACTGCCACTCCGGCACCAAGGGCTCCAATGGGTATCAGGATAACGGAGATGAACCCGTAGATCTTGAATGTATTTGCTGTGACCTTAAGAGGGATCTCATATACGCTCTTGGGTCTGATCGTGATCGACTGCTCCCTGTCTACCAGCCAGTTCAGGCTGTTGATAGTCAGGTTGATGCGGCCCTGGTAAGGTGTATCGAGATATCTCGAGGTCCCGATAACGACCAGCTTCGTTACCTTCGTTTCCAGTGATACCTGGTCGAAAATACTGTCAGTGATGGCTACTGCCAGATTGAAGGGACCGTCTACATCACCCTCGGATTTTTCAATGGTTTCTGCCTTGCTGTCCGCAGTGCGGGCATATGAGTCCTTGGATGTTTTCATCAAAGGCTCGATCTTCAACGTGTTGCGCCTGGTATCAAGTATTTCTATGCCCTGGGCCACCGGCATTATGAGGGGTACCCTGTTGGAACTCAAGGATGATGTTATCTTATGGCTTTCAAAGCTTGGCAGGATACTGAAGGGGTCGGGGTAGTATTTCGTCTGGTCGCCCTCTATGATGACCCGCTTTTGTGTCGCGACCCCGTAGCTTCTCAGCAGAGCATTGAAGTTGTCCAGCTTTTCATCCTTCATAAAGTCCATTATGAATATTGCCCGGCCTTCATTTTCGAGGTACTCCCTGATCGCCTTTTCCTCATCCTCGGTCAGGTCGGTCGAAGGGGAGTTTATGATCAGTATGCCTGCATCCTCGGGTACCTTCTTTTCCGTCAGGAGGTTAAGTGACTTGATGCTGTAGTTCTCAAGCTCCATCTGGCTCCTGACATTGTAGTTGATGCTCGTCTCTCCGTGGCCTTCCAGTACATATACGACCGGAGCTTCAGCCCCGCTCACATACATGATGGCGGAGGTCACCCTCTGCTCGATCGCAAGGGATTCCACAGATGAATAGTCCGATGAGTAGTTCACGAGCTCATAGGACTTGATATGCCTGAACCTCTCATTGCCTTCGCTGCCGGCTGCAACTATGACATCGCCGTTGCTCAAGGTCCGGTCGTCCTTGGTGAATCTCTGAGCCTTGATAGGATCCCTGTTCGGATCTATATAGTCTATCCTGATCTTATTGGAGTAGCTCTGGTAACGGTATAGGATCTCATCCAGGAGCGGTATGCCCTGGTTTACGGGGTTCACCGTATATATAGTTATGTTCTCTTCAAGCTTGTCAAGGACCTTGAAGGTTTCCTGTGACAATGAGTATACCTTGTTTTTCGTCAGGTCCAGCCGCATGGGGATCAGGTCGACCACCAGGTTGATGACAAGGAGCACTGCCAGGACGATAGCGGTCAGCAGCGTGGCATAACCGCCGTATTTGAACTTCCTGGTATTAAAGGATCGCAAAATATTCGTTTTCGTCGGCTTTTTCATGACTATCCCCCCCTTAGCTCCATCTCTTCTTCTCGAGCATCCGTATTGACAGGAATATAAACGCGCTGGAGAAGGTGATATAGTATACTATCGGGCTTAGGCTCAAAATACCCAGTTGAAAGTCCTCATACCTGCTGTAGAGTGAAAACCATTCGAGCACCCTGGCGATAAAGCCGGTATAGATCTCCGGATTCACGATATATCCCACTATTATGGCGATAACACCTACGCCGAAAATGCCCGCCGCAACATAGATGTTTCTGGTGGCAAAGTATGTTATTGCGGCTATGCCGGCGGCAAGCAGGAGAGCAAAAATAATGCCTGCTGTCTTGTCAGTGGGGAGCCCCTGGATGATAGCATCTATCAGCCAGAGTATGAGCAGGGTGGTGAATGTGGCGACCGCAGCCACCACCTGGTTTTCGGTTACGGTCGAGATAAAGAGCCCGACAGCTATGAGGGCGGAGCCAAAGAGGAAGAACCCGATATAACCGCCTATGATCTCAGACCAGGCAAGCTCACCCATCGTGCTCATGATAAGCGGATATATGAAGGTGAAGGCCAGTGTGCCGAAGAACACTATGACTGCCGCCAGGTACTTGCCCAACACTATGCTGGTCAGGGTGAGGGGGCTTGTGAGCAGCAGCTGGTCCGTCTTCTGCTTGGTTTCCTCTGCCATGAGCCTCATGGTCAGGATCGGGACCGCAAGGAGGAATATAAAGAGGATGCTGGCCAGCACGCTGTTGAAATCAGGACTTGCGCCCAGCATGTTGTTCAATGTGAAGAAAAGTCCCGTAAAGAAGAGGAATGACGCCACGAAAATATATCCGGTCATTGATGTAAAATACGACCGCAGCTCCTTCTTGATCACAGCTACCATCTTCAGCGCACCTCCTTCTCCTGGGTAGTGACCTGGAGGAAGATATCCTCAAGGGTGAGCCCCAGGGATTTCATCATCAAAATGGGGTATGAAGCCCTGCTCAGTGCAAAAAAGAGCGGCTTTCTGATATCTATGTCAGGATCGGATTCCACCACTACGTCAACGGTGTCCTTTTCCTTGGAACCCTGGGATTCAGCAAACTTGACCCCGTGGATCTCGTTGATCACCTTTACGACCTGCTTTTCAGGCCCTGCGACCCTGACTATGAGCCTGGTCCCGTCATCAAGGCCCTTGGACAGGTTCTCCGGTGTGTCACTGGCAACGATCCTGCCCTTGTTTATGATGATGACCCGTTCGCATACGGCGCTTACCTCAGGCAGGATATGTGAGCTCAGTATGATCGTATGATCCTTGCCCAGGCTTGAAATAAGGTTCCTGATCTCGATGATCTGCTTGGGGTCAAGGCCAACGGTGGGCTCGTCCAGTATAAGGACCTTGGGGTTGCCTATCATTGCCTGAGCCAGGCCGACACGCTGCTTGTATCCCTTGGACAGGTTCTTGATCAGCCTGCCGCGTACATCACCGATTTTGACCAGGTCCATTATTTTTTCCATGCTCTGCTTCTTTTCCTGGCCACTGACCTGCTTTATATCACTGACAAAGTCAAGGTATTCCATGACTGTCATTTCCCCGTACAACGGAGGAAACTCCGGCAGGTAGCCGATCATCTTCTTGACCTCTTCCGGCTCCTCCAGGATATCGACTCCATTTACCAGGGCTCGTCCTTCCGTAGCGGAAATATACCCTGTTAGTATGTTCATTGTCGTTGTCTTACCTGCACCATTGGGGCCGAGAAATCCCAGGATCTCGCCGGGATTGACCGTGAAGCTGATGTTGTCCACGGCGACATGCTGGCCATACCGCTTGGTCAGGTTCTCCACTTGAATCAAGAGTATCCCCCCTCAAAGTAATTCGGATGACATACTTCCAATATTATATCATTCCTGTGCAAATTATAGCAAAATTTTTTAAATAATCTATGAATAAACTATGAACTTTGGGCAAATGCACCCATATATCAAACGAGCGCCTTCACTTATTCGTGAGGCGCTTGGACTCCCCTGGTCAAATCCTCTGCTTTGATCCTTGATATTGAGCATGCGGCCATGTTGAGCATAGCAAGCGCTATAAGGACGAGTATAATGTCAAATGGTTTCATCTACCCAGACAGCGGGTGGCATATATTACAGAATCAAGGTATATGCTTCTTTATATGATCCAGGCTGTGTGATAAAATTGAAAAATACAGGTATCATATATACATTTTTGGAGGTGTGATCATTATGCGCTGGGAACATCTGGTACCAAAGGATTTTGAAAAGGCCGTCAGGGAAACGGGCTTGTGCATCGTACCTACGGGATCACTGGAGCGGCACGGAGACCACCTTCCCTTTGGCTGTGACATGATCATAAGCCATACGATTGCCTGCAAGGCCGCTGAAATAGAGCCTGCAGTGGTTTTCCCTCCCTATTTCCTGATGCAGGTGCATGAGGCCGCCTGCTTCTCAGGCACGGTAAACTTCCCCCAGGCATTTGCCCTTGAGGCGTTCGGCCTGCTTCTCAAATCCATCGCCGCAAACGGGTTTAAGAAGATCCTCGTAGTAAACGGCCATGGCGGCAACACTCACATGCTGGATTACTTTGCCATGAGCCGCCTGGATGAGCCTACGGACTATATCTTCTATCATACCGGCTACAGCGAGGGCCTGACCGATGAGGAACGCAAGAAAGCAGAGGCAATATGGGAGACAAGAGACGGCGGCCATGCCTGCGAATGGGAGACCTCGCTCTTTATGGCCTGCTGCCCCGGGAAGGTCAAGCTTGAGTATGCTCCAAAGCAGCCGGTAAAGCCGCTCAACCGTTTCAGGCACTTAAGGGAGCTTGGCATCCACAACGCCCTCTGGTGGTATGCCGATTTTCCTGAAAACGTTACAGGGGATGCCTCCCGCGCATCCGAAGAAAAGGGACGGGCTATAATGGACATCTATGTAAAAGCCCTGGCCCGCAAGATCCGGGCTGTAAAGGATGACACAGCTGCACCACAGCTTCAGGAGGAGTTTGCACGCCGGGTACAGAACAAGGGACTATGATCTGGCTTTATTGAAAGCAGCGCTGATCGCAAAAAAGCGGTCAGCGATGCTTTTTTCATTAATTCTTTATATATGCCAGGCTATATTTGATAAACCATTCCCCAGGCTTGTATTTGATCTTCAATTCTTGATTGTAAAATGCACTACAGCACATTCCCTGATATGGCCCAGTTTCCTGGTGCCGAACTCTTCGATAGACATTCTTTCGGTCATATTGGGTATGTTGATAGCAATAGTATATTTTTCTTTAAAGATATCATAGTCAGATAAAATTGAAATTGATATTATGTCCTTGTCGTCGATCACTATGACCGGCCTTAACAGGTCCGGGAACTCCTCCCTGAAATCCGGAATATATACATCCAATACGGTATCAGGGTCGTCCGCTAACAGCGTTTGGCAGAGATCGCGCAGCATGGTCTCAATACCGCTTATTATCCCAGCCTTGCCGTCAAAAGTGCCGAAATCCGGCTTTTCCGGCTTTGATATCGTAACGGATATCTCATCGGTCTTTTTTCCCTTTTCTGCTGAAGCTATAAAAACAGGCCTGCGGGGCTCTTTGATCGATAAGGTCGTTTTTGCTAGTGGCTGCAGCCACTAACAAGAACAAGGGCCGATATTGTGAGAACAGTAACAATGCTCCTTAATGACACTGCTACATTCCCGCGCATCAAGGCAATATCTCCAATATACAAGGTTCAGTTCTTCATTGTGAAATGCAGTACGGCGGACCCCTTGATATGGTCCAATCTCCTGCTGTCAAAGTCATTGAGTGGTATTTTTTTATACTCCATAATATCTATAAAAACAGATAACCGATGCTTGTATACTTCAACGTTGGCGACAATTATTTCCTTGTTGTCTACAATAATAATCGGATCGCATAGATCCAGGAATTCTTTCCTGAAGTCAGGAACGTAAACCTCCAGGAAAGCGCCGGGGTCAGTTTTTAATACATTCTGGCATTTAGCGCGCATCTGGGCTTCAATATCGCTTATGATCCCAGCTTTGCCCTCAAAAGTACCGAAATCAGGCTTGTCCGGGCTTCCTATCGAAACGGTTATGTCGCCTGTCTTTTCAGAGTTACTTATATCAGAGATGAATATACTTTTATTCTTGATAAGCCTTACACTGCCATCATCGTTCAAATAGCATTCGAAGCCTTCATAGTACAAGGGATCGGGCTTATCTTCGTGCTTATTTAGTAAAAACGTCTTCCTCGAACCTGGATTCTCATACAAGGAATATTTGAACTCAGTAGTTTTATTGTAACATTCCTCGTAATCACCAGGGGAGATATAAGCCATGTAATTGTACCAGTCTTCCAAGGCTTCAACGATTTTTTCAGAAGGAACGGGCTTGTAGCTGCTTATCTTGAAAGGTTCGCCATTGTAAGGCTTTCCCATGGTGAAGCTGAGCACAGCGTTGTCTATTATCCGCTCTAGAAGCAATATATCGGATTCTTCGACGGGCTCTATGTTTCCTATCAGCAAATCACCCGTACCGGCTTTGTATCCTGTCCTTGTCAAGCTGCGTCCAAGCCTTGATACGCTTACAAGCCTGTTGTCTACAATAACTGCTGCATAATTGTTTTCCATGTATTCCGGTATAAAATCGGATACATATACCTGGAGGCTTGCATTCGGATAGTCTTTCAGGAAGGACTCGCATTTGTCGCGTATATCGGCCTCGATCTCCTCAAGCGCTTTTTCCTTTTCTGTAGATGCGCCAATGACAGGCCTGCGGGGCTCCTTGATCGATATGGTTGTTTCTGCGAGCTTTACAGGCTTTCTCAAATTTATAGTCATGCCTTTCAAGTCACCAACGGTAAAGCTTCCGCTGCTGTCTTCAATGAGGGCCAGCATTTCTGAACGGTGTTGATAGAACTTAGAATGCAATTCATCAGATATTATGATAACACCACCTCCAAACAGGGACTCCAGCTCATCAATGGGCTCCAGGCTGCAATATGCATATAAATCCTCCATGCTGCTGGTCGCAACGATCTCTACATTTATGGAGAGCTCGCCGCCCGCCAGTGCTTTGGTCAGCTCCCAATAAGAGGGATCGGACCAGTACCGGTAGTTGTAATAATCATATACAGCAGCTATCGTTTTTTGGATCCGGGTCTTGTTCTGTTCATTTGTGACGGGTCCAGTTATACCCGGACCGGGAGAAGCAGTAGTATGTTCTGCAGGCGTGTTTGTTGGCAGCTCCGTAGGTCCATGTGTAATTGCCGGTTGACTGCAGCTGCTGGTAAAAACCAGGGCCAGCATGATGGGAACAAGAATAACACCTTTAAGTGATGCTGATATCTCCCGAGGCATTTTAACCAACCTCCTGTTTTTTGGCTTTATGCTTTACCGGGCACTTACTTCTGACAGCTACCTTTATACAAATGCATTGCCCTTTACATAATTATACCAATTTTATATACAAACAACAATAAAAAAATGCCGACGGCTGGATATAGATAGCCGACGGCATCCTGCATTATTCTTCTGTATGTCTTACCTGTAGACGATTTTCACGCCCTGGGGCGTATCCTCCAGGATTATGCCCCTTTCTTTCAGCTCATCGCGGATCTGGTCAGCCAAGGCCCAGTTTTTCTCCTTACGTGCCTGCTGGCGCTTTTCGATCAAGGCTTCGATCTCCTTGTCCAAACCGGCTTTTTTCTTGTTCAGAAGGCCCAGCACACCTGTCAGCTCCACCAGCATGTCCAGGGCTACCTTGAGGGCAGCCTTTGGCCTGTCCGCCGAGGCATATGTATTGATATCCCTGACCATGTCGAAAATGACCCCTATGGCGTCCGCCGTGTTGATGTCGTCTTCCATGGCGGCCTCAAACCTGGCCTTGTAGCCCGGCAGGGAGTCTATAAAGTCCTTATCCTCCGCCTTGATTTCACCATCCTGGGCATGGTCCAGGAGGTATTCCAGGTTGTCCTTGGCATTGTATAGCCGCTCCAGCGCGCTTTGGGCCTGCCTCAGGAGCTCATCGCTGAAGTTGATGGGGTTGCGGTAATGGGAGGAGAGCATGAAAAGCCTTACAACCTCCAGGTCAAACTGCTTTGAGATATCCCTGACCGTGAAGAAGTTGCCCAGGGACTTGGACATTTTCCTGTTGTCAACATTTATATAGCCATTGTGGAGCCAATACCTCGCGAAGGGCTTGCCCGAAGCCCCTTCGCTCTGGGCTATCTCATTTTCATGGTGGGGGAATATGAGGTCCTGGCCGCCGGAATGGATGTCTATGGTTTCACCCAGGTACTTTGTAGCCATGACGGAGCATTCTATGTGCCAGCCGGGACGCCCCATGCCCCAGGGGCTTTCCCACGCAGGCTCGCCGGGCTTCTGACTCTTCCATAGGGCAAAGTCCATGGGATTCCTCTTGTCCTCGTTGATCTCGACACGGGCACCCAGCTCCAGGTCCTCCAGGCTCTGGCCGGAGAGCTTTCCATAGGATTCGAAGGCTGCGGTGTTGTAGTAAACATCACCTCCGGCCACATAGGCCAGGCCCTTTTCGATCAGTCTTTCTATAAACCTGATGATGTCCTCTATGTGCTCGGTAGCCCTTGGATGGACAGTGGCCCGCCTTATCCCAAGGGCATCGGCATCCTTGAAATACTCATCTATAAACCTGTCGGCAAGCTCCTTTACTGTGATCCCTTCTTCATTTGCCCTGTTTATCATCTTGTCATCGATATCGGTGAAGTTCTGCACAAAGGTGACCTTGTAGCCCTTGTACTCCATGTACCTCCTGAACACATCAAAGATGATGAAGGGCCGGGCATTGCCGATATGAAAATAGTTGTAGACCGTAGGCCCGCAGGAGTACATCCTGACCTCCCCGGGCACCAGGGGCACAAAATCCTCCTTTTTCCTTGTCAGCGTGTTATACAGCTTCATTGTTTATCCTCGCCTCCAGTTCCTCAACTTTTTTCTCCAGTTCCAATAGTCTGATCGTAAGCCTTCTCAAGGCATCGTTCACCGGATCTGGCAGGGCGGTATGATCAAGATCGATATTCTCCGGGTTCGATACCCGCTTGTTGTCCCTTTTGACTATCCTGCCGGGGATCCCTACGACAGTACAGTTGTCCGGGATCTCCTTGAGCACCACAGAGCCTGCGCCTATTTTCGTATTGTCCCCGACCCTGAAGGGCCCCAAAACCATTGACCCACAGCTTAGAACCACATTGTTGCCTATGGTGGGGTGCCGCTTGCCTGTCTCCTTGCCTGTCCCGCCCAGGGTCACGCCCTGGTATATGGTCACATTGTCCCCTACCTCTGCCGTCTCGCCTATGACAATGCCCATGCCGTGGTCGATGAAAACGCCGTTGCCGATCCTGGCTCCAGGGTGTATCTCGATACCTGTCATAAATCTGTTGAATTGTGATATAAGCCTTGCGACAAGCTTTAGCCTGTGCCTGTAAAACCAATGGGCGATACGGTGCATACAGATCGCATGGAAGCCCGGATAGCACAGGATAACCTCCAGGGCATTCCTTGCCGCAGGGTCACGTTCCAAAACTGCTCTTATGTCCTGTCTTAAATGCCTGAACATCTCTTCCTCCAAATCAACTGGGTTTTTCATATAGATAAACACTTTAATAATAAAATAACCTTCGCTCTTGTATAAGAGACGAAGGCCCGCGGTTCCACTCTTTTTGGCATGAAAATGCCCGACTTTGCCGCATGTAACGGTGCAAAAACCGTCCGGCCTTACTTGCTTTCAGGTCGGCTGCTCCCAGGCGCACTTTCTGCATAAAAACAATGCCGGAGCATCTCTCAGCCGGTGAATGCTCCTCTCTGGTGCCGTTTTATGCATACTCTTCCTGCTCATCGCATTTACTAATTCCGAGTAATTTGGTTTATTTTATTATATTACAAACCCAATGACAATGTCAATGTCTCAGATATAAATCCGGACATCCCCGCACGCTCATCAGCCGGGATCGGGCCTGTCGGCCTTCAACAGTCATAGCATTGAAACTGCCGGCGTTAATCAGCCGCGGATCAGGCTTGCCAGCCACCTGAAAAAGCTCTGGATCGCCTCGATTATCCGCTGCAGCAGGCCCTTGTTCTCATTTACGACCCTGCGTATATTATCCAGATGGCCGCTGATCTTCTCAAGCTGGTCCGTCAGCTTGTTCACATCGAGGTCCAGCTTGCCGATCTTCTCCATCAGGTCCGCCAGCTTGTTTAAGTTCTCCTGGCTGAGGTTTATATCCAGGTCAGCGGCTATCTCGATGATCAGGCGGCGTATATCCTCCTTGTCGGTTATCCTTTCACCTATGATCCGCTCCTTGATCTTCTTGATCAGGGCAGCAGCCTTGTCCTTGCCTATCTCTTCGCCCAGCTCGCCTGATGTGACGAGCTCCTCGCTGGCAGCATCCTTTGCCTCCTTCGTCAGCTTTTCGCCGGTCGCTTTTTCAAAGGCCTTCATGATACCGGTCAAGGCCGCGGTACCGGACACCTTGAAGGGGGCTGCGACTACGACCCTGGCATTTTCCACTCCGGCTGTGACCATGGCATTCGCATACATTTCCTTGGTGACCCAGCTTATGTTGTGGGTCTCGACCTCAATGCCCCTGCCTTCCTCCAGTATCCTTACATATGCCGATGAGATCGCCTTATTTCCGATCTTCTCCTCGGATGCCAGCCCCTCCAGGTACTGCCGCTCTTCCTCATTGGTGACCTCTATGGTCTCAGCCTGGGTCTCATCGACCCCAAAGAGGTCCAGCATGCCCTGCTTCTGGCTTTCCGTCAAATCAGCGCCCAGGCTCACGACATCCCTGCTGTCGGCAAGTACGGTTGATACCGCTCCCATGGCAAAGAGAAACGAAAATATAACGGACAGAATCCTTTTCAAGCCTAATCCTCCTTATTCAATCAGCACAGCGGCCTGGGCTGCAATGCCCTCCCCTCTGCCTGTGAAGCCCAGCCCTTCGGTCGTGGTGGCCTTGATGCTTACCCTGTCCTCATCCAGCTCCAGCGCCGATGCGATCCTTTCCCTCATGGCAGGGATATGGGGCAGCATTTTCGGCCTCTGTGCTATTATGGTCGCATCTATGTTAACTATCCTGTAGTTTCTATCCTTTAACAGCTTATATACATGCTCCAGCAGGCTCAGACTGGATATGCCCCTGTACCTTTCATCGGTGTCGGGGAAGTGCTTTCCGATATCGCCCAGGGCAGCAGCACCCAGGAGCGCGTCCATTATCGCATGGATAAGCACATCAGCGTCCGAATGCCCCAGGAGCCCCTTTTCATAAGGGATATTGACCCCGCCGATAATAAGCTGCCTGCCTTCTACGAGCCTGTGGACATCATAGCCCATACCTATCCTCATAACGTGATCCCCCTGTTTCTCATCATATGAAGCGCCAGGTCTACATCCTCCGGTGTCGTGATCTTGATATTGCCATAACCGCCTTCGACGAGCTTCACCGGATGCCCCAGCCTCTCGACCAGAGAGCTGTCATCCGTGCCTAAAAAGCCATCCTCTGCCGCCTTCTTGTGGGCCTCCTCCAAAAGCCTGAGCTTAAAGGCCTGGGGCGTCTGTATCAGCCACAGTATGCTCCTGTCGGGCGTATTGACGGCAAAGCCTGCCGGGTCTATCTCCTTTATGGTGTCCTTGACCGGCATCCCGGCTGCCGCAGCGCCATACTGCCGCGCTGCCTGTATAGTCTCCTCTATGACATCGGGTGTCACAAGGGGCCTTACACCGTCATGGACCACGACTATATCGCAGTTTCCTACTGAATGGAGCGCGTTAGCGACAGACTCCTGGCGTTCCCTGCCCCCGGGAGCATAAAATACAGGTTTTTCTATACCGTATCTTTTTATTATCTCTTTCTCTATGTACTCCTTTTCATCTGGAGATACGGCAAGTATCATGCAGTCTACAGACCCCGCCCGGTCAAAGGCGCTGAGGGTATGCGCAAGCACAGGCTTGTCCCCGAGCATGATATACTGCTTCAATATACTGCTCCCCATCCGTCTGCCGCTGCCTGCCGCAGGGATGATGGCATATACCTTTGATTCCATGGCCGCCCCCTATATAGCATATAAATACTTCCCATTAATTATATAAAGGCCGGAGATGAACATCCAGCCTTTGTTTATAAAATATCATCGGTATGATTTCTTTACGATACTATCTTGTCCAGTTCCTTGGGCTTTGCAAATATCATACGGCCGGCAGAGGTCTGCAGCACGCTGGTGACAAGGACCTCGATAGTCTCGCCCACATGCTTCTTGCCGCCGTCGACTACTATCATGGTGCCATCGTCCAAATATGCCACGCCCTGGCCGGTTTCCTTGCCGTCCTTTATGACCTGCACTTCCATCTCCTCGCCCGGAAGCACTATGGGCTTGACCGCGTTGGCCAGGTCATTTATGTTGAGCACCGGGACGCCCTGCAGCTCCGCCACCTTGTTCAGGTTGAAATCATTGGTCACGACCTTGCCATTGAGCATCTGCCCCAGCTTCAGCAGCTTGCTGTCCACCTCGTTGACCTCATCCATATTGTCATCATATATCTCCACCTCTATATCCAACTCCTTCTGGATACGGTTGAGCACATCGAGCCCGCGCCTTCCCCGGTTGCGCTTGAGCGAATCGGATGAATCCGCTATATGCCGGAGCTCCTCCAGCACAAAAGATGGTATTATTATCGGCCCTTCGATGAAACCTGTCTTGCATATGTCAAATATCCTGCCATCTATTATGACGCTCGTATCCAAGACCTTGGGTATCCTGGCATCGCGCTTGCCTGCCTTTTCCTTCGGCTGCCTTCTGAACAGCAGGAGGCTGGCCAGCTCCTCGCGCCTTTTTACTGCTATGTTTATACCCAGATAACCAAAGAGCAGATATATGCCTATAGTCAATGTGATCGAGACCCATGTGAGCCCTATGTTCCTGAAGGGATCGCTTATCAGAAATGCGATCACCAAGCCCACGATCAGGCCGATAGAGCCAAAGAATATATCATGCATCGGCACTTCCGACAGCTTGCCTTCCGCCCATTTCAAAAATGCATACGTACCCTTCATGATCCTGTATGATGATATAAAGAAAACGATTCCCATCAGCAATCCGCAGATTATGGTCAATAGCAGCTTTTGATACTGCGGGAAAATATAAAGATTGAACTCGTCCAGTATGAAGTTGATAGCAAACGCTATACCTACACCCATACCGACTCCCATTAGGGTGAGCAGCCCGCGAACCAGTCTCTTCAGCATTCCTTCACCTCCTTAAGTCTATTATAGTCATTATACCAAATATTTATAAGGAATATATAGTAAGAAAAATTGTTTACAATATGTTAACAAAAAACGACGCCTTTGTGCGCCGTCTTTATCCAGCTATGGCCTTATTCGCCGTCTTCACCCAAGGTCGCCTTGTCTATCAGTGTAGCTATTTCCTCTTCATCGGATGAAGTAGACAGAACCAGCTCACTGATCAAAATCTGTCTCGCATTGTTGAGCATCTTTCTCTCTGCAGTAGACAATCCCTTGTCGCGCTCCCTGATCATCAGATCGCGCACGACATCTGCTACCTCGTATATATCACCGCTCTTTATCTTGTCAAGATTGATCCTATACCTCTTGTTCCAGTTGTCCGGGAGGGATGTGCTGTTGTTGCGCAATACATCCATCACCCTGCCAAGCTCAGCGCCTGAAATGACCTGACGTACTCCAAGCTCCTCGACATTTTTGGTCGGTATCATCACCTTCATGCTGCCTATGGGAAAGTTGAGCACATAGTACTGCTGAGTCTCGCCCAGGATCTCCCTGACCTCTATCCCTTCTATAATTCCGGCACCGTGCATGGGGTAGACTACCTTGTCTCCTATCTCGAACATCAACGATGCCTCCTTCACCGAATATACATACATTATAGCAGAAAACGAGGCAATCGTCAAGTAAACGATTATTCTAACATATGGACAACTTCCTTGTCAATTGAAAACGGTAAAATTTGATAAGGCCGGGATTTGCCTGAAATCCGGCGGCAGATATGGCGCTATTCGTTGACAAATGCAGAAATAACCATCATAATTATATTAAAGCCATCAAGCATAAGGGAGATGTAACAATGGGATACAAGGAATTCGAGGATTTTCAAAGCTTGGTTGACAGTCATCTGCTCCGTCACCGCAGCTTGCTTGATATCATGACGAAATACCAGGAGTCAGCCTCCCGGGTCAACAGGGCTCTGGCCAAGGCAGTCACAAGCTGCGGATGCGTTGAAATACATGCAAAAAAGCAGGAAATACCCGACGATGTTTCACTGTCCGGGCTCAAGGCATACATGGACTCCCATTTGAGAGGCGAGCTCTGCGACCAGTGCCGCGATGTGATCGAAAAGGAGCTTGGCAACCAGTTGTTTTTCATGGCCAGCCTGGCTAATCTACTTGGTATCAGACTTGATGAAGTGCTTGAAAAAGAAGAGAAAAAGATGGATACCCTGGGCGTATACGGCCTGAGGTAGGCCTTACCTGCGCAAAGCTGCCTCAAGGGCTTCGGACAGGGAAGACACGCCGAGCAGAATAAAGCCCTTTTCATTATATACCGATAAAGCACTCTTTGGCACAACAGCTCTTTTGAAGCCCAGTTTTTGGGCTTCTTTTATTCTCTGCTCAATATTCGATACGGATCGCACCTCGCCAGCCAGGCCGACCTCTCCTATCACGATCGTGGCCGGATCCACGGGTACATCCTTGAAGCTCGATGCCAACGCTACGGCAAGCCCCAGGTCGACTGCCGGCTCATCTATCCTGACCCCGCCGGTGACCTTCACATAAGCATCATTGCTGCCCATAAGCAGGCCTGCCCGCTTTTCAAGGACAGCTATCAGTAGCTGCAGGCGGTTCACATCGATACCTGTAGTGGTCCTGCGGGCATACTGGTAGGGCGATGACCCCACCAGGGCCTGAACCTCCACAAGCAAGGGCCGGGTGCCCTCCATCACCGGCACCACTACGCTGCCGCTTGCACCTACCGGCCGTTCCGACAGGAACAGCATCGAAGCGTTGGGTACGTCAAGCAGGCCCTCCTGGGCTATCTCATATACGCCGATCTCCAGCGCACCGAATCTGTTTTTCACAGCCTGGAGTATGCGGAGCTGGGTATGCCTTTCGCCTTCAAAATACAGGACTGTATCCACCATGTGCTCAAGCACCCTGGGCCCCGCTATGGCTCCTTCCTTGGTGACATGGCCAACTATGAAGACAGGAGTCCCTGTATTTTTTGCAAACCTCAAAAGCTGGGCGGCACACTCCCTGACCTGGACCACACTGCCCGGGGCTGACGGTATTTCAGGCTTATATACGGTCTGTATGGAGTCGATGATGAGCAGTACAGGCTTCAAGCTCCTGGCATACTCCTCGATGGCCTGCATGTCAGCCTCTGCAACGACCAGGAAGGATTCATCCAGCGCTTTGAGCCTTTCCGCTCTCAGACGCACCTGCTGGGCGCTTTCCTCCGCCGTGACATACAGCACCGTACCCCTGGTGCTCCCGATATGATGGGCAAGCTGTGTAAGCAGGGTGCTTTTCCCTATGCCCGGATCTCCTCCCACCAGGACCAATGAACCCGGTACGATACCGCCGCCCAGTACCCGGTCAAGCTCGCTCGAGCCGCTTTTGAACCTGGGCGTGTCCCTGAAATCGACCTTGTTTATGGATACCGGTTTCTGGCCCATGCCCATTTCCGCGCCAATGCCCCTGGCAGGCGCCTCGCTCCTGACCGTCTCCTCGACTATAGTGTTCCACTCCCCGCAGCTCGCGCAATACCCTGACCATTTGTATGTAACTGTGCCGCAGGACTGGCAGACCCAGACCGTGTTTTTCTTCTTAGCCATGCTATGCTCCTCGATCCTATCCTGGTGTATACCTTACAATTCTACAAAATTATCCGAATACCTTTAATGAATGCAAGAAAGTAAAAAGCGGATATAAATCCGCTCTTTATCTGTAATATTGTGTTTTAAATCAAATATATTATTTGAACACCAGCTTGCCGTTCTTCACGTCGACCTTTACCTTGTCTCCGACCTTTATCCTGCCTGCCAGGAGCTCTTCGGACAGGCTGTCCTCGATGGCCCGCTGGACCACCCTTCTCAGCGGCCTTGCACCGTATGCAGGGTCAAAGCCTTCCTTTGCCATATGCTCCTTGGCAGCGTCGGTCACCTCAAGGTAGATCTGCTTCTGGGCCAGCCGCTTGGCCACGTTTTCCACCATAAGGTCCACTATCTGCTTTAAGTGTTTGTCCTCCAGCGGATGGAACACTATGGTTTCGTCGATCCTGTTCAAAAACTCCGGCCTGAAGGTTTTCTTGAGCTCTTCCATGATGTTGCTCTTCATCTTTTCATATTCGCTGGCCGCCATATTGTCCGAGGTGCCAAAGCCGACGGACTGCTGCTTCTTTATCGTATGGGCGCCTACGTTTGAGGTCATGACCACGACCGTGTTCCTGCAGTCAACGGTACGCCCCTTGGAATCGGTCACTCTGCCGTCCTCCAGTATTTGAAGCAGGATGTTGAACACATCCGGATGGGCTTTTTCTATCTCATCGAACAGGATGACTGAATACGGCTTCCTGCGCACCTTCTCCGTAAGCTGCCCGCCTTCGTCATAGCCCACATATCCGGGCGGCGATCCGACCAGCCGCGACACCGTATGGCGCTCCATATATTCCGACATATCGAAGCGTATCATAGCTTCCTCGTCGCCAAAGAGGGCTTCGGCCAGGGCCTTGCACAGCTCGGTCTTGCCAACGCCGGTCGGGCCGAGGAATATGAAGGAGCCAACGGGGCGTCCGGGGTCCTTGAGCCCTGCCCTTGCGCGCCGGATGGCCCTGGATACGGCCTTGACCGCTTCATCCTGCCCGATGACCCGCTTGTGGAGTATCTCCTCCATATTGAGCAGGCGGTCTGCCTCCTCCTCGGTAAGCTTGTTGACCGGGATACCGGTCCAACTGGACACGATATGGGCAATATCCTCTTCATCCACGGTTTCGGTAGACACTGTGGACTTGTTGGCCCATTTTGTTTTCATCTCCTCAAGCTGTTGCTTGAGCTTTTGCTCTTCATCCCTTATTTCAGCCGCTTTTTCATAGTTCTGGTTCATTACGGCTTCTTCTTTTTCCTTAAGCAGGTCCTCAAGCTTGTTCTCCAGCTGCTTGACGTCCGGAGGAGCCGTAAAGGCAGCCAGCCTTACCCTTGAGGCGGCTTCGTCGATAAGGTCGATCGCCTTGTCAGGCAGATAGCGGTCGGTTATATAGCGGTCAGACAGGTCTACGGCTGCTTTCAGGGCCTGGTCCGTGATCCTTACCTTGTGATGGGCTTCGTACTTATCCCTCAGGCCGTGAAGGATCTGGAGAGTCTCCTCCTTGGTAGGCTCGCCCACCATGACGGGCTGGAAACGGCGCTCCAGCGCGGGGTCCTTCTCTACATGCTTTCTGTACTCATCCAGTGTGGTCGCGCCGATAGCCTGGATCTCGCCCCTGGCCAGGGCAGGCTTTAATATGTTCGACGCATCTATGGCGCCTTCGGCTGCGCCCGCGCCGATAATCGTATGCATCTCATCGATAAACAGTATTATATTGCCGGCCTTCCTTATCTCGTTCATCACGTTCTTCAGACGTTCCTCAAACTCGCCCCTGTATTTGGCGCCTGCCACCATGCCGGACAGGTCAAGGGTGACAATGCGTCTGTCCTTCAAAAGCTCCGGCACATTCCCCTCCTGGATCTGTTGGGCCAAGCCTTCCGCGATGGCGGTCTTGCCAACACCGGCCTCGCCTATGAGCACAGGGTTGTTTTTGGTCCTCCGGCTGAGTATCTGGATGACCCGCTCGATCTCCTTTTCCCTGCCGATGACAGGATCCAGCTTGCCTTCAGCCGCCATTTGGGTCAGATCCCGCCCATACTGGTCAAGCACAGGGGTGTCGGTCCTCCGTTTTGCGGAAGACTGGTGGGCATCCATGCCCTCTTCCTTGAGCATCCTTATTATCTGCTCCCGCACATTTTGCAGGTCAACGCCGAAATCCATGAGTATCCTTGCGGCAACACCTTCCCCCTCCCTTATGAGGGCAAGGAGCAGGTGCTCGGTGCCGACATAGTTGTGGCCAAGGTTCCTGGCTTCGTATATGCTAAGCTCCATGATGCGCTTTGTCCGCGGTGTATAGCCAAAGCCCTCCGTGAAATTGTAATTGCCTCTGCCAGTGAGGGCCTCGATCCGATCCCTTACCGCATCTATATCTATCCCAAGACCCCTGAGCGCTCGGGCGGCAGCGCCGTCACTCTCCCTCAGAAGGCCGAGCAGCAGGTGTTCCGTACCGACATAGTTATGACCTAGATTTCTGGCTTCCTCCTGGGCATATATAAAGGCCCGCTGCGCTCTCTCAGTAAATTTTCCGAAAAAAGCCATGTTCTAAGACCTCCTCATAGTAAAGCAAATAATATTACGACCCGGGCCTTGCTCAAGCCTGCAGCATCTCGTTCAGCCTGCTCCTTATCGTCTCGGCCCTGTAAGCATTAAGGTCAGCATCATCCAGCTCTCTGCCGGCGCGCTTGCCTAGGACTCCCGACTGGCCCAGGATCATAAGCTCATTCACATTTTCCGCAGTCAGACCGGGAATGATCGACAGGCCGACACCCAGCCTCAGCTGGGATATAAGGGCCATGAATTCCTTAATATCCATGACCCGGGCATGGGTCAGGGTGCCCAGGGCGCGCCAGAGCACATCCTCAAACTGCTTTCCGCTCACCTTCAGCATAGCCTGCTGGGCCATGCGCTCCTTTTCGAATATCCGCTGGCAGGCTACCGTCAGGTTGTTTATGATATCCTGCTCCGACGGGCCTAAGGTGATCTGATTGGATATCTGATATATATTGCCCAGGGCTTCGCTGCCTTCTCCGTACAAGCCCCTTGCGGTAAGCCCGATCTTGGAGATCGTCTGCAGCACCGCCCCTATCTGCTTGGAGACCGTGAGGGCCGGCAGATGCATCATGACTGATGCCCTGAGCCCTGTGCCTACATTGGTGGGGCAGGCTGTCAGATACCCGAGTCTGTCGTCAAATGAGTATTCCACTTCCGCTTCTATCGTATCATCCACCCGGTCGAGCATCTCCCACGCCTTGTCCAGCTGGAATCCCGGAAGGATGCACTGCATCCTTATATGGTCCTCTTCATTCACCATTATCGTGACCCTCTGCCGGTCATCCATGATTAAAGCCGCCACATCCGAATGCTGCATAAGGTCTATGCTGGCCAGGTGCTTTTCCACCAGCACCTGGCGGTCGACCTCCGGCAGATCCTTTATGAGCGTCACGCTGTATCTTCTGCCTGAAAAAGGGGTGCTGACCGAGAAGCACCTTTTGACAGTGTCAAGTATCTCCCTGGCATCGCTGTCCTTCATCATTGTAGGGAAGGGGTAGCCTGCTATATTCCTTGCAAGCCTGATCCTGCTGCTAAGGACCACATCCCTGTCAGGACCCTTTTCTTCGATCCAGCTCACTTTATATCCCTCCCCTGCTCCCTGTATGAAGCCTCCAGCGCCTTGAGCCTGTCTCTGATCTCGGCGGCCCTTTCAAAGGCTTCTGTCTCGACAGCGATTTTCAGCTCCTGCCGCAGCTCTTTTATCTGCTTTTTGAGCAGCAGGCTGCTGCCGCTGCGCTTGGGGACCTTGCCCGAATGCTCCGTCCGGCTCTGTATCTTGCGCAGGACCGGCAGGAGCTCATTGCTGAAATGCTGATAGCATTCTCTGCAGCCAAGCATGCCGCTTTGCTTGAACCTCGCATAATCCATGCCGCAAGCCGGGCATTTGACTGTCGCAGACCTTAAAAAGGCCTGGTGCCCGGCTCCCATATCCATAAAGCTGGCTATAAGGTCGTTCATGGAAAAGGGAGTTATGCTGGCAAACTCCTCATGGTTGCTTGCACACTGCTCACACAGGTGTATTTCCGATCTCATATTGTTTATGATTTTAGTCATATGAACAGTTGCCTGTCTCTGTCTGCATTCCTCGCAAAGCATCTTTATTCCTCCCGGGGCATTTATATTATTTATACCCTAACAAATATTCAGTTAAATCTACGGCATCACTTTTTCTCGTCCAGGGACAAAAGGGCAGCCAGGATCGATTTGAAGATTCTGGCCCTAATCCCGTCCTTGAGGGTCGAGGGGATAGCTATGGCCTTGTCGGAAATCGCTGAATTTATGATGTAGGCATCCCGTTTTGATATGAAGCCCTGCTCCACCATCCGCTGCAGGTGCTTGACTGCTTCCTGCTCGCTCAGCTCCTTGCCGATCCCCTCTTTAAGCAGGTAGAACAAATAGTCGTCCTTGTCAGTATCCAGCCGCACTATCCTTATATACCCGCCTCCGCCTCTGCGGCTTTCTATATAGTATCCATGATTCAAGGTGAATCTGGTGGCGAGGACATAGTTGATCTGGGACGGGGCACAGTCAAAGTAGGATGCCAGATCATTGCGCTGCAGCTCCAGTTCGCCTTCGCTTTCCTTCAGCAGGGTTTTTATGAACTCCTCGATTATATCGCTAAGCCGTGCCATTTGTTCACCTCTTAAGTACTTTATTGACTTTCTTTGACCTTAATTATATTATATCCAAATATTCATAGTTTGCAAACTTTTTTATTAGATTTTTATACAGCAGATTTCAATCGACGTCATCCCGGTCTTCGTCTGACACCAGCCGGTTTACAACGGCCCTGGCCGTTTCCCAGTCAAAGCCCCTGCGCATTATAGCCTGCCCTATTTTGCCCCTCTGCACTCTTGGTGGCAGGGCGGCGTATTTAGCGTGATACTTTCTGCCCAGTACAAGGGCCCTCTCGAACTCGCTTTGCTCATCAACGGCGTCAAGAGCCTTATCTATCGTCTCCTGCTTTATACCCTTGTTTTTCAGTTCACCGGCTATCCACCTCTTGCCTACCGGCTTGCCGGCCAGCCTGTCCTTGACCCACCTGTCGGCAAAGGCCTCATCATCCACAAAGCTGTAATCCGTGAGCTTTTCAAGTACCGCTTCCATGACCCGGCCATCGAAACCCTTTTTCTTCAGATAGTCCGTTAGCTCCTTGCTGCTCCTGGCCCGGTAGCCCAAAAACTTAAGTGACATATCGAAGGCCACCTTCACATCCGCCTCATATACCCACTGGCTCAAATCGGCCGGGTCCACCTCCTTGCCGGACTTGAGCCTGTATTTCACTATCACTTCTTCATGCAGGGTATGGACAGTACCGTCATCCAGTGTGAGCAGGTAGGTATTCCTCTTCCTCCTCACGGGCTCTATATTGATTATCGTACTCATAAAAGTCACCTGCTTTGACTGCTCCTTTATACTTATCAAATGCCTGGAAGTTTTTATCCCTCGCGCTTATATACAAAATATGAGTATATTACTATCGACACAAGCATTATTATACTACTTGCTAACGAAACCCATATCCCTGTTTCACCGTTGAAGACGAACAAGCACAATAAACCGGATGCCATTCCGGTTATAACAGCTATTTTCCCGCCCATTCTATGCGTTTTGTACCAAGTGTTCTCACTGGCTAACGTCCATGTCGTTCTGATGCCGACCAGGCCGTTTTGCTTAAGCTTCGGGAGTATATTCCCAATCACTATCCAGCTTAAGCTCAGTGCGATCGCCACGATTTTCCGATAATCAATATCGTTTATACTCCCGGCGCCCCTGTAAGCTAAATACAAGAACGAAACCGTCAGCACCGTAAAGGTCAAAGTCACCGCTAAGTTGATCCAAAATACAGCTTGTGAATTATGGGGACCTTTTTCTTTGTCTTTCATCAGATGCTTCTCCAATAACAGCCAGATGACCTGCATACCGATTGTTATTATAGGCATAGTCAACAGCTCGTATTTGCTGCCGAAGCGTGTGACATTACCGCCTGGTCCGTAATGGGCGGGAATCTTGTCCGGCAATACCGGCAATACCATCATTGTGATCATCATAGGCACAAATGCTATTATCCAGGTTACAAACCGCTTGGTTGACATTACAACCCCTCCCTTGAAAATTGTTTTATCCATAGGATCAAGTCTTCAAATACAGATGTGTTCAGCTCATAATAGATAAAGTTCTTGTTTTTTATTTCATAGATCAAATTGGCATGTTTTAAAATGCTTAGATGGTATGAAACCGTGGCATTGGTTAAATCAAATTTTGATGCGATATCACCGGCTGACATTCTGCCGTTTTTCAGCATTGTCAATATCTCTCGACGAACAGGGTCAGAAAGGGCTTTGAATGTTTCTTGAAATCCGATAGCGATCACCACCAATCTATTTAGATATTCGTCTAAATATAGAATACAACAAGGACATCCCGTTCATCAAGAGGTATTTTGAAAAATATCTAAATAGATGAAAAAGGAGTAACCTTGTTCTAAATGAAATCAGCCTGTCCATTTCTACTGAACAGGCTGTATGGATACTCACTATATCCTTGTCAGGTCCAGGGTGCGGGATTTTTTCAGCAGGTTTATCATGATCCAGGATATGAAGGCATCTACGCCATGATGGAGCACGGTCCCGACACCGGTCACGACAAGGAGGTAGTACGCGTCGAACTCCACAAAGGGCATGATGACCAGCACCTCAAGGATGCCATGCAGGGGAGCGGTGATCAATGCTACCAGCGGAAAAGGCATGCCCCTGCGCAAAAGCCAGGCCCCCGCCATGCCGACGAAAACATGCATGAAAGCCCTTGCCCCGACCAGAGGGCCGAGATTGAGGAAAAATCCCAAAGCAGAACCTAAGCCCACCATAGCAGCGGCCTGGGGCCCCAGGAGCATGGAAAGGAACATGGGCACATGAGAGCCCAGGGTCGCGGTGTAGGGTGGTATGACTACTTTAAAGAACACTGCAAAAGGTATCACTATGGCCAGGGCAGTTAACAATGCAGTGGCTGTAAGCTTTCTCATATTCATGGATCAAGGCCTCCTGTGCCGGATTGATTTTCACTATATTAGCACGGTGTATATACACCTGTCAATACAGGTGCCTGGCTTATTTTTGCATATAAAAAGAGGGAGTATGCAGCTCCCTCCGGCTTTTATCATAAATACTGCTTATTGCTTGTTGTCATCTTCCGTATCGGCCGTATCGATCTCCAGATCCAGGTCGATCTCCTCGTTGGCAAAGAGAGCCTCGAACTCCTCGGCCTCCAGCTTCTCCTTTTCAAGCAGGGCATTGGCGACCCTGTGCAGCCTGTCGATGTTGTCCCTCAGTATCTGCTCGGCCCTGTCATAGCATTCCTTGACGATACGCTTTACCTCAACATCTATCTTGGAGGCTATGTCTTCACTGAAGTTGCGGGTATGGCCGAAGTCCCTGCCCAGGAATACCTCATCCTGATCGCTGCCATAGGTGACCGGGCCTAGATCCTCGCTCATGCCGTACTCCATGACCATCCGCCTTGCCAGCTTAGTGGCCCGCTGCAGGTCGTTTGAAGCCCCGGTGCTTATATCCTCGAGCACCAGACCCTCTGCGACCCTGCCGCCCAGCAGCATCGTGATCTCATCCATCAGCTCTGAACGGGAGACATAGTATTTGTCGTCCTTGGGCAGGGTCAGGGTATAGCCGCCGGCCATGCCTCTCGGTACGATGGATACCTGGTGGACCGGGTCTGCGTTGGGCAGCATCTTTGCGACGACTGCGTGGCCTGATTCGTGGTAAGCCACCAGCTTCTTGTCCTTTTCAGTTATCATCTTGCTCTTCTTTTCAGGTCCGGCGATCACGCGATTGATGGCTTCCTCGATATCATCCATGTTGATTTCCTTGGCGTTTCTCCTGGCTGCCAGGATGGCTGCCTCGTTCATCATGTTTTCGATGTCAGCTCCCGTAAAGCCGGGCGTGCGCTTAGCCAGCACCTTTATGTCGACTTCCTTGGAAAGGGGCTTGCCCCTGGAATGGACCTTGATGATCTCCGCCCTGCCCTTGACGTCAGGGACACCTACGACGACCCTGCGGTCAAACCTTCCCGGGCGCAGCAGCGCAGGATCCAGGATGTCTGGCCTGTTGGTGGCGGCAAGGATTATGATGCCTTCATTCACTGCAAAGCCGTCCATCTCGACCAGGAGCTGGTTCAGGGTCTGCTCACGCTCGTCATGTCCGCCTCCGAGGCCTGCGCCCCTGTGGCGGCCGACAGCATCTATCTCATCTATGAATACGATGCAGGGTGAGCTCTTTTTGGCCTGGTCAAAGAGGTCGCGGACCCTCGATGCGCCAACGCCTACGAACATCTCAACGAAGTCGGACCCGCTGATGCTGAAGAAGGGCACGCCTGCCTCGCCGGCAACAGCCTTGGCCAAAAGGGTCTTACCGGTCCCGGGAGGCCCCACAAGGAGCACACCCTTTGGGATCCGGGCACCCAGCTCGATGAATTTCCTCGGGTTTTTCAAAAACTCTACGATTTCCTGAAGCTCATGCTTTTCTTCCTCCGCACCTGCCACATCGTTGAATGTGATGCGGTGCTTGTCATCCTGGTGCAGCCTGGCACGGCTTTTGCCGAAGGACATGACCCTTCCGCCGCCGCCCTGGGCCTGCTGGATGAAGAAGAACCAGAAAAGGCCTACCAATACCAGCATGAATATGAAGGGCAGTACGTTCCATATCCATGAAGGCTCCGGTACCGGTTCGGGATTCCACTCAAAGTACCTGGAAAACATGTCGGCCGTGACCTGGTCCGGGTCCAGCCCTTCCTTTTCTGCGATTATGGTCCTGACATCCCTGTCAAATATGGGCATATAGGGGATATAGGATTCGAAATCATATTTGTTGGGGAAGCTTTCCACCGGTATTGACGAACCCTTGCGCAGGCCTACTACCCCGCGGTCGGTCGTCCTCAGGTGAGATATCTTCCCTTCCTTTATCTCTTGCAGCAATTGCGGATATGTCAACCGTTCCCGCTCAGTGCCCATGTCAAAAAAGGCGACAACGAGAATGATTACTATCAATAAAAGCAAATAAAAGCCTGGGCCTCTCAATAATCTTCTCAATCCCAGCCCTCCTTTTGAGTATATATACCACATCAAATAATTTTAACACAGATAGTAGTCAAAAGCAATTAAGCATATTTCATGTGACCTTATGGGCCGGGACCTATTTTGCATAGGCTTCCTTGGACAAAACGCCGATGAAGGGCAGGTTTCTGTACTTCTCGGCATAGTCAAGACCATAGCCGATCACGAACTCATCAGGGATGTTGAAGCCTACATAGTCCACATTCACCGGAGCTTTCCGCCTAGAAGGCTTGTCCAGGCAGCAGCATACCTTGAGCGAACGGGGCTTCCTTGAAAGCAGGTTTTCGAACAGGTAGTTGAGGGTCAGTCCTGTATCCACTATATCCTCGACTATGAGTACGTCCTTGCCCTCGATCTGCTCCTCAAGGTCCTTCATGATCCTTACGACACCGGATGATTTGGTGGATGCCCCGTAGCTGGATACTGCCATAAAGTCGATGGCAAGGGGCAGCTTGATCTCCTTGATCAGGTCGGATGCGAACATCACAGCGCCTTTCAGAATGACGATAATGAACAGGTCCTTGTCCTTATAGTCCTCCGTTATTTGCGCACCCAGCTCCTTTACCCTCTTAATCAGCTTCTCTTCATCGATCAGAATCTTTTCCAAATGGTCCAGCATAGCTTACCTCCGCATTTGTTCTAAATCTTATTATTTTCTCTGTTGCCGCCGTGAGCTTGTAATCCTCGTTCATCTGCAGGCCGACCACCCAGATTATATTATCCTCGTCAGCCAGCAGCGGGATACTGTCTCTGCGCTCAACAGGGATTTTCCTGTCTATGAAAAAATCCTTAAGCTTTTTGGTGCCGTTCATGCCAAGAGGCTTGAACCGGTCCCCGTCCCTGCGCTGCCTGAGCCTCAGGCTTCCCCTTACCTTACCTGCATCGATGTATATGCAGTCCCCGGAGTATACGGGCCGCTCTCTGCTATCTACCACCTCGGCGGTGACGGTCACTCCAAGCCCATCAAGCTCCACCCTCCCCGGGACAGGAAGGGGCACCTCGAAATATTCATGCTTTTGTTCAAGAGGCTTGCAGGTGAAACGCAGATATCCATAGCCCTTTATGACATGGATGCCGGCCGGGAGCATTAGCCTTGATCCAGTCCGGGAGGCTGCAGCCATATCGATGATGTCCTCTATATGGACGTAGGAGATCCCGTCAAGGTCGGATTTGATCTCCTGCATGGCCAGCCGGACCAGCCTCCTCTGCACAGCCCTGTGACAGGACAGAAACCCATCGAGCTTTATGTCCACCTGCTGCCCGTCTGCCACTGAGCATTTTTCGAACAGGCCCTCGCTGTACCCGGTCATAAACTCATTTTCCTCCAGCGCGAGGCTTCCTAGCCTGGCTATGGAGTCCACGACCGAAGGGTTGTACTCCTCAAGGGCAGGGATAAGAAGATTGCGTATGCGGTTGCGCGTATAGTCAAGCTGGGCATTGGTCGCGTCTGTGCGATACGTCAGACCCTCCGCCTTCAGGTAGTCCTCGATCTCCCTGCGGCTGACACAAAGCAGCGGCCTTATGAAACACCCGTCCCTGACCGGCTTTATGCCGGATAGCCCTTCCAGGCCCGTGCCACGGATGATATTGTGAAGGATGGTCTCTGCCTGGTCATTCTTATGGTGGGCAGTTGCGATCCTGGCAGCGCCGGTCTGGCTCAGGACCTCTTTGAAAAACTCATACCGGACTATCCTGCCCGTCTCTTCCTCGGACTTGCGCCAGGCGGCTGCCAGGCCTCTTACATCGGCTTTTTTATGGTAAAAGCCGATGCCCCATTTCTCACACAAGGCCCTTGCAAACTCCTCATCCTCATCTGCTTCTTCTCCCCTCAGGCCATGGTTTACATGGGCTGCTACGATCTCGATGCCAAAGACACCTTTGAGCTCCTTGAGTATATGAAGCAGGGCAACGGAGTCAGCCCCTCCTGAAAGCCCTGCCACCACCTTGTCGCCCTTTGAAAGCATCCTGTGTTTTTCGATATAGTCCTTGACCTTTTCAAGCATCAGCGCCACCTGCCCGAGAATCCGCAGCGGATGTGTGCGTATAAGAATATTTACATTGTAGACCACAATATCCCTTTTTTCAAGGTTTTTTTACAGACACCGAAAGGCTCATGCAACAGGCCTCCATACCCTGCCGGCCAGTACGGTCATGTCATCATTGGCAGTATTGCCGGTCCGCTTCAGGGCTTCCTCCAGGACGGCATCGGCTATCTCCTGGGGATTTACAGTGTTCAGGCCGGCAATAAAAGCCGCCGTTATCTTTTCGGCGTTATCCTCCGTTGAAAAGGCATCCAGCACGCCGTCGGTCATCATTATTATTATGTCCGAATCCTTGAGCCCGCAACTTATATTTTCCGGTTCCACATCGTCAAGTATTCCGATGGGCAGGCCGGTCCGCTTGATTATCTCCACCCGGCCGTCCCGGTACAGAAAGCTCGCTACTCCGCCGATCTTTATGAACTCGGCCCCGGCACCCACCAAATCAATGATGCAAAGGTCCGCTGTGGCGTACATCTCATCCCGGGACCTAAGCATCAGGATCGAATTTATCGTCTTTATCGTCACATCCTGGTCAAACCCGGCCTCCAGGAAATTTTCCGTCAGGGATATGACAGCACTGCTTTCCTCCTGGGCCCTTATCCCGGAGCCCATGCCGTCGCTCAATGCCAGCAGGTATCTGCCGTTCTTGATCGGCGTAAAGGAATAGCTGTCCCCGCACGCAGTGTTGCCCTCCTTGGCCTTCCGGGCTATGCCTGTAGTGACCTCGAACTTGCGGGACTCTACGAAGCGGAGCTCGCATATCCTTTTGCCCCCCTGGGTACACTCCCTGTTTATACTGGCCATGGGCTTGCCTATGACCTTGCTCACTATGGGCTCCACCTTTTTTATGCATTCCCGCCTGCCGTTGCAGGCCTCCTTTGTTATGCAGATCTCCATGCTGCCGCCGGGCTTTTCAAGCACCAGTACATCTGGCACCCTGATGCCGCTGCGGTCCAGCTCGATCCGGACGGAATCCTCCAGCTCCTGCCTGAAACCGACCTCCATGTCGATCTCCTCAGCCAGCCGGGTTATCACCTTCCCTACTCCGTTGAGCTGCTCTGCCACCAGCTGCCTGCAGTCGTTGATGCGCTGCTGCCATTTAAGGTTCTGCCTGTAGGCGGAATATACGCTGTTTATCGCATCCAGGAGCAGGCCCGGGTCCATGCACTTTCTGGCCAGGGGATCGGGCATCTCCTCCCGTTCGACCCTGCCCCGCGCTTCACAGATCGTCAGCATATCGAACATATTGGTATAGGTCATATAAAAATCCCTTTCCCAGCAGCTCCGGTAAAGGGCGCAGTTATTGCAGACCTGCATGGCTATCAGGTCAAAAAGCCTGGAAAGCTCTTCATTCCCGGAAGCAGTTTTCCTCCCGGTCATCCGGCCAAATACCCTGGACAGGTGATAAAATACCTGGGAAAACTCCTTAAGCCTCCCCACTATCAGCTCCTGCATGCGACTGACATAGTATTGCTGGTTGCGCGCCCGGACAAAGGTATAGTCCAGGAATTGCTTCAAATAAAGGATCCATTTCTGGGGGAACACCATGACGAAAAGGATCGCCGCCGCCACTTCGCCAAAGGGCAGGATCACGAAGGTCGACCGGTTGATATAGTAGGTCATCAGGGAGTTGGCTAGCATAAATGCAATGCATGAGCCGACCCGGCCCAGCTCCTTGAAGGTCCCGGCCAGGAGGCCGCAGACAGCCAGGTTGGCCATCAGGAGCGGGTCGGGGGATGAGGTCAGGGACAGCATGAAGCCCGCAGTTATCCCTATGGATGCGCCTACCCCCGCCCCGCCTATATAGGCAAGGAGCAGGGTTATGAACACTGTAAAGATGCTGCGAAGCGAAAGCCCGAAGATATGTATGTTCCAGAAGCCGATGATGAGGAGGGATATGAAAATGCTGATGCATATGACTTCCTCTCCCGACAGTATGCGCCTTCGCCTTTGCTCCTTCAGCACATCCGCCCCGCGGGAGAAGATATAGGCCATGATAAATGAAATTATGCTTTCAAAAAGACCCAGCAGGAGCTCATATGCGAGCAGCCCGTCTGCCAGGATGAAGATGAGGTTGGCCAGGGCCATGCATAAAGTGACCGCCAGGGCTGCCCTGAAAACAGTCCAGCGAAATCTCCTCCTGCCCGCAATGTACCAGAATAAAGCAAAAAGCAGCATGGCAACGAGATATTTGAAAGCAAAGCTGCCGAACCTGAAGGTGAACAGCCCCAGGGCTGCAGATACAAATGCATTGACGCCCCCATACCTTTTATACAGGAGGACGGAAAAAAGCACTGCCCCGAAGGGCGCCAGCTCATCGAAGAGGACAGCTCGTCCAATAAAAAAGCAGCATAAAGCCAGCAGGACCTCCTCGATCAAATACTCCGGCGTCAGCGCCTTGCGCTTGAGCTTTGCAGGCTTTGATTCCAGTACCTGGTTAAGCGCTATAAAGGCATCTCTCTGGGCCATATGAACACCACCTGTATACCATGAAATGCAACGTGTGAAGTGATGCCATTATACCAAATTACTGGTAAATTATTTTGTCAAGATAGCGAGAGCGCCAGAAAAATGTTTTTGACAAAAACCCGTCTGATACCGGATATAACAGCTGTTTCTCCCCGCTGCTGCAGCCCCGGCAAGGGCTTGTCCCATGTATATTGTAGAAATATCCGAAAGTATGTGAAACGATTTTTTATTTTATAGAAAAGGAGCTATCTCCTTCTACAGACAGCTCCTTGGCTCTTTTTATAATGAACCTGACTCATCACATCTATTCGTAGCGATATATTCATTTATGATCTCGCTATCGAATGTGAATATATTATCTCCAAGAGATGGACAAAAAAAATGGTGGGAGCAATAGGGCTCGAACCTATGACCCCCTGCTTGTAAGGCAGGTGCTCTCCCAGCTGAGCTATGCTCCCACATACAAAGGTCAGGTGCCGCTGTGGCATCTGACCTCCGGCTTTTCTATGGTAGCGGCGAACGGATTTGAACCGCTGACACTTCGGGTATGAACCGAATGCTCTAGCCAACTGAGCTACGCCGCCATATGGTTGCGGGGGAAGGATTTGAACCTTCGACCTCCGGGTTATGAGCCCGACGAGCTGCCAGACTGCTCCACCCCGCGATATAATCGCCACTTTCCGTGGCGACAAAATATATTCTATAATAACACTTTATATAAGTCAATAGTGATTTGCTCGGAATTTTTTGTATTTGGTATCCTCAACCCCGGCTGCGGGAATATCCACCACCCCTTTTGGATTCCCTGTTTCTGATATCAAGCAGCCTCTCTTCGCTTTCCTTCATGAACCTGGACAAGGTTTCCTCAAATGAAGCAGATGTGTTGCTGTTGAACTCTCTGTCCCAGTCAATGTCAATGGGACGGGATGATTTCCTTGCTCCTCCTGCCTGACGGATCGACAGGCTGATCTTGCCATTTTCATCAACGGTCAGGACCTTCACCCGCACCTTATCGCTGAGCTTGAGATAAGCGTTGATGTCCTTCACGTATGCGTCAGCAATCTCCGAAATGTGGACCATCCCCGTCCTCCCGCCCGGAAGGTCTATGAACGCGCCGAAGCTGGTTATCCCGGAGACTGTCCCTTCTACTATTTGCCCTGCCTCGAGAGACATAAAAGTGATGCTTCCTCCTCTAATCCTTTTTCTCTATAAATATTATCTCATTGTCCTTAACCCATCCCAGCCTGCTTCTCGCAATCTTCTCGATGTATTCCGGGGTCTTGGTATACTCGATCTGGCGCTTCAACACTTCATTGTCATACTGGGCCTGCTCGATCCGCTGCACAAGGCTGTCGATATCTGCCCGCTGCCTGCTTAACGCTATTTCCTGCTCTGCCATTACAAACAGGAAATAACCGAGCAACAGGAGGACCAACATTATTTTTGCCCGCATTTTCAGTACATATTTGCGCTTTTGCTTTGGCATGGCATACCCTCTTTTGCATTATGGTTATCCGCAGATCGGTTTGGGTTAAAAACGCAGACAGATATACATATTCTCTATTCTACGTCTATTTTGAAATTCCTGTTATTCAACTGGTTTTTCCGCATCTTTTTTTAAAGAAAATTTGGGCAGGAGCCGGCCTATGACCCTGCCTGCAAGCCGGAAGGGCCAAAGCATGACCTTAACAGCCTGGGCCCACACCCAACTTATCCCCTTGTATATGAACAGCATCACCCGGAATATCACCGGGCTGAGGGTCAAGGCATAAAGAGCCCAGCCCATGGCCAGCCCGATGATGGTATAGATCCTGACCTCACCGTAGTTGACATAAAAGATGACAGCAAAGGCAAGCAGGCCCATGATGACCCAAAAGAGCAGGTCCAACACTGCCGTAATAAATTTGCCGGGCTTTGTTATGTGCCTGATCATCCTGAACAGGTCATAGATGAACCCCATCACAAAGCCGGCATAAACGGTTGCCAGGAATACATATGCCTGGTTGACGGTAGAAGGCATGTCATGGTCGCCCCCTTATTTGAACAGCTTGCCGAAAAAGCCTCCGCCCTTGGCTTTAGGACCATCCTGGTCACTATACTCCAGTCCGGTTATCTCGCCCTCGACAATGAGCTGGCCTTCATCCAGGTTGAGCTTGTTTATATGAAGATCCACTCCATGCAAGGTGATGTAACCTAAGCTGGTTACAAGCAGAACAGCGGATTCGTCGAAGCTGTCCACATCCTCGACTCCGGTTATGGTCACCCTTTCCCGGTTTTCCATGAGCACGCTGTGGCTGCGGCTCCGCACCAGCTTTTTATCGTCTATTTCCCGCACCATATAAGCACCCCTCCTTCATATGGCCAACAAGCCTATATGATAAATATGCCCGATGGTGCCTCTATATGCAAAAAAGCACCCGTTTAAGGTGCTTTCCGTTTTTATGAGTAATGTTTGTCGTCCCTAATCCCACATCTTTACGATGTCTATGTCCTTGTAGTAATGGTTGATTATGTCTTCGGCCTTCTTACCCTGTCCTGCCATAGTGTATGCTCCCCATTGGGACATGCCTACACCGTGGCCGTAGCCCCTGCCGGTCATGACCACCTTGTCGCCTTTGAGGGCTATACTGTCCAAAAGCGTTGACCGCATTTCCGTCGAACCCAGGGCCAGCCTCAGCTCCGCCCCGGATACCCTGACATCATCGAATTGGATCGTAACAGCCCGTCCCGATGGGCCCTTCTCGGCTATCGAAACCCTGCTGAAATCCTTTACCGGCTTCCCCGCTTCCTTCAGGGCTGACAGGACCTTGGCCTTGGGGAAGGATGCAGTCCACTTCCTGGCTTCCGCATCTACGTTCCCACCGGTATCGGGTGAATCGACGACCTTGATGTAAGGCGTCTGCTCCTCCTTGAAATTAACCCCCTCCAGCGGCGTGGCGGTTTTGCCGCCGGCGTTGGAATGGAACCAGGTACGTACGAATTTCCCCTTGTAGACTATGACCTGGCCTCTTGTTTCCTTGACCGCCTTTTTGATCCGGTCGTTCACCGCATCCGCGTTCCAGGCCTGGGCTTCTTCGATATCGGTCGATACATGGGCGTTTTTATACTTGGACTGCCCTTTTTCTTCTATGAACTGGAGCACAAAGGTCCGGGCTATGATCGCCTGGGCCTTTATGGCTTCAAGCGGCCAGTCGTTTTTGATCTCGCCGCCCACGACGCCCGCCACATAATCCTCGAAGGCCATTTCCTGGACCTTTTTCTCCTGGGCGATGTAGACCTTGAGCCTGGGTTCCTGGTTTTCCTGCGCATGAAGCTGCTTGGGCAGCCTGGGCTTCCGGCTACTTGGTCCTTGTTGATCCGTCCGCTCCTCCTGCCCTGTCTGGCCCGGTCCCTGGTCCGGCCTGCGGCTGACCCTGCACGAGGCAGTCATGAGGGACAGGATGATCAAAAGCAGGGCAAGGGCCTGAATTGGTTTTTTATGCAACATCGCATTTGCCTCCCGTCAGTTTGCGTGATTAGCTTCACTGCTTGTCACGATTAGTATTTTCCCGAATGCAGGAGGCAATACATATGTTTATAGTTCGCGATAAAGCATGCTTGCGTCACCCTTGGGCACAGTCTCAGAAATCTGGAGCACTTCGTAGCTTTTTTGGTGTTCTCCGTATTGTATGCTGATGATGTCGCCTACCTTGACCTCGCTGCCCGGCTTGGCCGTTTTGCCGTTGAGCTGGACCCGCCCGCTGCTGCAGGCCTCGTTGGCGACCGTCCTTCGCTTTATTATCCTGGATACTTTCAGAAACTTGTCAAGACGCATATGGTTCCTCCGTAAGGCTGGCTTCATTATATATGATGCGTTATAGGGATTTTATATGAGCATTTTGCTTTTGAACAAAAAAAGAAAAGAAAAAACCGGGGTTTGCCCGGCTTTTACTTTATTGTACGGAGTCCTTTAAAGCTTTGCCTGCTTTGAAGACGGGAGCTTTGGAAGCGGGGATCACGATTTCCTCTTTTGTCTGAGGATTCCTGCCCTTCCTCTCGGCTCTCTTCCTAACTTCAAAGGTACCAAATCCGACCAACTGCACTTTATCATTGTTAGCCAGAGCTTCTGTAACAACTGATACAAATGCGTTTATGGCTTTTTCGGCATCCTTTTTCGTTAATTCGCTTTTCTCAGCGACAGCAGAGATCAATTCAGCTTTGTTCACTATTGAACCCTCCTTAAATGTAATTACTTATAGCTTATTCGCTATTTTTCTTATAATTCCTTCCTATCCTCGAAGAATTTTAAGGTTTTTATGGTAAATTGTACGGTTTGAAGGAATCCCAGACATATAATTGCCATATTTTACTTGCGTTATACATCCTCGTGCCTCTGAAAGGCCAATTTTGCGCGGTTCCACAGGACATCCATCTCACTTAGGGCCATTTCCTCCAGGGGCCTGTCCGCCATCGACTCCATATGCTCAAAGCGCTTTATAAACTTGTCCGTTGCAGCCTTCAGGCAAAGCTCAGGCTGTACGCCCAAAAACCGACAAACATTGACAACCGCAAAGAGCAAGTCGCCCATCTCCTCGTGGATTTCTTCCTCACTTCCTGACCCGCATGCCGCCTTCAGCTCCGCCAGCTCCTCATCCAGCTTGGCCATGGCATCCTCCCACCTGTCCCAGTCAAAACCCACCAAGGCAGCCTTCTGCTGCACCTTGTAGGACCTCATCAGGGCAGGCAGGTTCGAAGGTATGGCCTTCAGGACCTGGGCATAATTCGTAAAGCCCTTCTCGGCCTTTTTGATGGCCTCCCAGTTGTCCGCGACCTCTCCGGAGTCTTTTACCTTTTTATCGCCAAAGATATGGGGGTGACGGTCTATCAGCTTGCGGCAGATGCCCTCGATCACATCCCCTATGTCAAACTCGCCCTTTTCCCTGGCTATCTGGGCATGGAACACGACCTGCAGGAGTACGTCCCCCAGCTCCTCCGTGAGCTTGTCCACATCATTGAGATCGATAGCCTCAAGCACCTCATAGGCCTACTCGATGAGGTACTGCTTGAGGGTCTTGTGGTCCTGCTCCCTGTCCCAGGGGCACCCGTCAGGGGCCCTGAGCTTTTCCATTATGACTGTCAGGTGGTGGAAATACAGGCTGTCTGCGCTGCCTGGGCCGGGCAGTATGTCTGTCCGGCAGGCAGGGCTTTCGAGCTCCTTCATCAGCTCAAGGGTGAGCTTATCATCAAACGGGTGTCCGGGCAAGCCGACCACCACATCCCCTTCCTCAGCCGCGTCAGCCACTGCTCTGACCATTGCTTTCAAAGCCTCTTCAGGGCTCAGGTCCTCGCCGCCTATGTGATCCAGAGTCACAAACCCGATGCCCCGTTCCTTCAGAAAGGGCACTATGCCATGCTTCTCTGTTTTCAGTATCACCCTGTCGGCCCGTTCCAGGGCTTTCAGGACGCCAAGGGTGATATCGTCCTCACTGCCGGACCCCAGGCCTGCGATAGTGATCCTTTGTTTCAACTGTTCAGCACCTCTCTTAGTCTCTCAACAGCCTGATCTTCTTCAGTAAGCCGCTCAACCTGTCTCCTCCCGGCAAGAGCGCCATGTCCTCCTTCTTGAGCGTCCCTGTCAGCAGGAGGATGATCGCATATACCATCACCCCGGCCAGTATGGACAAAAGCGTCGCCTTGGAATTGCCAAGCGCCGGGAAGGTATAGCGGTATATGAAAAATACGCATACGCCCATCATAGCCGTAGCTGCTACGGGTTTGACGAAGAAATCCATGACCGGTATCCGCGCCTTGGAATACCTTATGACCGCTGCCATATCCAGCAGGGCAGCAATACCGTAGCATACCACCGACCCTATGGCAGCGCCCTTGACGTTCAACCCCGGGATGCCGACCAGTATGTAGGTAAGCAATATCTTGAAGACCGCGCCTATGGCCAGGTTTTTGACAGGAACGGTTATCCTGTTGAGCCCCTGAAGTATGGCCGTCAGAGTCTGAACACTGGTCAGGAAGAGGACTCCGACGGACAGGACTGCCAGAAGGTCACCGGTAATGTTTATATACTTAACTTCCAGGCTGCTGTACAGAAGCTGGCATATGGGCCGTGCAAGTATGGCCATGCCCGCTGCTGCCGGCAGGCCGAACAGCATCGTCAGCCGGATGCCGGCGGAGACCTTGTGCCTTACACCCGCGAAATCCTTTGAAGTGAAGGACTCGGTCACGGCGGGGACCAGGCTCATGGCCAGGGCCACGGTAAGTACGGCCGGAAAGTTTATGAGCGGAGAGGCACTGCCGGTCAAAAGGCCATAAAGCTTCGTTGCCTCCTCCTTGCCAAAGCCTATCTGCCTCAGCCTGTTCACGACGATCATGACATCCGCCAGGCTCACCAGGGGCATGATCGAAGCCCCTATCGTGATAGGGAATGCGATCCTTATAATGCGCATGAAGATCGACCGGTCAGACTCGATATGCAGGGACCTTTGTGACCGCCTTATATTCTGGGCAATCTCCCTGCGCTTTCCTCTGTACATGCCCATGAGCAGGGCCAAAGCCGCACCCTCGCTCATGGTGACGCCGGCAACCGCTGCCGCCGCGCCATACTCCGCCCCCTTCGGGGCATACAGATAGGCCAGGAACAAGCCCAGGAAGAACTTGCCCACCTGCTCCGTGATCTGGGACAGGGCTGTAGGCGTCATATACTGCATGCCCTGGAAATAGCCCCTGAAGGATGACAGCAGGGGGACTATGATCAGGCAGGGTGATATGGCCAGTATCGAGTAGAATGCGCGCTCGTTTCCAAGCATCCTGGAAATGGTCCTGCTGCCCAGTGAAAACACGATGAAGATCGAGACCCCTATTATCAGCATGAGCCTGACAGACAGGGCAAACACCCTGTGGGCTTCCTTGTAGTTGTTCAGGGCTATTTTCTCAGCCACCAGCTTGGATATGGCTGTGGGTATACCTGCAGTGGAAATGATCAGCAGGAATGAATATGTAGGGTATGCCATCTGGTATAGGCCAAGGCCGTCATCCGGCAGCAAATTTGTCAGCGGGATCCGGAAGAGGGCTCCGAAGAGCTTGGAGATAAGGCCTGCGGCTGCAAGGATGGCAGCGCCCTTGATAAAGGATTTCTTTTTCATCAGGTACCTCCGCGAGGCGGTGTTGCTGAAACCGCTTCTTCATTATAGATTATCCGCCTGTTTAGTAGTATATTATACCATCTTTGATTGCATGTACAGTCAATTTAAAAATAGGCCATATGCCCATAGCCTTCTACAGCCAATAATGGTCATATTTCAATTTCTAGATATGCGCCAAATACCCTTCAGCATATGAAAATAAATCGATATGTGTATTGTTTATATGATTTTGCGCAGCTTTCCTACCACAAGCAGGACAGCCGGCATGACAAAGCACACAATTATATTGACGGGCAGCCCGATGTGTTCTGAGAACTGCCCTAACTCCAGTCTGTCATTTGCCAGAAAGAAGGCAAATATCAACGCAAACAGGACAATTGGGCTTACAAAGTTTTTGCCTTCTGTAAGGGAGCAAATCGATTTCAGGACGCTGATCACAACATAAGCAAATAGGCTGATCACGGTAAAATCGATAAAAACCCAGAATGCAAGCGCTATCGATTCGATCCGCTCGATCGTATCCAGCAGGGAAATGCTTTTAATGGCCACGATGTAGGGCAGCGGGATCCTCTGGATCACAGTATGTCCATACACACCGATCGTCTGTATCAGAAGCATTACACATGTCATCAGCAGGTAAAGGGCTCCTTGCAGGCCGAACCTGCGGATATGCTCCTTGTCATTGATCTCATCCCCGAAAAAGAAAACCAGAGAGAAGTATCCCCATATGCCAAATATGGGCTTTATCGTCTTTATAAGGGGTATGATATCATACTGTGCCACAGGCAGGAGGTTTATGCTCTGCACATTTGGTATGCATAACACAAATAGTACCACAAAGATGACTGTAAACAAGTAGAATAGGTACTCAACGGTCCTGGCGAGATTGACGATCCCACCTCTGACTGCATAGAAAACAGTTGCAAGCATGGTGACGTAAAAAAAGACCGGAGCGGTATTGGGCAGCAGGGCTGATAAAAACCTTTCAGCAAAATATCTTACATATAAACCGGTAAGTATCAAAAACCATACAAGAAAAAACGCCAGTATCACCCTGCCGATCACTTTCCCGAAAACCTTGATATAGAGCTCGCCCAGGCTTGCATCCTTCTGCTTTTTAAATAGCAGATGCATTATATATACCAGACAGATAAAAGGCAGCATGGAGAACAGCGGAGCCAGCCATCCTGCGCGTCCGGCGATCCTTGACACGTCCCTCGGTACGATACGTATGATGGGAGAGCATTGAGCAGTAAGAAATATAATGATAGCCTGGCGTGCGGATATTTTGTCTGCAGATGCGAGCATCATGATCACTCCTTCCTGCCGATCAAAGTAAGTACCAGCTTTGCAAAGCTTGTACGGTCCGGGTCGGAAAAATAGAAAATACCGAATATGCCGACCAGCAGCATAAATACTATATACACAACCATCTGCTTTGTCTGCTTCTTGGCCCTCATTTGCATGATATCATAGGCTCCCAGCCCGGCCATGACAAGAAGAAGGTAGAACATATCATCTGATCCCTTTCATTCCGCTTGGTTCATCCAATTCATGGCTTCTTCTCAGCTGTGCTTCAACCTCTATGCGGATCGGCAGCTGCAAAAATATCTCCATCCACCGATCCTCTATCTTATGAAATCTTACAGGGTGTTTAAGCCTGAGCATGTCGCTGATGCCAAGACAATCCGATTCCGACTCCCGGGCGATCTCCAGGGCACGCATCATCTCATTTTTCAGAATAGCAGACAACTGGGCTTTCATATGAGCCAGGTTTTCTTCAAAAACAGTCGGCTTTTGGGACTGGACCTCACCAAGATTACTTATTACCTTGGCCTTTAGTGTAAGCTCTTCCAGTTCATCGCCTGAAAACTTAGGTATGACCTCTGTGCTGCCGGCGATGATCTCGAGCGAAGCATCTTCCCCATACAGATCCTTTACCACCACGATAGATGACTGGAGGTTATTGGATATGAGGTTGACTCCCCGTGATATATCCCTTCCTATAAAGCTGACCAGCTTTAAGTTTGACACTATAGCATATCCAAAGCTCTCGACAGCCGGTATGCTTTTGCCCTTGCCGCCGCTGCGGTCTACCAGCTCGATGCATGGGATACGGGCTGAACCGAAATGGATATCTATAAAGCGCATCAACTCAGCCAGGCTAAGCTCTTCCGATGTACCGAGCCGCGTAACGCTTGGGGCCAGGCTGTCCAGCTTGTCTGCTATATACAGCTCTGATTTGTTTACCTGCTCGATGAGCTCCTTTGCAGACCCCTTGACGACATAAACCTTGTTGTTTATATGAAACTCGTGGTCCCGGACGATGAAATCGATGTACTTGGCTATATTATCCCTCGCTGCTTCTTCCCCTATCAGGTAATACTTGGTATGAGCCCAGAACAGTTGCTTGCCGCTGCTGGCTGATACTATCCGTGCTGCTTCAAAAAGTGTTCTGCCCTGGGCTGTACTGATAAAGGCCTTGTTTCCCAGGGTGATCTCCCCTTCTCCGCCGCTGCCTTCCTGCTGATCTTGTTGCGGTTTTTGCACAGAACTCGGCTCTTCCAGCTTCCTGCTGGCTATTGTGATCACCTGGTAGCCTGGCAGCTCGGTGGACTTATCTATTCCCAAAACCTCTACAAGCTGCAGGTCATCGATCTCCTGCCGCATAGGCAGTATTTGCTGCTGACATCCTGCAGTAAGGATAGCTGCGACAATAGGGAGTATGGCTGCCATATACCTTTTCATTATCATCACCTTCACTGTTGGCGCTGCTTGTTTGTTGTCTTCAGGTTCTCAGGCCTTTTTTTCATAAAGGGCAAAGGCATTCGTATTATAGTGTCATTGACCAGATCCTTGCCATCGTTTGCAACAAAGGGAGAAAGATATGGCACTCCGAAGGTCTCTATGGTACTCAGATGGTATACCAGCATGATAGAGGCCAGCGAAAGGCCGTATAGCCCGGCTATGGAAGCGGCTATCACGAATATCATGCGGAAGATACGAAACCCGTTGTTCAGATCCTGATTGGGTATCGTAAAGCCAGCAATCCCGGTAACTGCCACGACGATCACAGCAACGGGAGAGATCAGCTTTGCCTGAACAGCGGCCTGGCCTACTACCAGCGCTCCGATGATGGATACTGCCTGGCCAATTGCCTTGGGAAGGCGGATACCTGCTTCCAGCAGCATTTCAAAGGCGGTCAGCATCCCGATGATCGAGGCTACCGTATGAAAGGGAACCTCCATTTTGCTCCTGATTATGGATACTGCCAGCACAGTCGGGATCATCTCCTGGTGGAACGTGGTGATGGAAACGTAAAATGCTGGCAAGAACAGGGTGATGAAGCATGCGATGTAACGCAGCAGCCGTATGAATGAGCTTATTATAAAATGATAGGCGTAATCCTCAGGAGCCTGAAAGAACAATGTTATCGGGGCAGGCATCACATAGGCAATGGGCATACCGTCGATGAGGAGCCCTACCCTTCCCTCCAGGATATAGGAGCAAAACTTGTCCGCTCTTTCCGTATAAAGTATCTGTGGAAAGGGTGACCGTCTTTTATCCGTTATATACTCCTCGATAAAGCCAGATGATAAGATGGAATCCGTTTGTATGCTGTTTATGCGTTCAAATATCTCCCTGACCAGATTTTCATTGGTCAGGTTCTCAATATATACGACCGCTACCTGTGTTTTGCTCTGACGCCCCACTATGGACTCCTTTATACGAAGGTACGGCGTTTGTATCTTACGTCGTATTATCGACGTGTTCACACGCAGGACCTCGATGAAGGAATCCTTGGAGCCCTTTACGGCATTCTCATTGGTCGGCTCAGTGATGGCCCTTTTTTCATAGCCTCTGGTGTCAAAGGTAACCGCTATTTTCTCCCTGTCAAATATCAGTGCGACAAAACCGGTGATGATATCTTTCAAAACCTCATCCAGCCTGGTCTGTATCTTGCGGGAGGCATGATACACGGTACCATGCTGGATCTGCTCGAGCAGATGATCGAATCCGTTCGCCTCGCCCAGTATCCTTTCCTGGGTCAGGGGCTTCAAGATGTCATCATTGACCAGCTTGGTATTGACCATGCCGTCCAAATAGACCACCGTGACCGGAAGGCTCCTGTCCCCGTTGATATAATGTACCTGATATACAACATCGCCGCTGTCAGCCAGGATCGCCCTCACGTTTGCCGTGGTGACATCATTGCCGCTGATTTCATATTGATCGGCCATACTGTCTGAGCCTGTTTCCGTCTGCTTCTTTCTGGTCCTTAAACGCTTCAAGGTCTATCTCCCCAAAATGCTTTATATGTTAAATTTGCACCAACTCATCGATTTTATTCGTGTCAGGACCCGGGTCAGGCGGGAAGCAGGCAATAATAAAAGGCATCAAGCCTTTAGCTCAATGCCTCTGGGTATTAATCCGCAATCAGTGTTCCATTTGTTTAGCCAGGAACCCGGCTGCTGTCTCAGCAATTTTTACTTCCATTTCTCCCATGGTCACATTGGGCTCCTTTGATAGCAGGATAACTGCTCCGATCGCGTCACCCTCTGCAACGATAGGTGCAATAACCTGGGAGGTGTATTTTGTACTGTCGTTTTCGTTGGATATGATGCTGTATAGTCTGCCTTCCTCGCTCCTGTTGGATACAACGGTCCGCTTTTGCTCCATGATGCTTTCAAGCTCGGGGCTGACCGCCTTGTCCTGGTACTCCTTTTTGGCGGCGCCTGCCACTGCCACGATCGTATCCTTGTCAGCTACGCAGGCTATATGATCCAACGTCTGATGAAGCGACTCCACATACTCTCTTGCAAAATCGCCAAGCTCACTTATAGGGGAATATTTCTTAAGTATAACTTCGCCCTCACGATCAGTAAAAATCTCCAGAGGATCGCCTTCCCTGATCCGCAAGGTCCTGCGGATCTCTTTGGGAATCACCACTCTGCCCAGGTCATCAATGCGCCTGACAATCCCAGTTGCTTTCAAGTACATCCCTCCTTGTTCTGCATTGGCTTACTAAACCATCCTTGCGTAGTTATTATTTTACTGCTCAATGCCTTTTATGCATTTGAGGGAGAGATGATTTTGAATATCAAAATACTACAGGCGCGACTCGTACTTCTTGATATTCGATGCCTTCACCCATTCGTCCAGCAGCTCGTTTGACTTTTTGTTCTTCTTGCTTTCGAGCAGGGCATCATGGATCTCGTCTTTCACGTCCTCATACTTCTCGATCTCATCCTCTTTGGCTTCATATACCTTTATGATGTGATAGCCGTAGTCGGATGCGACCAGGTCCGAGGTCTCGTCCTTTTTCAGCTTGAAGGAGGCATCGAGGAACTCCTGCACAAAGCTTGAATCACGGTACATGGTGTATCCGTCCTTGTACCTGCTATCCTTCATGCCCGGGTCTTCGCCGTGCTTGTCCACCAGGATGTCGAAGCTGTCGCCGGCCTTGACCTTTGCCAGCACCTCATCAGCCTTGGTCTTTATGTCCTTCAGCTTTTCAGCCCGCAGCTTGTCGGCTTCGTCATTCTTCTTGCCGTTTCTGAGATCTGCAATCTTATCAGTGACCTCATCTGGCAGCTTGATAAGGATATGCTTGACCCTTCTCATGGCCGGCTCCTTGACGATGAGCACTGAAGAATAGGCCCTGTATGACGGGTACTTGGTCTGGAATTCGACCTGCTCATCATAGTATTCCTTGACTTCCTTGTCTTCTACCTTAAGGTCCTTGGTGAGCTCGTCAAAATAAGCCTTGACGACCAGATCCTCGGCTATGCGCTCAAGGTACTCCTCCTTGGTCAGGCCGACCCGTTTGAGCCAGTCTTCAAAGGCCTTCCTGGCATCCTCCAGGTACTCCTCATCCGTTTTCACCCTGGGGGTACCGGTAGGCTCGGGAGATCCTGTGGGGGTACCGGTCGGTTCAGCGGTCGCGGCAGGAGTCTCAGTCGGAGCGGGACTGGGACTGGGAGATGCTGTAGGATCGGCAGTCTCACCGGGAGTCCCTGTCGGAGCCGGGCTTGCACTGGGGGATGGTGAAGGCTTGGCCTTCTCTATGTCCTCCTCCTTGCGGCGCTCAGCGTCCTCTTTTAGGTAGTCCTCAAGCTCTTCCTCGGCCTTTTTCCTGTATTCGTCATTAAGCTCAAAGCCTGCAGCCTTGGCCTTCTGCATTATAACAGCCCTGTCGACCAGCTGCTCCAGTATCTGCTTTTTGATTTCCTTTGCGTAATCCCTGTCTTCACCGTACATCGCAGTGTACAGCTTATATTCATCCAGCACAGCAGCCTTCAGTATTTTTTCTCCGTTTACCTCGGCAACGACCAGGTTGCGGTCCTTCTCCTCATTGAGGGTGATTATGCCGCAGCCTGCCAGCACAAGAGTAGATCCGATCAACAATACGGATATAAGCCGCTTCATGATATTGTACAACGTCCTCATCCTTTCTCATTGGTTGAGCTCAATCAATTAATTATACCTGTATTGAGCATTATTGTAAATCCTTTATTCTTTCAAGCATCGTCCGGGCTGCCTGCAAGGCCAGGCTCCCGTTATCCTCCTTCAGCAGGATGGTCAGTACGGGTGGACTGGTCCCTGCATACCTGAGTATATCCCTGTTTTCGTTCAGTATTATCATAAGCTGCCTGGGATCAAGGCCCTTGTCCTGCCTCAGCTTCATGCGTACGCTTTTCCCCTGCTGGCTTATCTCAGAGAAGCCGAATCTGCGGGCCAGGGCTTTGATATATGCTATATCTATCAGGTTCTGAGTTTCAGGAGGTATATCCCCGAACCGGTCAACAAGCTCCTCCTCCACGTCATACTTGTCGCTGAGGTCCTCGATGGCCGCGATCCGCTTGTACATCTCGATCTTCCGGCTTTCCTGACGGATATAGGCGCTGTCTATAAACGCATCCACACGGATATCGATCACTGCATCGGGCGCCTTGGGCTCATACTCACCCTTCAGGGACCTGATCGTTTCATCCAGGAGCTTGCAGTAAAGCTCATAGCCCACGGCCGACATCTGGCCGTGCTGCTCCGCGCCAAGCAGGTTGCCCGCTCCGCGGATCTCCAGGTCCTTCATGGCTATCTTGAAGCCCGAGCCGAACTCCGTGAATTCCTTGATCGCCTGCAGCCGCTTTTCTGCCACCTCATTGAGTATCTTATCCTTTTTATAGGTAAGGTAAGCATAAGCGATCCGGTTGGACCGGCCGACCCTGCCTCGAAGCTGGTATAGCTGTGACAGGCCGAACCTGTCGGCATCATAGACTATGAGTGTGTTGACGTTGGGTATATCAAGGCCGTTTTCAACTATCGTGGAGCAAAGGAGGAGGTCATATTCCCGCTCGTAAAACGCAAGCATTATCTTCTCCAGCATGGCCTCGCTCATCTGCCCGTGAGCCATGGCTATCCTGATATCCGGCAGGAGGGAGTGCAGCCGCTCCGCCATCTTTTCCATGGTTTTGACATGGTTGTATACGAAATATACCTGGCCGCCCCGCTGGACCTCCCTCAATACCGCATCCCTTACGAGGGAATCGCTGTACTCTACCACATAGGTCTGCACGGGGTACCTCTCCTCGGGCGGGGTCTCGATGATGCTGATATCCCTTATGCCTACCAGGGACATATGGAGGGTGCGGGGGATGGGTGTCGCAGTCAGGGTCAAAACGTCTATGTTCTTCTTAAGCTCCTTGATCTGCTCCTTGTGCCCAACGCCAAACCGCTGCTCCTCATCCACTATCAAAAGGCCCAGGTCCTTGAACTTCACGTCCTTGCTCAGAAGGCGGTGGGTACCGATTATGACGTCTATGTTGCCTTCCCTGAGGGCCTTGAGGATCTCCTTCTGCTCCTTCTGGGTCTTGAAGCGGCTCAATACCTGGATCTTGAACGGAAACTCGCCAAAGCGGCTTACAAAGGTATTGTAATGCTGCTGGACCAGGATCGTGGTCGGTACGAGGACCGCCACCTGCTTTTCGTCCATGACAGCCTTAAAGGCCGCCCGTATGGCCACCTCTGTCTTGCCATAGCCTACATCTCCGCAAAGCAGCCGGTCCATGACCTTTTTGGATTCCATGTCTCTTTTGATCTCAGCCAGGGACTGGAGCTGGTCCGGTGTCTCCTCATAGGGGAAGGCCTCTTCAAACTGCAGCTGCCAGTCGGTGTCCTTTGAAAACTGGAAGCCGGTCGCCGCCTCCCTCTCCGCATAGAGCTTCACAAGGTCGATGGCCAGCTCCCTGACAGATTGGCGGGCCTTGTTTTTGGCCTTCTGCCATTCTGCACCTCCAAGCCTGGACAGTCTGGGTGTCTTGTCGTCCAGGCCGATATAGGGCTGGATCAGGTCCATCTGGTCTGTGGGGATGTACAGCCTGTCAGTGCCTGCATACTGGACATTGAGATAGTCCCGCTCCACCCCGTTGACAGTAAGCTTTTCAATGCCCAGGTACCTGCCGATGCCATGGTTTTCATGAACGACATAGTCGCCGACCTTCAGGTCCGTAAAGGGATCGAGCTTTTTGGCGTGCTTCTTGGCCGCCCGCTTGCGCTTTTGTACGCCGAATATATCCGAGTCTGCCACAAAGGCGAATCTGGACTCCACATATTCAAAGCCCTTGCTCAGGGTCCCGGGGATTATCACGACCTGGCCCGGGTATATCTCATTGTCGGGGCCCTCCAGTACAGCCGCTTCTATGCCGTACTCCCGGAGCATCGATCTTAAGCCCTCGCCCCTTTGACGGGTACCTGACAACAATAGCACAGTATAGGTCTTGCTTTTCCAGTACCTTATGTCATCGGCCAACAGCTCCGGCTTACCCTGGTAGCCGGACACGGACCGCGAAGTGACCTGGAATATGCGCCTGGGCTCAAGCCCGACGTTGGTCTTGGGCAGAGCCTGGACCACCATGCATTTAGAGCCCGATACTTCTGCCAAAAGGTCAGCATAGCTTATAAGGAGGCCTGCCTGCTCGGGCAGGACTTCACCCTGCAGGAAAAGCTCCCTGAAGTGTTCTTCAAACTCGCTTGCGACATTGTTGGTGCGCTCTCTTATTCTTGACGGTTCGTCGATGATTATTGTTGCATCGCTGCCCAGGTATGACAGGAGCGTAGAGGGGTTTTTGCAGAAAAAGGGGAAATAGTTGAACAAGGCGTCGGTCAGCGCGCCGCTTTCCATATCAGTCCATACCTGCTCCAGCCGGCTTTTCAGCTTGTCAAGGTCGAGCCCGGAGTCCCGTCTGGCACCGGAGATGAGCTTTTTAAAGCTTCTTTCCATCTCCAGCTTGCCTGCAGCCAGCTCGTCCCGGCTGAGGATCAGCTCTCCTGCCGGCGGGATGATGACCTCACCGATCCTGTCATCGGACCTCTGGCTCAAGGGGTCAAAGGTCGTGATAGAATCTACGAACTCGTCAAAAAAGTCGATACGCGCGGGCTTATCCGAAGTCAAGGGGAAAATGTCGAAGATCCCGCCCCTTATGCTGAACTGGCCGCTGCCCTCAACGGTCTCCACCCGCTCATAGCCCAGGCTCACCACCCTTTTTGCCAGCTCCTGGGGGTCGCATTCATCCCCCTCCTTGATCCGGATAAGGCTTTGCCTAAAGACCTCCGGGGGCATATTTGGCGTGAGCAGGGCATCTATCGAAGCTACGACAAGGAGTTTTTCGCCGCTCATGATCCGCTGAAGCACCGAAAGCCGCTGCCCTATCACCTCGTGGCTATGGGCGGCGGCGTTGTACAGCATAACTTCCCTCTGGGGAAACAGGACCGTCTCCCTGGGGAAGAAGAACTTGAAGTCCTCATAAAATTTATTTGCCTGCAGCTCGTTGAAGGTTATGAAGAGGCAGGGCTTTTCAAGGGGATAGATGACGCAGCTGGCCAGGTGGCACTTCTGGGCCTCGGACACGCCTGTCACAGAAGTAACCCCGCTGAGCCTTGCTACCGATTGCCTTAAGTCGTCAAACTGAGGCCATTCCTCCATTGGCTTGAGCCAGATCGGAACCATCCGTCACCCGCCTTTCCTTACTTTTTCATTATAATGTAGTTCCATGCGCAATGGGCCAGCACAGCGCCCGCCAGCGCGGGATATATGGTCCCGGTCAGGCTGAAAAGCAGGCATGTCAGCCCTCCGAAGGCCGAGTGGCTGAGCAGGCTGACCAGGGCAGCCCACCTGCCCGTTTCCCTTCGGCTGCTGAAAAAATCATATATCGCCTCGCCCAGTCCGAACAAAATATGGACATGCAAAAGAGGCCTATTCAGAAAATAGGCCGGCAAAGTCTTGAACAGCTCCTCAAAGAAGGGAGCTCCGTATATCACTGCTTTCTCTCTGAGCAGCCTCAGCAGTAGCTTGTTGATGATATATGATGCCGCCAGAGCCGCTGCCGCAAGTACAAGTTCAGCCATTCATCGCTCCTGACCCGTTGTATCTGCTCATGGCTTCATTTACGCCCATGGCTATGATGCATTCTATGCCCGCAACTGCCCTTTCACAGGCCTTTTTGACAGGCTCGATCTCCTCGCCTTCAAACCGCGAAGTCACAAAGTCCGCAAGGTCCAGCCCCTCCGGCGGTTTGCCTATGCCTATCCGTACCCTGGGGAACCTGTCAGTGTTCAAAAGGTATATGACGGACTGCATACCCCTGTGGGTGCCTGCGCTGCCGAAGGGCCTGATCCTGATCACGCCCGGGGCCAGGTCCACATCATCATAGACCACTATGATCCTGTCAACCTCGGGCTTGTACCACTGCATCAATGCTAGCAGGCTTTCCCCGCTGTTGTTCATGTAGGTCTGAGGCTTGGCGAGGACCACCTTTTCGCCCGCTATGGTACCCTCACCGATCAGCGCCTTGTGCTTTATCTTGTTGACCTTTATCGAGTGGGCCTGGGCGAGGAGGTCTATTACATAAAACCCGATATTGTGCCTGGTGCCGTGATACTTATCACCCGGATTTCCCAGTCCGGCTATAATATACATAATAGATTTCCCCTATATATTATTCGTACATTACCCTTTATTCAAACAAGGTGCTGACGGGAAGCCCTTCGAATATCCTCTCTATGGCTTCTGCAAACAGGGGAGCGACTGAAAGCACTTTGATCTTGTCTATCCGCTTTTCAGGAGATAGGGGGATGGTGTTGGTGATGACCAGCTCCTTGATGGGCGACCTCTCAAGACGCTCTATGGCCGGCCCGGACAATACCCCGTGGGTCGAGCAGGCATAGACTTCCTTTGCACCGCCTCTTTCTATCAGGGCAAAGGCTCCCTGCTCAAAGGTACCTCCCGTATCGATGAGGTCATCTATAAGTATGCAGCGCTTGCCCCTGACGTCCCCGATGATGTTCATTACCTCGGCCACATTGGCCTTGGGCCGCCTCTTGTCTATGATCGCAAGGGGAGCATTGAGCTTGTGGGCAAAGTTCCGCGCGCGGGTGACGCTGCCAAGGTCCGGAGATACAACAACCAGGTCATCGCCGCAAAAATCCCGCTCGATATAGTACCTTGCCAGGATCGGCATGCCCACCAGGTGGTCGACGGGGATATTGAAAAAGCCCTGGATCTGCGCTGCGTGCAGGTCCATGGTCAGTACCCTGTCCGCGCCCGCACTGGTTATAAGGTCGGCAATCAGCTTGGCTGTGATGGGATCGCGGGCCTTGACCTTGCGGTCCTGCCTGGCATACCCGTAATAGGGGATGACTGCGGTTATCTCGCCCGCTGACGCTCTCTTGAAGGCATCCACCATGATAAGCAGCTCCATAAGATGCGTGTTGACCGGGGCGCATGTCGACTGAACAATAAAAACATCCGAACCCCTGACAGTCTCATATATGTCCACCGAGATTTCTCCGTCGCTGAACTTGGAGACCTTGGCGCTCCCCAGGGGCACTCCAACGTTTCTGGCTATCTCCTCGGCCAGCTCCGGATTGGAGTTTGCAGTAAAAATCTTGAGGCTTGTACCACGGGACATTATCAAAACTCCTCCATCCATATACTACCCGTATTAATATGCTCTTAAAATCCTTCAGCTATAGTATCGGCTTTTGATTATTGTCGCTCCATAGCGTAAATGCAAATAACATTATACCTTAAAATAAATAAAATGTTTATACAGATATGGAGAAAAATAAATCAAAAAAAACTTAACATTAGGCACAAAAAAATAAGCTTTGAGGAGAGGGGCCTCTCCCTTAAGCTTATTCTTCACCCATGCCGTTGTACTTTTCAAGTACCAGACTCTGCAACTTTTCCCTTGTCTCTGAGTTTATCGGGTGTGCAATGTCCCGGTATTCTCCGTCCGGGGTCTTGCGGCTGGGCATCGCAATGAACAATCCGTTCTGCCCTTCGATAACTTTTATGTCGTGCACCACGAACTCGTCGTCGAATGTAACGGATGCCACTGCTTTCATTTTCCCTTCTGCGTTGATCTTCCTGATCCGTACATCAGTAATGGTCACAAAAGTTCACCACCTCTCGAGCTAGAAAGCATGCGGATTATAATTGGATGTGCTTTATTTATTCGCCAAAAAAAACCATACTCCTTCTCATTTCCTAAAATTCCTTAAAATTTATTGATTTAACCAGTCTGCAGGCACTATCTCTATTTTCCTGCCTGATTCGTCCACTGTCAGAAGCTCCATCAGGGAGGTATATTCACTGATAAGCTTCACTTCCGGCTCCCTGGTTGCTATTACGACTCCGACGCCGGCGATCTCTACGTCAAACTCCTTTAGAAGCTCCTGCATGCCCTTGGCCGTCCCGCCGCCCTTCATGAAGTCATCGATGATCAAGGCCCGGCCGCCCTTCTGGACAGCCCGCCTGGACAGGGACATGGTCTGCAGCCGCTTTGACGAAGCGGTCACATAGTTTATGCTCACCAGGGACCCTTCGGTCACATTGCCTTCCCTTCTGGCCACGACCACGGGACACCCCAGGGAGTGGGCCGTCATTATGGCCACCGGTATGCCCCTGGTCTCTACGGTTATGACGAAATCAGGCTTCTTGCCTAGAAATCTGCTTGCAAATATATCGCCTATCTGCTTCAGTATCCGGGGCATATATATGATGTCGTTCATATATAAAAAGCCCCCGGGCAGGATCCGGTCGGGATCGGACAACCTCCTGCACAAATCCTTCACGAAAGCCGCCGCCTGTTGGTATACGGGCTGGGGGATGAACTTGATGCCGCCTGCCGCACCGGGCACGGTCTCTATATCCCCAAGGCCGAATTTCTGAAAGGTATCCCTGAGCAGGGCAGCGTCTTCGCTGATAGTGGATTTTGCAGTGTTGAAGAGCTCGCTGAAATAGCTTAAGGTGAATATGGTATTGGGATTAGAGGTCAGGATCCCGGTAATGGCGGCGATCCGCTCATTCCTGTTCATTCTCAGCATGAATACCCCTCCCGGTACATGAGCTTGCAGGCTGTGTGATAATTTTTTATCATATGGTATGATTATACCATAAAACAGACATGTAGCAAAAAAGCTGCCTCAAATTTGCTTTAAGGCAGCTATGGGATTTTATATTGTTTGACGCATCTTTTCTATCTTGAGGCAGACAAGCCTTTTCTATGCTCGAATACTGCAGTGTTGTTGTATATATCAAGGGCATCCAGGGCGAGGCCTGTACCCAAAGCCACAGCGGAAACCGCGTCCTCCGCCAGGTAGATAGGTATCCTGGTCCTTTCATGCAATGCCTTGTCCATGCCGTACAGGAGCGCGCCGCCTCCCGTCAGCACGATGCCCTGGTCACATATGTCCGATGCAAGCTCGGGCGGCGTCCGCTCCAGGGCTGAGCACACCGCTTCTATAATGGCATCCACAGGCTCGGCCAAAGCTTCCAGCATTTCCTCGCTGGTCACAGTGAGGGTCTTGGGAAGCCCTGATACCATATTGCGCCCCGTGACGGTGATTGAGACCGATTCCTTGCGGGGATATGCGCACCCTATCTTTATCTTCATATCTTCAGCCGTGCGTTCACCGATGAGTATATTGTGCCTCTTGCGCATGTATCTGATGATGGCATCGTCAAAATTGTTGCCGGCTACCTTTATGGACTCGGTAAGTACGGCCCCGCCCAGGGAGATTACAGCTATATCTGTCGTACCTCCGCCGATGTCAACGACCATGTTGCCACAGGGCTTTGATATGTCGATGCCCGCGCCTATGGCAGCAGCTATGGGCTCCTCTATGAGATAGGTCTTGCCCGCGCCGGCTTCATAAGCCGCTTCGAGCACCGCCCGCTTCTCGACCTCCGTGACCACGCTGGGTACGCAGATGACCACCCGGGGCTTGCCAAAAAGGCGCCTGCCTGCTGCTTTCCTAATGAAATACTTGAGCATTATGAGGGTGGAGTCGTAATCGGATATGACCCCTTCTGCCAGTGGCCGTATGGCAACTATGTTGCCCGGGGTCCTGCCCAGCATCCTGCGCGCTTCCTCTCCGACAGCAAGGACGGCATTGGTATTGCTGTCCTTGGAAATGACCGATGGCTCCTTGAGTACTATGCCCTTCCCTTTAACATAAACCAGTACTGTGGCAGTACCAAGATCTATGCCGATATCCCTGAAACCGAACAAACTACAGCACCTGCCTCTTTTGTATATATCTGTATATAAATTCTGACATTAATCACGATTGTTGATAAATATTCTATTTGCATTTAGAAAATCCTCTTTTTTTATTTGAAAATATTAAGAAAAAACCCGATTGCTGCCTGCAGACAACCGGGTCTCATGAGGCTGTATCCTGTTGCTCATAAATATGTATGATTATCTCTCCTTCAGTGTTTTATCAGACTGAAAAGGTGCGGACAGCTCTATTCACTCTGCCTGGCCAGCTTGTATTTGGCCCGGGTTGCGCGCCCGCCCCTTATGTGTCTCTCAGCTTTATTCTGTCCCAGTACTTTCTTTACCTCTTCTGAAATAGCGGGGTTTATCTTCGGAAGGCGCTCCGACACATCCTTATGCACAGTACTCTTGCTCACTTTGAATACCTTGGCTGCTTCACGTACCGTTGCCTTTGTCTCAATTATGTAGTTGGCAATTTCAACAGCTCTTTCCTCAATATAATCCTTCAAAGTCTAATCCCCCCCCTAACAATATCTGCCCGAGACTGCCTTATATATAAAATTAATATGCTGAATAAGCCGAATATAGAATGACAAAAAAATAAAGTCCGGATATTTCCGAACTTTTGAAGCCTGCTGGCTGTTATATTTTCAAAACTGTATACAGGTTCTGATGCTTTCTGCTAATTGTCCTTGATGAACAGGAGCGGGTCCTGGCATTCACCGTCCAGAATCACTTCAAAGTGCAGGTGGGCCGGATCGAGTATCTCAAAGGCCGCTGTCTGGCCCAGGCCGCTTATGGTCTGGCCCTGGACCACCTGCTGGCCGACCTTTACCATATCCCCGGTAGAGACGCCAGTGTACACGGTCCGCAGGTCCTTTTCATGCTCATGCTTCAGGACTATTTCTATGCCCCTTAAGGGGTCCTCGCTGATGCTCTCCACCACGCCATCCATGGCAGCCTTGACTTCCCCGCCAGGCATGCCCTTTATGTCTATGCCGGTGTGGCCGCACCACTGCTTCAGGGTCTTGCTGTAGACCAGGTGGCCGTCCTCGGTGAAACCGTTGATTATCTCACCGTTGACCGGCAGTATCATCAGCTTCAGGTCCTTCTTGTTCCCTGAGGCCGGCAAGGAATCATCATCCTCGTTGCCCGTCCCGGCATTTTCCCCGTCCTCATCCCCTGTCTCTTCAGACCCGCCGGTCTCATCGGTCTTGTCGTCTCCCTTGAGATCACCTTCGTTTTCCGCTATAGTCGGAGTGGGATCTGCCGCTTCGGCGAGATTATCCTTTTTATCATTCCCGTGGCCGTTGGCCGTCAGCAGAGCGGTGATTCCGACTATGCATACACAAAGCATCAGGACTATATAGAATCCATACCTGTCCAGAAAGGCGGCAAATCTCTTTTTCGAAAAGGTATTTTTCATCCTTTCCCTAAAGGTCATCTTCCCCATCAAATATGCACCTCCATTAGTATTCTCTCCATTTAAATAGAAATTAATACTAATGGATTGAATATTTGGTATCAAATTTATCAGTAGTGCTCGATAGCGACTCCCTGGTAATAATGAAGGAGGATATCCCTGAACGTGCTGCCCGCCTTGGCCATCCTGTCGGCCCCCACCTGGCTCATGCCGACACCGTGACCGAAGCCCTTTGTATATATGGTCACGGAGCTTTTGCCAAACTGCAGGGTGAAATCAGTGGAGTTGAGCCCGTACATCATGCGAAAATCCGTGGCTCTTAGGGTGATCCCCCCGACAGTTATGCTCTTGACCCTGCCGCTTTTCGTATAGCCGTTGATCTTCACCTGGTTTGCCAGGTTGTTGGGGTTCAGGCTGTTTTTGTAATGCCGGCTGAATATGTCCACAAACTCCTTGTTGCTGAAAGTCACCCCGGTGCCGGTCAGGTCTTCTCCTTCCGGGCTGCTCACCACCTTATAGTATGGCAGGGATCTTGAAAAGACCTCCCCCGCATCTTCGGTCTTGCCATTGCTGGTCGAATGGTAAAATACTTCTATGGGTTTGCCCTCATATTTCATGATGAGCCCCACCGTTTCATTGACCGCCTGCTTCAACCTGCCATAATACTTGTCAAAGCTGCCGCCCCAGTTTTTCTGCATGGACTCGAGGGGGATCCATTCCTGGCAATGGGCATAGGAGCTGCAGACATCAGCGCCGGGGTTTTTGCTGCATCCTTTGCCGCCGAACCTTTTGAGCTTGGATATTATAAGGGTCCGTGCCGCCACAGCCTGGGCCTTGAGCGCTTCCATCTCATAGCTGGCAGGCATTTCTCCCGCCAGCACTCCTATCAGGTATTCCTCAAGGGGCATTTTCTCAAGCTTTCCGGTCCTGTGGTTGTACATCGTGATCTCTATATCATCAGTTTCAGGCACGATAATGATCTTGTCAGGATCAAAGGTCTCATTCGGACCTGGGCTTCCCTCACCGGAAAACCTCGAGACCACTACAGCAAAAATAAGCAAAAATGCAAAAGCGATAAGTATCACGCTGGCATATCGCCTCATATGGAAGGCACCTCGCTCATCAAAGTCGTACCCTTCATACTATGAATACTCACCGCTTTTTAGAACAGCTATTGGGTTCTTTCTATGTTGGCTCCAAGAGCCTTGAGCTTCTCTTCTATCCTTTCATAGCCCCTGTCTATATGGTAGATGTCCCTTACCCTTGTAGTCCCATCGGCATAGAGCCCGGCTATCAGGAGGGCTGCGCCTGCCCTCAGGTCCGTCGCCCTGACATCCGTGCCCGTCAACCGCTTCACCCCTTCTATGATCGCGCTGCGCCCTTCTATCTTGATACGTGCCCCCAGCCGCTTGAGCTCACTTACATGCATGAACCGGTTTTCGAACACTGTTTCCGTTATTATGCTCGTACCTGGCAGCACACACATAAGTGCCATCATCTGGGCCTGCATATCCGTGGGGAAACCCGGGTAGGGCAAGGTCTTCAGGTCTATGGGCCTGAGCGGCCTCTCGACCGTGACCCTCATCCCGTCATCAAGCTCATAGATACTGATGCCCGCTTCCTTGAGCTTTGCCTCGACCGGCCTTAGGTGGTCCGCTATTACGTTTTTGAGTATGATGTCTCCGCCGGTTATCGCCGCGGCTACCATAAAGGTCCCGGCTTCTATCCTGTCAGGGATGATGGTATGGCTTGCACCGGACAGGCATTTCACGCCCTCGATCTTTATCGTGTCCGTACCGGCCCCCCTGACGCTGCCGCCCATCGAGTTGATGAAGTTGGCCAGATCTATGATCTCCGGCTCCTCGGCGGCGTTTTCTATTATGGTCAGCCCGTCAGCCAGGGCTGCCGCCATTATGATGTTTTCGGTGGCGCCCACGCTGGGAAAGTCCAGATAGATACGGTTGCCCCTCAGCCTGTCGGCCCTTGCCTCTATATAGCCATGGCCCAGAGTGATATCAGCACCGAGGGAGGCAAACCCCTTGAGATGTAAATCTATCGGCCTTGTACCTATCGCACATCCGCCCGGCAGCGAGATCTTCACGCTGCCAAAGCGGGACAGGATCGGGCCCATCACCAGGAATGACGCCCTCATCTTCCTTACCAGCTCATAGGGAGCAGATGTATTGGCAATGCTATTGTTATCTATGGTTATATGTGATCCTTCACGGGTTATCTTCGAACCGAAATGCTCCAGCAGCTCACACATGACCTCGACATCCTCAAGGTCCGGAATGTCATCCAGTCTGCTTGTATCATCCGTCAACAGCGATGCAGCCAGGATCGGCAGGACCGAATTCTTTGCACCGCTGATCACTACCTCTCCCTTCAGCGGGCCGCTTTTCGATACCAGTAAGCTGGGCATATCAGTCACCTCCTCCACTCGATATGCTATGTATCGGTGCCATGTATGTTGCTAATACCCCGTAAATATGATCGGGGTCCCCAGCCAGACATGGGTCGCTTTATCATACTCGCTGTATCTGAGTGCAACATTCAGGTTTATTTTCCGGCCGTCGGCACTGAGACTGCTGCCCTCTATGAAATCAGACCAGCCTGTCAGGCTTATGAAGCCATCAGCCTTTACTCCTTCGGTTATCTTTCCCCTGCAGGAAGCAAATATCTGCCTGCAGACCCGGTCCATGTTCGGCCCGGTCAGCCTGCCGGGCAGGGTGCCCATGTACAGGGTACTGACAAAGCTGTCCCGGGAAAGTCCCTTCAAAAAGCCCGTCAATGCACAATGCACACTATTATAGACAGCTTCGGAGGGGTTATCGATAAGGACCTCTACGGTCATGAAGGTCCCAGGGCCGCCGCCCGCGGGACTGTATCCCTTGTATAGACCCCACCTGATAGAGACGCCGTCAATACCGATCTCATTGCTGACATTCCCATCACTGCTCGAATTTAAGATTTTGCCGGCCAGAAGGTCTGTTTGAGGATCGATCGGGTATCCATCATCTAGTTTTGCCCAACCCTTGATCTGAATTGCATCCAGATCGATCCCCAGGTCATCAAAAATCCGCCCCGGGTCAGGCCTTCCCGTATCTGTCGTCTCAGCATGCATGCAGGCAAGGCCGGCAGCCGGAGCCACTATCAGCGCCAGGGTCACTATCAGCATAAGAGCCGTCAAAAGCAGATCCGGCACGGAAAAATATCTTTTCATACAAACACCTCACAAAATACTGCACTTCAATTATTGCCCAAGGGTTTATCTTGTATACCCCGGCCGGTAAATGATTCATGTATATCACAGATGTGTAGCTATACCCTGAAATCTGCTCTGTTTCCAACCTTTTTTCATATGCAGATGTGCATGAATTGAGTCTGCATCCGTTTACAAACTACAAACCCGTATAATATAATGTAGACAAACATATCATCAGGGGGCGCGCGGTTATGGAAAGAGCGGAGTTGTCACGGGTCAGGAAGATCCATTTTATAGGCATAGGCGGGACAAGCATGAGCGGGCTTGCCCACATCGCCCTGCACAAGGGTTTTGAAATATCAGGATCCGATATGCGGCCCTGCATCTACACGGAAAAGCTGGAAAAGGAAGGACACCACGTCTGCATCGGACACCATGCCGAGAATATCCCGGATGATTGTGACCTTGTCGTATATACACCGGCTATAAACGAAAGCAATCCCGAGCTGCAGGAGGCAAAAAGGCGCGGCCTGCCCCTTATGCAGCGCAAGGAGTTCCTGGGGTGGCTGACATCCCTCTATCCTTGCACGATAGCTGTATCCGGGACCCATGGAAAGACCACGACATCGTCAATGATCTCCATGATGCTGCTGAATGCCGGCCTTGACCCTACCATCAGCGTAGGCGGCACTATACCCGAGATAGACAACAATTACAGGGTGGGCTCCAGCCAGTACTTTGTGACGGAGGCTTGTGAGTTCGTTGACAGCTTTCTCCACTCCGTACACCGTATCGCAGTCATCCTGAATGTTGAAGAGGACCATCTTGACTATTTCAAGGGCGGGATCAGGCAGATCCGGTCATCCTTCCTGAAATTCGCGCAGATCGTGCCGGAGGACGGCCTTTTGATACTGAACGGCGATGATCCCGGCTTAAGCTTCATCAAGGAGGAATGCAGGTGCAAGGTCCTGACCTTCGGCCTTGGAGAGCACAATGACTATACTGTCACTGACATCGAGTACAACTCTGTAGGGCTGCCGACATTCAATGTGCTCAAGCAGGGCAGGCTGCTCGGACAGTTCAGCTTGTCCATCCCAGGCCGCCACAATGCTATGAATGCCCTGGCTGCCATCATCTGCGGGGACTACCTTGGTATCCCCCTGGAGAGCATGCAGAAGACCCTCTTCGATTTCAAGGGGGCAAGGCGCAGGTTTGAGTTCAGGGGCGAGGTCAACGGGATCAAGGTGTTCGAGGACTATGCCCACCATCCCACAGAAGTCGAGATAACCATAGAGGCCTGCCGGAACTACAAGCACCGCAAGCTCTGGGTGGTCTTCCAGCCCCATACCTACTCCCGGGTCCATTACTTCTTTGATCAGTTTGTAAAAGCCCTGGGGACATGCGATTTCCTTGTCATGAACGATATCTACTCAGACCGCGAGGCCAATGCCTGGGGAGTATCAAGCGAGATGGTGTCCCAGGCGGTCACGGAGAGGTACGGCACACCTGCTGTGACCATCAGCACTTTCGAGGATATCGTCTCCTTCCTCGCCGACAGGCTACAGCCGGGAGACCTGGTCCTGGTCGCGGGTTCTCAGAGCATCAACAAGGTGGCCTTCATGCTGGTGGACAGGCTCAAGGAGCTGGCTGCAGACCAGGTCGCCGCAAGTATTGACCAGGGTTGATAGGTTTGTATGACATAAGGATATGATTTGCTTTTACAGGACATAAAATGCCCCTGCTTCCGTTTTTCACGGATGCAGGGGCTTCTATATTCTTACCCGCTTTACTTCGTCTATCTCAATGCTTTCAGCATAAGCTTCATCGTGCGGTCCTTCAGGGCTTTTATGAGCTCGTCGTCTGAACGCACGCTCATATGCCCTTGCTCTGTCGACACAACTTCCACATCTGCCGCCTTTTCAGGTGGCTGCAAGCTGAGCCTCGGCAGGATCCCCTTGTTTAAAAATATAACTTCATTGCAGAAGGCTGAAAGGAAACCGTTTAGGATAAGCCTGCAATCATCGGCTGATATTTCCTTGGCGATCAGCCCTTCTTTTTTGCCTGTCGCGAGTATGGTATCGATCTGCTCATCCACACCCTCCCTGATCGCCGTAAGCATGCCGGGGTCCTCATATATGAGCTGGGCAAGCTCCGACTGGCCCAGGTTCAGAAACATCAACAGCAGGCCGGAGAAGCGCGTATCAAGCATATCTACAAGATAGTCCATGGTATTCCGTAAGATATCAACAAGCCCCTTATGTTTTGAAACAAAGGACTTGAATTCCCTGTACTCCTTGTGCACATGATAATGCACCGCTTCCCTGATAAGCTCCTCCTTGCTTTCAAAGTACTCGTAGGCAGTGCTTTTCCCCATGCCGGCCGCAGCCGCGATGTCGGCCACCTTGAGCTCGTGAAGCCTGTATCCCCGGTTCAGGAGCGCCATGATGCCTTCGAATATGGATATCTCCTTTTCAGAGTATTCCCTTGGCTGATCCATTCAAACACCTCCGTCAAGGCTGCACAGATCCTTACTCAGCCTTAAAGCTCCTCACAGGCTTTCTGTTGAATATATCATACATGACCGGCACCACGATCAGGGTAAGCAGGGTAGCATAGGTCAACCCACCTATGGTTACAACAGCCATGGGCTGCATCATCTCGGCACCGGAGCCGTATCCCAGGGCAAGGGTCGTCATAGCCAGTATGGTAGTCAGGGCTGTCATAAATATTGGCCTTATCCTGGTGGCACCTGCAGTCACAAGGGCTTCCCTCTTATCCATACCGCCCTCCCGCAGCTGATTGACATAGTCGACAAAGACGATACCGTTGTTCACGACCACACCGGCCAGTACGAGGAAGCCAAGGAGGGATATGACTGACAGCTCCATGCCGCTTGCCCAAAGGAGGAGCAGGCCTCCGGTGAAGGCCAGGGGCAGGGTGAACATCACTATGAAGGGCGACAGGAGGCTCTGGAACTGGGCTACCATGATCAGGTAGATGAACACAACGGCCAGGGCGATCATCAATGCAAGGTCATTCATGGAGTTTTTGATCATCTCATTTTCACCCTCCAGGCTGACCACATAGCCTGCCGGCGCCTTGTAATCCTTGAGCCTTGCCTCGACATCGCGGCTTACCAGGCCTATATTGTAGCCATCCGCTATCTCAGCTGATACGGTCATATACCTGGACTGGTTTTCCCTGTTGATGGATCTTAAGCTGTCGGTCTCCTTGATCTCTGCGATATCTCCCAGGGCTATCTCCTTTTTGGTGCCGTCCTTTTGGGTGACTTCGAACTTATACTCAGCCAGGTTGTCGCGGGTTATGCCCTGCTGGTCGGTTTTCACCAGCATGACCGGATAGTTTTCACTGCCCTCGGTCAGTATCGTTGCCTGGGTCTCAGTCTGAAGGGCCGAAGCAATCTGGGCAAAAACCTGAGCTACGGTGAGCCCTTCCCGTATCGCCTTGTCCTTGTCGACCAGTATCCTGGTTTCCCTGTCGGCGTCCTCCAGCCCTGTTTCCACATTGGCCGTACCCTCTGTACTCCTCAGGATCTCCGCTATATCCTTCGCTATCCCAGCCAGAGTATCAAGGTCCTGGCCCTTGATATTGACCTGGATGCCACTGCCACCCAGTATAGAAATATCCATGTTTGTGGCGCTGACCTCGATCTCCGCATCCAGATCCTTCGTCTTTTCATAGATCAGCTTCTCAACATCTCTGTTGGTCAGGTTTCTTTTTTCTTTAAGCAGTATATAGAAGGTCGTGCTGTCGCCTGAACCGCGGCCCATAAGAGTCAGGCCTGACTGTCCGCCACCGCTCATGGCGCCCACGGTCTCCACCGCCTCGATCTCCAGGATCCGCTTCATGACCTCATCGTTCATGGCATAGGTCTCTTCGCGGCTGGCCCCCTTGGGCATTTTCAGGGTAGCGCTCATCTGGGGTGAATCAACCTCAGGCATAAAGGCAGTACCCATTATCGTTGCCCCGTATATGCTAAGCCCCAGCAGCGCCAGGGATAAGACGATGACGACCGCCTTCCTGTTCAGGCAGAACCTGAGCAGCTTTTCATACGACCTGACAAAGGCTCCAAACCAGCGGTGCTCCTTGACGGCAGTCTGCTTTAGCAGGGTAGCGCCCATGACAGGTACAAGGGTCAGAGCTACGATCAGGCTTGCCACAAGGCTGTAGGCTATGGTCAGCCCCATATCGGTAAAGAGCTGGCGGGACAAGCCCTCTGTAAAGACGATGGGCAAAAATACGCAGATGGTAGTCAGGGTCGAGGCAGTGATAGCACCCGCCACCTCCTTCGCGCCCCTTATCGATGCTTGTGAAGCAGACATGCCCTCGTTTCTGAGCCTGTAGATGTTTTCAATGACAACTATGCTGTTGTCTACCAGCATGCCCACACCAAGGGCCAGGCCTGAAAGGGAGATCACGTTTATCGTCACATTGGTGAAATACATAAGGGCAACTGCAAACATAAGGCTTATGGGTATGCTGAAGGCGATAACTATGGTCGGCCTTGCATCCCTCAGGAAGAGGATGAGTATAAGTATGGCAAGGGCCCCGCCTATGAGCAGGTTTTCTATGACGCTACCCGTGATCATGCCGATATAGTCGCCCTGGTCCATAAGCGGACGGATGCTGAGGCCTTCATAGTCAGCCTGGAGCCTTTTGATCTCCTTGTTGATCGCTTCAGCCACCTCGGCTGTGGAGGCCGTGCTCTGCTTCTGGAATGACAGCACTATCCCGTCATTGCCGTTGACCTTGGCATACATCTCCTCTGAATTGTCCGTCATCTCAATGCTTGCAATGTCAGAGAGCCTGATATCCCCTATAGGATCGATGTTGAAGATCACCATGGCCTCGATCTCTTCGGTGGATTTGAAGGTGTCCCCGACCTTGACCAGGTGCTGGCTGCCCCCTTCCTTGATATAGCCCGCAGGCATGCTGAAGTTCTGGGCAGCTAAAATGTTTTTGATGAGGTCCTGGGTCAGTATCTTGTTAAGGTCCGCACCGGCCAGGGCTTGAGCCCTTGCCTTTTCAAACTCGCTGAGGCCCTCCTTGAGCTCCGACTCGCCCTTTTCAAGCTGGAGCTGGGCCTTGGCAAGCTCAACTGCCATGGTTATCTTGCCGGATTCAAGCTTTTCATAAGCTTCGGTCGCCTCCTTCAGCCCGCTTTCAAGCTGGGGCTTCATGGCAGAAAAGGCCATCTGCCGGATGCTTATATTCTGAAGCTCCACGTCAATCGCCGCGATCCTGACAGGAGCATCCTCAGCCTTCTTTTTAAGGGCTGCCATCTCAGACTGGGACAGGCCCTTCAGCTCTTGAGGCAGCATATGTGAAACCTGGCCCAATATGGCCTGGTACATTTCCGGTGTCAGGTTTTCGATCCCCAGGGGGAACAACTGGTCAAAAAGCTGGTTCAGCTCCGCTAGCTGGGACAGGCCTGCCCTCTCCTGCTCAAAGGCGGCCTTCTGGGCATCCAGCAGGGCGCCTTCTGCCAGCAGGGCATTCAGGTTTGCAATGGCGCTGCTGAGCTCTGCGCCGGCCTTTGCAAGCTGGGCCTGCTTGCCGGGAGTCTCCTTTTCAAGGGCTTCCCGGCCCTTCGAAATATCCTTCTGGGCATCATCCAGGGCCTTGCGGTTTTCATCCAGCTTTTTCTCAAGTTCGGCCCTGACCTTGTCATTAAGGTCCGATATCTTATCGTTGTTTAAAATTATTTCAAGCTGCTTTTTTATAAGCCCGGAGGCGCTGACCGAGGCAACACCGTCCAGCCTTTCAAAGGCAGGTATAACGACATCATTGGTAAAACCGGACAGCTCCGCCTTATCCATGCCTTCCCGGTCAACACTGGCGACAACGATCGGGATCATGTCCGGGCTGATCTTCAGCAGGATCGGAGTCCCCACCTCGTCGGCCAGCTGGCCTCTGACCAGGTCTATCTTGCCGGACAGGTCTATCATCGCACTGTCCATATTGGTGTCCTGGACATATTCGAGTATTATCACGCTGGAATTTTCACTGGATATCGAGCTGATATTCTTAAGCCCGCTGGAGGTGCCAAGCACCGCCTCCATGGGCCTGGTCACGGCCTGCTCCACCTTTTCAGGGCTGGCCCCGGGATACGAAGTGATGACTACGATATAGGGCAGCTCCATCGAAGGCAGCAGGTCCGTTGTCATGTTGATGAACGAAATCACACCAAGCACTATTATGAGTATTACTGCAACGACCACTGTATATGGCCTTCTTACGCTGTATTCAGCAAGCATAGAGATCCTCCCGTCTTGTAAGTAAACTTGCACTCTATTCCGACCGACCGTTCGGTCGGGTAGATACAAAAAATATAATAGCACTCTTTTTGATGTATGTAAAGAATATCGCCAGGAGCCCTGAGCCTGATCCACCCTTGCAGATGTAACAAAAGCAGGCCGGTCCGGCATGCAGAAAGCATTCGAAAGCTTATTACCTCACGATCCGGACAGCCTGCTTCTTAAGGAGGGCTATTGTAAACTGTTTAGAATTTTATGAACCTGTCGCCCGGAACACCGCAGATACTGCATTTTTCAGGAACAGCCTTTTCGATATTGCCACAAACCGGGCAGAGGTAATAGAAGACCTCCTCTGTCTCATCAAGGTTCTCAAGGGCTTCCTTGTAGAGCCTTGCATGGACCTCTTCAGCCTTCATTGCATATGTAAAAGCTGTAAGCGCAGCTTTATTGCCTGAGGCTTCCGCTTCCTTTACGAACTCAGGATACATCTCCTTGTATTCATAGGTCTCACCGGCAATGCCATCCTGCAGGTTTTCAGCAGTCGTGCCGACTTTACCGGCCAGCTCATAGAGCTTCATGGCATGCAGGGTCTCAGCCTCTGCAGCGGCCCTGAAGAGCTTCGCTGCATTGAGCTTGCCTTCCTTTTCGGCCTTCTTTGCATAGGCCAGATACTTCCTGTTTGCCTGTGACTCCCCGGCAAAGGCAGCCATCAGGTTTTTGAGTGTTTGGTTCTCGTTCATAAAGCATTCCTCCTTGATCATATGAATTTCATGCTTTTGCATCGATCCTGACTGCAAAGCCATCAATATCTATATATAAACCGAAACAGCCATGGGAAACATTTAAAATCAAATGTACTGCTGTGTTTTTGTGTCCAGGATTTGTGTTAATATAAAGCCAGGGTCTAATTATGGCTTCATGAAAGGGTGTGCAAATGCAATGGGTTTTTCGGATAAGACCGTGATCATAACAGGAGCTGCAAACGGGATAGGCAGGGGCATCGCCCTGCTGTATGCGGAAAAAGGGGCAAATGTGGTCGTAGCAGATATAGATGCAAAAGCAGGAACGCAAACAACCGCCCTGATCAAGGAAAACGGCGGAGAAGCGCTTTTCGTACATACGGATGTGAGGCTGGAGTCAGATATCATCCGTCTTATGGAAACAGCCTTTCAGGCATACGGCCGCATCGACATTCTTATAAACAATGCGGGGATAGCGATTTTCAAATCACCCCTGGACCTAACATTGACTGAATGGGAAAATGTCATAAACACCAACCTGAGAAGCGTTTTCCTGGGATCGCGCGAAGCGGCAAAATACATGAAACAGAACGAGGACGGCGGGGCTATCGTGAACATTGCCTCGACCCGGGCCATCATGTCGGAGCCTGACTCCGAGGCCTATGCCGCATCCAAAGGCGGGATCGTCGCCCTGACCCATGCACTGGCAGCCTCCTTGAGCGAGTACGGTATCACCGTCAATGCCATCTCTCCAGGATGGATCGAGACCGGTGACTATTCTAAGCTAAGGAAAATCGACCATGAGCAGCACCTGTCAGGGCGTGTGGGCAAGCCTGACGATATAGCGCGCGCCTGCCTGTACCTGACAGCCAGGGAAAACAACTTCGTAACCGGGATCAACCTGGTCATAGACGGCGGGATGACAAAAAAAATGATCTATGAGGAATAGATCTTTGCTCTCAGACCCTCTATCCTACTTTTTAACAATAGGTACCCACAGCTCCTGTTCGATTTTGCTTCCCGGAGCCAGGTAGTTTTCTATACAAGGCTGGTTGGCAAGCTCACAGCCTGATGTGGGGAGCCACTCCGAATATAGCCTGTTCAAAGCCTCAACAACATTGGGGAACACTGCATATGTGCATGGGGGAATTATTATCTCCTCCATGCCTTCAGGCACTTCGTAGTCATAGCGTACGCTCACGGCCATAAAGCTCTTGTATCTCAAGCGGAAATTCATGCTTTATGGCTTCAAACTTCTCTCTTTCCGCTTCAGTGGTTTTCTTTCCTTGCCGGAATCTAACGCATGGAGTATCGTAATACATGCCTGCGGCCTCATCAAGCCGATATTTACCACGCATAAATCTCACTGTGTCCAGCCTTGCCTTGTCGAACCTCCTTCATTTGGACAACCCCTGCTTATGTTCATTCTTCTATTTTAAGGATCATTTTTGTAATACTCGATCGTTTTGCCCTCAGCAGAGTCTTTCGCCCATGACCACAAATACTGGAACCGCTTCTCATAACAGCGTATGGCAGGGCTGTCCATATCATACCATGATTCCATATGATAAAGGCGGCTTGTAACTTTTTTGTAACGTTATAAATGGAAAGGCATATAATTGAATATTGAACATAAAATTATAATTAAATACTTATTGACAAACAAAAAACTTTACGTTAATATAGGACGAAATAGCAAAGGCGCTGTTGTCGTTAGATAACAGCGCCTTTATTAGTATATAGCTCTGCTGATCCTGCCAGAATATAATAACACAAAGGCGTGTATTTTATTGATCCATCAATAGAATGCACGCCTTTTTTGGTACCAGGAGATATCCGTCAGGGCAATGCCATATGATATGGCCCTGCTGTTTCAACCAAAATGTCATCAATAAATTCAATATATATATCAAAGGGGGAATTTCTATGGATATCACTATGATCGTTGACACCATTTGGGTTGTGCTCGCGGCTGTACTGGTGTTCTTTATGAACCTCGGTTTTGCTGCGGTCGAGTCGGGCATGGCAAGGTCAAAGAATACAGTCAACATACTGTCAAAGAACTTCATAGTCTTTGCAGTATCCTCCCTTGGCTTTATGCTGCTTGGGTGGGGGCTTATGTTCGGCGGTGACAACCCGCTTATAGGTACACAGAACCTGTTTATCTTGAGCAATTCCAATCTCGGCTTCTACAAGGATACCCTGACATCAAGTGTACCGTTTTGGGGGAAGTTCTTCTTCCAGCTGGTCTTTTGCGGTACAGCGGCGACGATCGTATCCGGTGCGGTCGCAGAACGTATCAAGTATTTGTCCTTTATTTTATTTTCGTTCGTTCTGACCCTTGTTATCTACCCGGTCGTCGGGCACTGGATCTGGGGCGGCGGTTGGCTCGCTGAGCTAGGCTTTCTTGACTTTGCCGGCGATACGGTGGTCCACTCGGTGGGTGGCTGGGCAGCCTTGGCCGGAGCCATGATACTGGGGCCCCGTCTTGGGAAGTATGATAAAAACGGAAAGCCTAAGGCGATCCCGGGACACAATATGTCTCTGGCGGTCATTGGCCTCTTTGTGCTGTGGCTGGGGTGGTTCGGCTTCAATCCCGGTTCTACAATGAGCTTTCAGAATCCCTCTGATGTCGTTCATATCATAATGACCACAAATACTGCCGCTATCGCAGCCGTACTTACTTCCACGATTACATCATGGCTCTACATTGGCAAGCCGGACCTTGGCATGACCATCAACGGATGTCTTGCCGGTCTTGTAGGCATCACAGGCAGCTGTGCCTATGTAAGCGTTTCAAGCTCTCTTATCATAGGCGCCATTGCAGGTGTGATAGTTGTATTTGCTGTGATCCTGTTTGACAAGGCAAAAATCGATGACCCCGTAGGTGCCACCTCCGTACATTTGGTCTGTGGTATCTTCGGAACGATCTGTGTAGGGCTTTTCGCCGAGGAAGGCGTGACCGGCCTATCGACCGTGAACGGCCTGTTCTTCGGAGGCGGCCTGTCATTGCTCGGAATAGAAATATTAGGTGTAGTTGCAGTCGGTGCATTTGTGTTCGCTTCATCCGTTCTTATGTGGCTTGCCCTTAAGCACACCATAGGTATCCGTGTCAGCGCGGAGGAAGAGATCCAGGGCCTCGATATCGGTGAGCATGGAAACTCCGCTTATCCTGATTTTGCATTGATTGCTCCCATAATGGACACAGGCCTTGGCAATGGCTTAAAGGCACCTGCTACCGTAAGCTACGAAGCAACTGATCAGGCTCAGGGCAAGGTGTCCCCGGATGAGGCGATCTCGGTAGTAAATACGGCACGTAAGGGGGCAAAGATGACAAAAGTCACCGTCATCACGAATCAGGATAAGTTCACAAGGCTGCAGGCCGATCTTGATAAAATCGGCATCACCGGTCTGACAGTCACCAATGTGCTCGGCTATGGCATGCAGAAAGGCCATCCGGAGTACTATCGCGGCTTGCCGGTAAAAACAAGGCTCCTTCCCAAGGTCCAGGTCGATATCGTCATTTGCAAGATACCGGTCGAAACCCTGGTCAACACGATCAAGAATGCACTGTATACAGGCAATGTGGGCGATGGCAAGATCTTCATCTATGACGTGGAAAACGTCATCAAGATCCGGACCGGCGAAGAAGGCTATGACGCTTTGCAGGATGAGGAATAACGGGAATATAACCCCCCAAATATTAAAACCAGGAAGCATAAAAGCACGGCTCTTACGCTTCCTGGTTTTTTGTGCTATTTCCTGCATGCATTTATATATTCATTCACCTGCCGGCGGCTCACTGTTATGCACGACTGCTCGCTATAGCGCTCAAGCTCGGTATAAATCGCATCTGTGAGCACATCAAGATGCCGCCAAAGTGCCTCTTGCGTTAAGCTTGAAACGAGTGTTGCATTGAGGATGGCCAGTTCGGTCTCGGGGAGCTTGTCCACTTCTCTGTTTCGATCGGCGTCAAGAGAATACCTGCAGCAGACCAGCTCGATAAGCCGGTTTCGAGCAAGCTCAAGCTCTGCATATGCCCTCCAATACTGCCTGCGCTTTATTGCAACAGCAGCCAGCATCAGATTATGCCAGACCGAATCTGCGCACTCGGCCAGCTTTCTGCTGTGTCCATTTGCCTTGAAGTCAGCTTCTGTTTGCTCCCAGGAGGAGCGCATGGCTTTATCCACCGTTCCTGATTTATCAAAGAGCACCTTCCAATGCTTCCTGAAGGCGGCCGCTCCGGTGTAGGCACCATAGCCGATGTCGATCTCAAGGTAATTATCTGTCAGAAAAACCTGGAGCCTTTTCTGGGGGATTTGCTTATAGTATATGAAGTTCAGGCGTTTGCCAAGCTGTGACCTGACATATTCCATGACCGTTTCCATGCTGTCATCACTGTCAAGGGCTATCACAAAATCCAAATCGGATAATTCATCATAAAAGCCATATGAGCCCGAGCCGACAGCGACAAGTGTTATGATATGCTCGTTAGGTTCAGTGAAGGATACTATGTGATCTAAAACATTTTTCCGATCTGCCGCGCTGAACAACGGCATATGATCCGCCCCCTCTTACTTTCTTTCTTACAGTAACATCAGGAATGCTTAACTCTCTATGTTGTTAATCTTGTTCCCGGCTTCTTATCTCAGGCAGATTGCCTTCAGGATCAACAACATATTACCGCATATTACATGGAAGCAATGCATATACATACTGCCAAGCTGTGACAATCCCCGGGTGCCCCACAGGATAGAGAAATCCTTTAGTTCATACAGTCTGTGTTTCATGGTTTCAGAAAATCATAGCATTCATCGATCATCCTGTCTATCATGCGGGCAATTATCCTGCTCCCTTTATCCTTTGTAGCAAATGAGGGATAGCCCAGGCTGCCGACATAGCCTTCGGGCAGATCGCCTGCTTCATGGAACAGGTATTTCCTGAAATCATCAAACGGTATATCATGCTCCCGGACCGACTCCATTTTTACCTTTTCGGGATACAAGTAAAGGGCAACTGACGTTTCTGCTTCACAGGCATGTCTGATGGAAGCCTGCCTCTCAAGAATATCCGAATATTCGATCTCTGACAGATCATATAGCTTGATGTCATCAGATATATCTTTCATGGCTTGCAGGTGGAACGGATCACCGTGATATGTCAGCAGCAGAAAATGTCTGAACCCTTGCTGTCTCCACCAGTCTGTTATCGATATAATCATTTCCCTCAGGGTTTCAGGCTTTATTGATGTGGTCCCTGCCAAATGCACATCACATGGGAGATTGACTCCATAGTTCATAGTCGGAGCAACCAGGGCCTTCGTTCTTTGAGACAGAATACCTGCCATATATTCTGCGATGAAAGTATCATTGCCTAACGGCAGATGGTATCCGTGCTGTTCACAAGTCGCCACGGGAATTATCAGATTGTCGTTGACCTCTGATATATGTTTCTTGACCTCATGCCATGTCATATATGCCATAAGCATACTCGGCCCACCCCCTGAGACATTTGGTGAATATCAAAGCTTATTAAATCACGTATCCTGTATCAAGATTATTCTACAAGAAAAAGGATATAATGGGAATAGGCATGAGGAAAAAACCTGTTGAATCACAGGGCCGATAGAGTTATAATTTTAAAAAGGAAATACGGGCAATTAACTCAGCTGGTAGAGTGCTATCGTCACATGGTAGAAGTCGAGGGTTCGAGTCCCCCATTGCCCACCAGCAAAGGACCCCTGTTTATATGCAAAGCCGGGGGTCCTTTTCTATGCCTGTATAAGCCAAAATACATGATAAACCTGAGCACAAAGGGGATTTATGGTATAATATATAAAGCACCAGTGATGTTGCAGCTGCATATGAAATATTGATACTCTTCGTAATTCTTCTTACTTTAATGATGGTTTGCAGGCAAACCTGAAGAGGAGTGATGTTAGGGTTGAAGAGCAAGCTGGCCCTATACGGATTCAACAATCTTACCAAATCGCTCAGCTTTAACATTTACGACGTGTGCTATGCAGAGACCGAAAGAGATAAGAGAGATTATATAGAGTATATAGACGAGCAGTATAATTCGGACAGGCTTACCGGTATATTATGCAAGGTCGCTGACATCATAGGAGCCAACATCCTTAATATCTCCAAGCAGGATTATGAGCCCCAGGGTGCTTCCGTCAATGTGCTGATAGCAGAGGGGCCGCTGCCTCCCCACGAAATAGATGAGACCTGCAATCAGGGCAAGCTAAACGGCATTCTTCTGCCAAAGCAAACAGTACATGCCCATTTAGATAAAAGCCATATATCTGTCCATACCTATCCGGAGCATCACCCTGACAATGCCATATCCACATTCCGGGTGGACATAGATGTATCTACCTGTGGCAAAATCTCTCCTTTAAATGCATTGGATTTCCTGATCAGGAGCTTTGACTCGGATATAATAACGATAGACTACCGGGTACGGGGATTCACCCGGGACATATACGGGAAAAAATACTATATAGATCACGAGATAAAGTCAATACAGGATTATATAGATGACAGCATTTTGAGAAAATATGACGCCATAGATATAAACGTGTATCAATCCAATACATTCCATACAAAGATGCTGATCAGGGAAATAAATCTGGACGACTATCTTTTCAACCAGGACGCAGACGAGCTTCCCCATGATAAGAGGCTTGAGATCACAGACAGTCTTCATAAGGAAATGATCGAGATCTTCAGCGGTATGAATGTTTATGACTAGCAGGTTCTTCTCGCACAAGATTTTGGAGGGATAAGATGGACTTATGGTTTACTGAATACCACACACAGAACGCCTGCTTTTCAATAAAGGTCAAAAAGCAGGTGGTAAGCCTGGAAAGCGAGTTCCAGCGTATTGATGTGTTTGATTCCTATGACTTCGGCAGGATCCTGGTGCTGGACGGATACCTGATGCTCACGGAAAAGGACGAGTTCATATACCACGAAATGATAACGCATGTGCCAATGGCTGTAAACCCCGGGATCCGTGACGTTTTGGTCATCGGCGCAGGCGATGGCGGAGTCGTGAGAGAGCTGACCAAGTATGAGTCTATCAACAGAATCGATATGGTGGAGATAGATAAGCTCGTAGTGGATGTTTGCAGGGAGTATCTCCCCCGGACCTCATGCAGGCTTGATGATCCGCGGGTACATATATACTATGAAAACGGCCTTGATTTCGTAGTAAGAAAAGACAAGGAATACGATTTGATAATAGTGGACTCAACAGATCCCTTTGGGCCTGGTGAAGAGCTGTTCACCAGGGTGTTCTACGCCAATTGCTTCAAGGCACTAAAGGGATCGGGCATCATGGTAAATCAGCATGAAAGTCCTTATTATCCCAACGATGCATTGGCTGTACAAAAAACTCATAAGCACATCAAATCAGTTTTCCCCATAGCCTTGGTTTACCAGGCGCATATACCGACTTATCCATCGGGGCATTTCCTTTTCGGCTTTGCTTCCAAAGGCCTTGATCCGGTAGCAAATCTGGATGCAGGCTGGGATTCCCTTGGTATAGAGACCCGGTACTACAATACAGGCCTGCACAAGGGCTGCTTTGCCTTGCCGAACTATGTAAAGGAGCTTTTGGATTAGTCAATAGGTATATTTACATTCAAAAATGCTCAATAGGCAATTAGTGTATTTCGGAGGTATATGTGGGGCAATATATTTGTAAGTAAACGCATTCTCATCAACCTGGATCATAAACGAAAGCATAGAGGCCAGAATATGCACCTAGGCTGTCCTCGTTTTATTTTCGTTGACTCTTGTTAAATATTGCAGCATCAATAGGTGTCGGAAGTAACACTCACATCGCTTTCTGCGAACAGATACTATAAGCCCAAGTCCACAGGTAATTCTCGCATATCGCTTATGCCCTGCAGGCTTCCATTTGCTTGCGGGCAGCCTGCATCCTGAGCTCCGAGTCGGTTTCGAGATCCGCAGCGATCGGGTATATGGGCTTTCCTATATGAAGGCGCATGACCGGTTTTTTACGTATAAGCTTCATAAGACCTTTTGGAGCTTCAAAGGTGATCAGCATGGGCACGATCGGCACCCGGGCCTGGGCCGCCAGATAGAATGCTCCCTTTTTGAAGTCACGCAGGCTGGTATCATAGGGCTTGAGCTCCCCCTCGGGGAAAAAGTGCACGATGCAGTTGTTCATCAATAGGAACTCCATCTCATCGAAGAAGGTCCTAAGCTCCATAATACTGTCAGGAATGGCTATTCCGCCAAGGACACGAACGATCGTGCCCGGCCAGAGGGTCTTTATGTTCTGAGGGATCGTTGGGAAGATGACCCTGCGGGGGAAAAAGGCCAGGCCCACCAAGGCACTGTCCAGCAGGTGGACATGATTGCATACCGTAAGCGCGCTCCTCAGGCCACGGAGATTCTTCCTGCCATAGACCCTGACGCCCAGGATGAAGCGGGTCCAGAACAGGAGTAAGGGATAGGCGATGACAACCTGGAACAAGCGGGTAAGGAACCTGAAAAATACGCTGCGGTAATATTCATTTCCACCCTTTTTGGACATGGACAAATATACCTTTTCCATTTTTCTCACGCTGTGCTCCAGTGCGTACTGCTTCCCAAAGCGAGCGTATTTTTTGCCGGCCTCTCTCAGCCGCTTCGGATCATCCAGCCAATAATCGATCCTTTCCGCCAATGATTCCGGAGACCCTGCTTTAAAGGTATTCTGAGAGCTGAGCGCAAACTGGGCCGCGGCGCTCCGCCTGCTGTCGGAGATTATCGGGACCAGCCCGCATGCGATCGCTTCGATGCAGGAGATGCCTTCGATCTCCACATCCGAGGCATGTACATACAGGTCGCAGTCGTGTATTAGCCTGATCAGGTCGTCGCGGTCATAATAACCGAACACGGGAGGGTTGGGTAGCTTGGACCCAAGGCGGCGAAGCTTCTTTCCCCAGGGGCCCTTCCCGGCAAAATAGAGCTGGATGCGGTCGGCATAGCGGGACCTCATGACGGCGCGGATCAGGACATCCTGCCTTTTTTCAGGAGAAAGCCTGCCTATCATAAGTATCTTGATCGGGTCAAAGGAATGCTCCTTCGGCTGATCAGGAGGACAAAACGCCGGATGGACACCGTTTGAGATGACGTGCAGCCGTGATCTATACCCATGGTTTCGAAGCTGGGCGGCAATAAACTTCGAGGGGCAGTGGATATGGGTAAACCTGCGGTAGAAAAGCAGGTAAAACATGAAATATACCAGGTGTCCAACCAGGGGGACCGATTTAAGGCCTATGTTGTAGGTGATGTTTTCAGGCTGTATGTGGAATGCAGCGATAGCAGGGATGTTCATCCGCCTGGCAGCTTTCTGCGCTGAACGTCCAAGGGCCCAGGGCTGATAGATATGCACTACATCTGACCCCGATATCGCCTTTTCCAGGATGGACCGAACCGGCTTTGCGAAGAGCGTATTCTGCTTATGGGCCAGCCTGCTTGCGATAGGGATCTTAAACTCAGGCAGATAGAACATTTCAAAACCGGTATTCTGGTCTTTGCCGCTTTTGGCAGGGTCACCGCATGTGAGTATGCGGATCTGGTGGCCGCGCCGCGCCAATACTTCTGCGAACCGCATAGCTGAAATGGTGGTCCCGTTGTTGTTTATATTAAAGGTATCATTCACGAGTGTAATAACCATAGGATACCTCACTCCTCTTTCTTAAACAGCTGGTGCTTGTCTTTCCGTGAATACACTCATCTACCTTTATATATATTTTAGCAGAAAAATCGTCAAAAGTTAAGATATTTTAAGAATCTCACAAACATTTTCATATGATGACTGCATGCCTCGATCAGGTTAGTGCCATGTGGAACGTGTGCTACTATAATGTATGATATACATTTGGAAATATGACGAGCTGTTTAAATCAGCTCTATAAGTTGACTGGCCAGCCGGAAAACGATACAATAAAATACACACATGGTGGCTAATCAGCATATAACAATTACATACTCATATATACCTGAACCATAAGCGCTGAATTTCTGTGTAGACAGGATACGGGGGAACCATTTTTGGGGTGAATCCGGGCTCTCACACGCCGGGAGATCGGTAGGGCTAATTCCTTTCGGTCCGAATCCGTCAGCTAACCTCGGAAGCTTTGAAGGGATAAGGTGATATTTTGCATTTAAAGCGGTCTTCACAGTCAGTGAGACCGCTTTTTAAATAATCTAAATGGAGGTGTTATCCCATATGGGACATTTCACTGCAAAACCGGCTTTTCAAGCCAGGACCGACAGGTTTGACAAATTAAAGGATTCCATAGCGGATTACCTTCAGTGCAAGGACAAAATACTGACAGGCCTTGATGATGAGGAGCGTATTGGGGCCCAGAAAAGAAAGATAATGGACCGGCTGGGGGCCACCGAAGAGCAGTGGAACGACTACAGATGGCAGCTGGCCAACCGGTTTACCGATATTGACGATTTTGCCGACCTTATCGGAGTATCACCTGAAGCCGCAGCGAAAATCAAAGAGGTTGGCACGACCTATCGCTATGCCATATCACCCTACTACCTGTCGCTGATCGACCCTGAGGATCCAGCCTGCCCTATCAGGCGGCAGGCGGTACCATCGCCGGAGGAGCTCGATCCTGACGGAGACCTCGATCCAATGGACGAGGCCGGCTGGACTCCTGTTGACCTTGTAACGAGAAGGTATCCGGACCGCCTGATCATAAAGGTCACGAACGTGTGCGGGATGTACTGCCGTTTTTGCCAAAGGCGGCGCCTGATCGGAGAAACGGACACCCATGCGCCCTGGGACCAGATCAAGCAGGCCATCGAATACGTGAGAGAACACGAGGAGATCCGGGATGTGCTGATCACGGGCGGAGACGCATTCATGCTCAGTGATAGCATGATCGAAAGGCTGCTTATATCACTTAGAGAGATCGACCACGTGGAGATCATAAGATTCGGGACTCGGACACCCGTTACCCTTCCCCAGCGCATCACTGAAAATCTGGTAAATATACTGAAGAAATATCATCCGGTTTATGTAAACACACATTTCAACAGTACGCGGGAAATCACCAGGGAATCAAAGGAGGCCTGCGAACGGCTGGCTAATGCGGGCATCCCCCTTGGAAACCAGATGGTGCTGCTGAACGGGGTCAACAACGATCCACACATAGTGAGAAAGCTGAACCAAAGCCTTCTGAAGATCCGGGTCAAGCCCTACTATATCTTCCACCCAAAGACGATCAAGGGTACTTCGCATTTTTGGGTCCGCATCGAAGACGGCATGGAGATAATGGAGTCCTTGAGGGGGCGTACATCGGGCATGGCGATCCCCGCATACATCGTCAACGGGCCGGGCGGCCTCGGGAAAACCCCGATCCTGCCCAATTACCTGATGTACCTCGGGACTGAAAAGGCGGTATTCCGCAACTGGGAAGGCAAGCTCTTTGAGATAGAAAATAAATAAACTAGCACTGGGGATAATGCTGCTGATCCCGATGCTTGCAGTGCTCCTGGCGGTCATCATATCACCGATTGCAGGCATGCTTAGCCGTTCCCTGACCGATTATAACATTATAGATCCGCCGCGTTTTATCGGGCTGGAAAACTACATCGAATTATTTAAAAATGATGATATTTTTACTATAGCTTTGGCCAACACCTTTGGACTTGCTTTGCTGACCGCATCGATCTCAGGGACATTGGCATATGCGCTATCACTGTTGTTAAGAAAGGCACACAGGGCCATCAGGTATATAGTCATCCTGGTCTTTGACCTGGTTTCGCTTTATATGCTGACAGGCGACGCTCTTAATTTTCTCCTTGACAGTGACCGCCATGGCTTGCTCAACTACCTGCTGATGGACCTTAGTATCATCAAGGAGCCTGTTCAGTTTTTGCTAAAATATGTTTGGCAGATACATCTGTTGTATATGTGCCTTATACTGTTCGGCCCCATGCTCACTGTACTGAGCCTTGTAAAAATGCGAAAGGTCCGGGGAAATTCGTTTCTGCAGCTTTTGCTCCCGCTGGAAAGCAGCCTGCACGTCTACCTGGCCGGAGCCCTGCCCTTGCTGCTGATGCCTTTATGCAGAAATGCATCCTTGTCTGCCTTCGGGCCCGTCTCTCTTGACTACGCAGCCCATACGATCATGGGGCATTATATCAATCAATACGCGACTCTGTTGCAGGCCGGCTATGCTTCGGCGGTTGGCATAGCATCACTGCTTTTGACCGGAGCGTATCTGATCATACTCATAGCGATAAGCTGCGGAATAATGCATTTGGTGGCACTGTTGAAGCGGGGAATCAAATCAAGACAAGGCAATACGGAAATGCAGCCAGGTCCGGCCGGAGATCTCGCCCCAAATATAGTTGGGATCGTGATGATCTTCATAGGTCTTGTTTTCCTGTTCCCGTTTTTCCTGGTGCTGATGACCTCATTCAAGGATGTCTCTGATTTGCTTATGTATCCTCCGACGATCATGCCCAGAAAGCCGACCCTTATAAACTATATCGACCTGTTCACGAACAGCTTTGACGGCTATCCCTTCTCAGGCTTGCTGGTCAGTATGTTGGCAGTTCCCTTCCTGCCTGCCCTTGCAGTGACATTGGTGAGCACTGTCTCGGCGTTTGGCGCTGCCTATTATGAATATAAGGGCCGCCGGCCGCTTTATGCGCTTATACTGGCAAGCTTTATGCTGCTGCCGACCGCTATGCTGCCTGATTATAGCAATCGTCTTATATATAACAATGACATGCTGCTTGGCTTTTATGCGGCATTTTTCAGCGCAGCCCCGCTTATAGGCTTAGCCTGGTTCAAGTCGGTTATCGATAGGGCAAGACAAACCGGTACCGGCTTGTTTAAGGCGGTCCTGCTAAACTCTATCCCTGTGATTTTAGTGACCTATCTTATGTGCTACATAAGCCCCTTCGCAAATGACTTATCATTAAAACAGACTGGTTTCACATTGTATTCGAGCATCGTAGAGTCGTCCACAGTCGCGAATAGAGGTATCGTTACGGCTTCCTGGGTGATAAGATCAGGAATCGCTTCCCTGTTCCTCCTGGCAGCCTTCCTGACCGCGGTCAAATTTTCCCCCCGAAAAGGAAGGGAGCAGGACAGGATCTAGACATTTTCAACCAGCCTTTTGAAGAGCTCCACCGCCCCGTTTATGTCCTTTTCATCCGGGTGCCCTTTGGCGATCCCCCCGAACAGCTTGAACGGGCCGAAGGTGTCATAGCCCCTGCAGCAATATGTTCCAAGCAGGCTGCATGACTTATCCCTTACGATCCGTTTCACTTTCCTTGTATAATCCGTAGTATTTGAACCGCAGGTATATATGAGGAAAACCCTCTTGCCTGGGGGCAGGTTGTTCCTTGCAAAGTCCATGACTGCCTTGCTGAACCTACTGAAATATACGCCGGATGCAAAGCCTATAAGAGAATATTATTCCTTTTGAATATTATTACTTTTAAACTAAAAAAAAGAGTATTTTACTACTCTTTTATTTTAGTATTTCATGCTCAAATATACTAAATTTTCCCAAATTCAATTTTCTGCACCAATATTCAATTCTTTCATCAACTTCTTCTTCTGAATATTTCTTATCTTCCAATATTTGACAATACTTTTCTTCTTCTTCATCAAAGCCTATTCCTAAATCCCTTATAATACCTATTTTTTCACCCTCTGCCGTTTTTATTTTAGCAACGTAAAGATTTTTTGTTTTAGTGTCGTCAAGGTCAATTACTATCATGTTTTTCATAATCGTTTCTCCTTTCTTTTTTTATTTTTTATATCATAAATGTAAGCTGACAGGTCTGCCTTCCTGCATTCGGCCGCATCGATCAACCTTCATAAGAACACCTCCGCCCAAGTACTTACTAAAGCTAAAGTTTATCGTCAGATGACCTTTATATAAGTCCCTCCAGGTATTCAACTATGTCTCTGGCCTTAGGCGGGCAACCCCTGACGCATTTGTCAAATCCTGAGGCGCATGCGCCGATGCCTATCCCGTCCAGCTTCTTGTTTCTGAAGTTCTGGCCTATGTACAATTTGTCCTCTAACCTGCTCAGCAAACCCCTTTCATCCAGTCTCTCCAGCGCATAAATCAGGCTCCCATAGCAGGCTGAGCAGGCGCTGTCTTCGACTATATGCCGGGCTAAGTACCGGACCCTTCTCGAAGGTGTTATTTTTCTAATGCCCTCATCCTTGTTCAGCTCGACTATATCGGCCTTTTCCAGATCTGATGAGCCGGCTCCGATTTGCTCAGCCATGCTTATATACGGGACTTCCTCTATGCTATAGCCTATCAGGTGGGCTGCGTATGAGTCGACCAGCACGGGATCCTTGCCCGCGATGATCCTGTTCATCTGGACCGGATTGCCGCCCTCCTCAAAATTGAGGTCTCCGTTCATGCCATCTACGATTATGAGGTCTTGTCTTATGAGCTTGTTCAAATATGCTATGGGCTTGTGCAAACCCATGGTGTGGAACCGTCTCTTCTCGGAATCGGGAATGCAGCCCTTCAGGTTCTTCAGGGCGCAGGTCAGGTTGGTCTGGCAGTGGCCCTTGAGGACCGGTACATTGATCAGATAATCGACCTTTGCCGCATACTCGCAGATGCTTATGGTCATGCCGCCGGTTTCAACCGGCCTTGAACTGTCCCTCTGGAGATCGACCAGGGGGACTCCGTATTCCTTCGACAGGTCCTCATACCCGCATACTCTAAAGGCTTCCCCTGTCCTGCCTCCTACCCAGGAGCCCTCCATGATGACTATGTTGTCGTGCCCCTTTGATTTGAGGTATTCGATGATACCTGCCACTATTTCGGGTGAGGTCGTTGCGCCCGAGCTTGCTGGCTTTGCCACAACGAGATTGGGCTTGATGCCGATAAGGGCATTATCCCCTATTTCCTTCTCAGGCTTTATGGCTTCCAGCACCTCCATGACCATTTGCTTCGGACTATCTCCGTAAATGACCCGGATCCAATTCCTATCGAGCATCGAAACCCGCTCCTTTGCCTGCATTTCTTCCTTCGCCAGTAATTCTGCCTGAATCCTGGTGATTCCTGCTTGTGTTGAAACACATATCTGTTTTTACTATAATTATCATGTAGATTATAAATTCCGGGGGGTTTAAAATGGCTTGCAATAATACTATAAAGTGCACATGTACATATACCTCATGCTCCCGTCACGGCAAGTGCTGTGAATGCGTTGCATACCACCGCAGGAGCGGAGAAGTGCCGGGTTGCTTCTTTTCCGCATCCGGTGAAAAGACTTATGACAGGTCGATCGATAACCTTTATCAGGATCATAAAAAGAGCCGCTAAACACTCACCCCCCTTCCCTGATACAGGGCAAGGGGGGCGTTTTATACAGATGCGCTTATATCTATTTGATCCCTGTTATCATAGGATCAAGCTCTATTGGAGCCTCAAGCTCCGTCACTACCTTTACGACTTTTCTGACCGCTTCATCGACCGACTCAAGGTCCGACGGCCGGTCATCGGCTGCATATGAATCAAACAGCCTTGCAGCAGCCATGCTCCCGCTGTAAGTCGCCACCACTTCTTTGAACCCTATCTCCTTGAGCCATGAAACCAGGGTCCTGCCTGAAGGGTGAATGGTCTTGCATACCTGGGCACTGGTTATAATGCCTTTTATCCCTTCCAGGAAATGCTCGGTAACATGTCTGAAGCTGACCTCTCCGTCTACAGACAGCTTTTCTTTGAGCTCTTTTTCCGGTATGGCTATCGTCAGTCCGTACTGGAGGGCATATTCATGCTCCGGGTCCCTTTTGTACAAGATCAGCTTGCTCCTGTCCCCAGCCAGGCCGAATATCCATATGTCGTATTCCAAACCGCCCTTGTACTCACCCAAGGTTTCATAAAAGATCCTGATCCGCCCTCCCGGCTTCAGCACCCTGTACAATTCGCTCAAGGTTTGTTTCGGGTCCGGGGTCTGCTCTATCGAGGATGCGGCCATGATACCGTCAAAGCTGTCGTCCTCAAAAGGCAGCCTGGACCCGGATCTATAGGAGACAAACCGCGCATTACTGATCCCGAGCCTTCTGGCGTTTTCGATGCAGGTCTCAACGCGTTTCGGTGATGAGTCGACACCTACTACCTCTTTTACAAAGGGGGCGACCAACAATGATGGCCATCCGTCTCCCGGCCCGAAATCCAGCAGCCTTTTCCCTTCTCCCCTGGTAGTGTACAGGAAATCATACAGGCTCCCCCTGTCGCTCCAGTGCCATCTCACGGCGGCATCGAAGGGCTGATATATGACCGGCAGGCTGTATGCCGACTGCGACTCCATGTCATTGTAAATAAGGTCTTCTGTTGTACAGGCCTTCGGATCCAATTCTTTCTCTATCCAGCTGAAAATATCCCCTGTGCGATCATTACCCTTGTCCGCCATATACTGCTCCTCTCCATGGTATTGCTTATCTAAGCTTCGCGTAACTCTTGAGCTTTTCCTCTATCTTTATGAATTCTTTGTTGTGCCTGATCTCATCAAAGGCAGGATCATTCATCTCGTTGAGTTGGTGCATCGATTCATTTTCTGGAATATGGTGCATTACCGGGCCGAACTTCATACCCTTGAAAAGCAGGCAAGTGTACTCCTTGTTCGGGTCATACTCCTGATCATATTTAATGGAATGTTCTGCGGCGATTCTAAGGCTGTCGATTGCTTTATCATACTCCTTCAGCCTGGCATAGAACACGGCCATGTCAATGTATGTCCAGCCAAGCATCTGCCTGTAGAATCCGTAATTTCCGTCCTCAAACATGGTTTCAAGAAGCCTTACAACCTTTTTCCTGATCTGGATCAGCTCTTCCGTGGAATGGGGCTTGCTCCCATCATCCAGCGGCGCGCTGTTGCAGGTCATGTTTAATATAAGCAGGTCAATCAGATGAAAAAGGGTGCTCCTTATTGTTTCATACCGCTTCGTGCCAGTATAGATATTGCCCAACAGAACCTCGGATGTTAGATACAGGCTGGGCATCTTCTTCGCCAGCTCCACAGCTTTTTCCGTTTCCCCAACATCAGGATACGTGGTGCACAGGATCTGTATAGCATTATGTCTTACACTATCGTCGGTACACCTTGAGAGGATCTTCTCCCCCAGGCTTATGACCTCCTTTGAGATCTCGCATTTTTTCTCTTTTGAGTCCTGGAGGTTACGTTCCTTCCACATGCAGGTCATGAGGCCATTCATAAGCAAATAGCTGTCAGGATATACCCTCAGGCCTTCTCGGAATACTTCAGCTGCTTTCTGGTGATATCCTGTATAAAGGTATTTGTCTCCCCGGTCTATATATTCCTTTATTACTTTCTCCTTCGCTTCAAGCTCAATGCCAAGCAGAACATCAGCTGATGTTTCAAAGATGTTAGCCAGGACCGGTATCAGAGTGATGTCCGGATATGACAGCCCGTTCTCCCATTTGGATACTGCCTGTGTGGAGACGTTTAGATATTCTGCAAGCTGCTCCTGAGTCATGCTCCTTTCATGCCTCAGCTTTTTCAAAACTGCTCCGATGTTCATTGAAACACCCCGTTTCACAAAAAAGTATTCAAAAGCGCTTTTGCAGTTTTACTATAGCAACTTCATCCATCTAAAACCATACATCGATGTTCAACTTGCAGTAAACCATAGGTTGAACTAAGGCTAATAACATTTCCCCTAGTCCAGTTCCACCGCGCCGGTATAGAGCTGATAGTATCTCCCACCCAGCGCCAGGAGCTCCTCGTGGGTGCCCTGCTCGATGATCTCGCCGTGCTCCAGCACTATGATCTGGTCAGCGTTTCGCACTGTGGACAGCCTGTGGGCGATCACAAAGGTGGTCCGGTTCTTCATCAGCCGGTCCATGCCCCGCTCGATGTATCTTTCAGTCCTAGTGTCTACAGAGCTGGTGGCCTCGTCCAGGATGAGGATGGGAGCCTTGGATATGGCGGCCCTCGCGATGCTGAGAAGCTGCCTCTCGCCCTGGCTCAGGTTTGCCCCGTCTCCGTCCAGCACAGTGTCATAGCCCTGGGGCAGCCTTTCGATAAAGGAATGGGCACAGGCTATTTTCGCGGCAGCAACGACTTCCTCGTCTGTGGCGTCAAGGCGCCCGTACCGGATGTTTTCCTTGACCGTGCCGGAAAAGAGGTGGGTATCCTGGAGCACCATGGCTATGTTGCTTCTCAGGGAATCCTTCCTGATATCCTTTATATTGATGCCGTCGATCAGTATTTCGCCCTCTTCGATCTCATAGAACCTGTTTATCAGGTTGGTTACGGTCGTCTTCCCTGCGCCCGTTGATCCAACGAAGGCGACTTTCTGGCCTGGTCTTGCTGTCACATTGATACGCTTCAGCACAGTCCTGCCGGGGACATACCCGAAGGTCACATCCTTCAGGACAACCTCACCCTTGATCGGCCTGGCACCTTCCACCGGGTCTGCTTCGGAGCATATTTCCACCGCATCCGCCGGGTCTGCCGTTTCAGGGGCCTCATCCATCACCTCAAACACCCTTTCAGCTCCGGCCAGTGCGGCATAGATGACATTCATCTGCAGGGACAGCTCGCTGACCGGTCTGGCAAACTGCCTTGAGTAGTTTGTAAAAATGGTAAGGCCGCCGATATCGAAGTTGGCTGTCAGGCACAGGACCCCACCTACCGTGGCGGTCAGAGCGAAGCTGATCTGGCTGAGGTTACCCATGACCGGGCCCATGATGCCGCCGAAGAACTGCGCCTTCATCTGCTTTTTGCGCAGGTCGTCGCTTAAAAACTCGAACTCCTCCACCGCTGTCTCCTCATGGCAGAATACCTTTATCACCTTCTGGCCGGTCACGCTTTCTTCAATGTATCCATTGACTGCGCCAAGGGCCTGCTGCTGGGCCGCAAAGTACTTTCGGCTTTGCTTTCCGATCTGCCCGCCTACGAAGACCAGGAGAGGTACAGTGACAATAGTGACGACAGCGAGTACCCAGTTCACTATGAACATGATGGTGACCGTGCCGATCAGGGTGATGAAGCCTGAAAAGATCTGGGCCATGGTATTGTTGAGCATCTCTCCGACCGAGTCCAGGTCATTCGTAAACCGGCTCATTATGTCTCCGTGGGTGTGAGTGTCGTGATACTTTACAGGCAGCCTCTGGACCTTGCTGAACAGCTCCTCCCTGATCTTGACCAGGGCATTTTGTGAAACCCCTATCATGATCCTCTGCTGCAGGTAAGTACAGGTCGTTGTGACAAGGTAGATGCATGCCATGGTCAATATGCCTGCCAGCAGGTTCCTGACCTTTTGCTCCGCGCTCTGGTCAACTGAAACCAGGTTGTTGATGACCGGACGCAGGATATAGCTTCCGGCCAGGTTGGACAGGCTGGTGCCCAATACACAGGCAAGTACAAAGAGGATCTTGAATTTATCCCGCCCGATATATGCAAGCAGCCTTCTGACAGTGGCTGCAGCATTCTTCGGTTTGCCGCCCATCATGGCTCCACGCGGCCCTCTGGGCCCGCCGAAGCCCCCCGGCCTTCTCCCGCCGGGGCCCATTCCGCCCGGGCCGCCAGATGCATTAGTATTTCCATACCTGCGCAGCAGTTCTTCTTTTCTTTCTTCGCTTAACCGGCTCATGATGCTGTCACCTTCTTGTCTGTCTGTGAATAGTAGATCTCAGAGTATGTCCCGCACTTATCCAGCAGCTCCTCGTGGGTGCCGATGCCGACGATCCTACCGTCATCGAGGACTACGATCTTGTCCGCATCTAGCACTGATGAGATCCTCTGGGCGATGATGATCTTCGTAGTACCCTGGAGCATATTCCTGAAGTTTTCCCGGATCCTTGCTTCGGTCGCGGTATCTACTGCGCTCGTGCTGTCATCAAGGATCAGGATCCTCGGCTTCTTCAAAAGTGCCCTGGCTATGCACAGTCTTTGCTTCTGGCCGCCGGATACGTTTACACCGCCCTGGCCCAACTCGGTATCATAGCCCTTTTCAAAGGATGTGATAAATCCATGGGCCTGGGCGCTTTCGGCACACCTGTAGACCTCCTCATCGCTCGCGTTCTCATCGCCCCATTTGAGGTTTTCCTTGATGGTGCCGCAAAAGAGGGTGTTTTTCTGCAGCACGATGCCGACTCCGCTTCGGAGGTTCCTGAGCGAATAGTCCTTGACATTTATGCCGTCCACCCGCACTTCCCCGCGGTCAACATCATACAGCCTTGGGATAAGCTGAACAAGGCTCGTTTTGCCGCAGCCGGTGGAACCGATGATGCCGACCGTCTCGCCCGGCTCTATCACAAGGTTTATATCCTCCAGGACCCATTTTTCATTGTTCTTGTAGTACTTGAAGCAGACATCTCTGAACTCGATCCTGCCATGCTGAACGGTCGCTTCCTTGTGGAGGGCATCCTCGTCAGTCAGGTCTATGTCCGTATTAAGGACCTCATTGATACGCTTGGCGGATGCCAGGGACCTGGACCCATTCAGGATGATCATTGAAACCATTATCAGCGACATGAGTATCTGTACAACATAGTTGACAAAGGCCGTCAGGATACCGGAGGTCATGCTGCCTGCTATGACCTGTTTCCCGCCGAACCATACCACAGCAAGGGTCGTAATGTTCATGGACAGGGTCATGACCGGCATTGTGAAGATAACTGCTTTCATAGCATTAAGCGTGCTTTCCTTCAGGTCCGTATTGGCTTTTCTGAACCTGGCCTCCTCATGGTCCTCCCTGACAAAGGATTTCACGACCCTTATATTCCTCAGGTTTTCCTGAGTGGTGGTGTTGAGGGCATCCAGCTTTTTCTGCATAGCCGTGAACCGGGGAAAGGCGACCTTCAGGATGGTATAGATCGCAAGGGCCAGCAGGGGTATGACGATAAAGATGACCAGGGCCAGCCTGGGATTCAGCGTAAAGGCCATTATCAGCGCTCCGATGAGCATGCCCGGTGCCCTTAAAGCCATTCGCATCAGCATCTGGATCATGTTCTGTACCTGGGTTATATCGTTGGTCAGCCTGGTGACCAAGGACCCGGTGTTGTATTGGTCGATATTCTTGAAAGAAAATTCCTGGATCTTGCTGAACAGGTCCTTTCTCAGATCGTTGGCAAATCCCGACGATGCCTTGATGGCAAAGTAGGCTCCTCCAACGCCGCCTGCCATCATCACAAGGGCTGTGAGCGCCATGGTGATGCCCATGGTTATGATATAAGCAACGCCCCGGCCGCCGGTGACCCCTTTGTCAATGATGTTGCTCAGGATCAGGGGCATTACGACTTCGCCGATGACCTCTACTATCATAAGGATCGGCCCTATGATAAACGCCGGCAGATATGGCCTTATATACTTCCAGTACCGTTTCATACATCAAACCCTTTCTTTTTCTGATTTATTTCAGCTTCCATCCTGGTCAGATTGGCATCCAGCTTATGCAGCAAGGCAGACAGGGTGAGCATCTCCTTTTCCGTGAACCCCTCAAAAACCTTCCGGTCAGTCGTTTCAAATATCTGCCTGCTTTGCTCCACGACCCTGTTGCCCTTCTCTGTGATGGTGATCTTGTTGATGCGGTTGTCCGCCTCATCCGCCACTCTGTTGATGTACCCGCCCTTCTCCAGCTTTTTGAGTGATACAGCCACTGTCGCCGTGGATATGTCCATAGTATCTGCAATATCCTTTTGCGAAGCGTACGGGTTGCAGGCGACCGCCATCAGCAAGCGATGCTGGGACTGATAGACCCCGGTCTCATCCAGATAGTGCATCATGATTTTCCTGTGTTTGATCGTAAAGTTGATCAGTTGATGAATAACCTTCTTATTGCTGATCCTGCTATTATCATGATCATCCATCATACCTGACACTCACCGCCTTATACCGACTAACTATATCTATTGTTAACCTGTTAATAGTTATCATCATAATTATTAGCTAGTTAACAATTGTTGATTATACACTCCCATAGAATCCATGTCAATCAAGATTGGATCATTTTATAGCCCTGATCATAGCAGTGTGGCTTTCCTTTCAAAGGTGAAGTGGTGGAGGGGTCAAATGAGATGATACAGTCCAGCTCAAAGCAAGTCCCGCACCCTATGTCCAGCAGGCTTTCAACGGATGATAACAGCAGGTGCACCATCCACTCATAATGAGCCTTCCACCGGGCCATATGTTCTTCGAGCTTCAAAAAAGCCCGCCATGGCTTCCTGCATAAAAATCGATGCCATGCATTCAAGGCTGCATGGCATCTGAACCAGCTTGTATCGATGGTGGAGACGAAGAGGTTCGAACTCTCGACCTTACGGATGCGAACCGTACGCTCTACCAGCTGAGCTACGCCCCCACATCTGAAACCCTATATGACATTATAGCACTAGTCCCCTGCTTTGTTAAGTATGATTTGCTTATTAGGCAGCAGACAAGCTCTCATATACCACTCCCTGTATACTGGCCGGCAGCATATTATCATAACATCATCGCCCTATATGACTTATCACAAGCCCATAAGGCTCCACCTCATCTGCTTTTAACCGGTACAACCTTATTCATCACTAATATGACATAATAGAAGGCATACGGGACAAGCGATACCAAAGCAAGTGCACGAAATTCAGAGACAGGGATCATAAACAGGAGCACCGCCAGTACGGCCCCGACTACGGTAAGCAGATAAAAGGCCGGTCTGAAGCAGGCGCTTAAGATTATGAGGATACCCAGGACCAAGAACACCAGCAAGAACATAACCACTGCCGGCGACAGCCTGGTGTCCGGTATGGATTGCATCCGAATATCCTGCGAAATAATCATTGTGGCTAAGAAGAAAAACATATAAAAAGCCACGCATGCAATTACTATAAGGGAAATATACCTTGCCCTGCTCTCATCCATACTAGTCCACCGCCTTGCAATACCCGGCCATGGAGATAGTATCCTGGCCCTCTGGAGTCAAAAGGTAATCTCTCAGTATCCTGGCCGGTGAATCCTCCGGCTCGTCGCCACGTATCACGGCATAGTAGCTGGTAGTAAAGGGATAGGCACCGCTGATCAGGTTATCATTGACGGGAGCGATCCCATTGACCTTGAGCACCTTGATATTCTCGTTCTTATACAGGTTGTTGATGTAGTAATAATATGTATAGCCGATGCTGGCCGGACCGTTTTCATATTCTGCGACAGCGTCCACAAGCATTCCCATGCCGAAATGCACCTTTACATCGATGGGTGACAGCATTTCCTTGCCCTGCATCACCATCTGCTCCATGGCAGTCTGGCTGCCGGAGTTCTTTTCACGCTGGTATGCCCTGATCTCTCTGTCTTCCCCGCCGACCTGCTTCCAGTTGGTGATCTTGCCTGTATATATATCCTGTATCTGCTCTATTGTCAATGAATCGACAGGGTTGTCCTTGTGGGTTATGAAGACGAAGCCGTCCTTGGCTATAGGAGTCAGTTCCAGCTCGACATTCTTGCTTTTTGCATATTCCTGCTCCTCATCGGAGGGCGGTGTGACAAAAATCAGGCTGGTTCGAATGTCACTCACCCGGGGCTGACGATCTATCAAATTCAGATAGGCAGAATGAGTGGTGGAATGAAGGACAACATCATTACGCTCAACCTGCATGTCGGTAAAATCGAAAAACTGCCTGAAAAGCTCAGCTGTAATTGGGATCGTAGCTGTTGAACCGTCGATCATCGCCATATCTTTTATGGTTATAACAGGCTCTTTGACGATCTTTTTCCAGTTGTCTGGGCGTGTCAGCATGACATTCACGTTATTGGTCCTGTCAGCTATCCCGACAGGCTCCCGGGTCAGCATCGTATAAACTATTTGCACGCCCAGGGCAAGCACCAAAGCAATAAGTATGCAGCCCAGGATTATTGCCGCCTTTTTCAAGGCCGGTCACCCCCATGACTATAATCCATTATCATCACAAGATCATATAAGTGTCTAGTATGAGTCTATAGTACTCCTATTCAGTGTGTATGTCAATATATACCTATTTTAGATAAACTGTTCAGGTATGTAAAACAACAGGCGGCTTGTTAAGTATATTAAAAAAATGACCAGCTTTTCGCCGGTCATCTGCAAGCATCCGAAAAATCGCCTATATTAAACAGTCGACAGATCCCATACCTCATATATCTTTGGCACATCACTAATCAAGCGTTTGGTATTGTATGTCTTCGGATTGAGGATGACCTCATCCGCGGAACCATACTCCACGATCTTGCCTTGTTCCATGATATATACGGAATCGGACACGTAATACGCAAGCCCTATATCATGGGTTATGAATATGATCGTCATACCCGTTTCCTTCCGAAGGTTCATCAGCATATCCAGAATGGTAGCACGGGAGCACGCATCGATCATGGATGTGGGTTCATCCGCCAGGAGGACCTTTGGCTTCAGCAGGAAGATCCGCGCTATCATAAGCCGCTGCATCTGGCCGCCGGACAGCTCAAAGGGATATTTGTTCGTCAGCTCCTCAAACTTCAGATTGACAAAGCTGCATGCCTCTGTCATCAGCTCGATCTTTTTGTCCCTGGGCAAATGCCTTCCCCCGCGCATGTTTATACAATCAAGCAGGACCGTATCGATTTTGGAAAAGACATTGAAGGAGGAAAAGGGATCCTGAAATATCGCCTGGACATTTGTCCAGTACTCTTTTTTCTTTTTGCGGGTCCTGATATCCCTGGGTTTGCCTTGATAATAAATCTGGCCTTCAGTCACACTGGTGAGACCGAGAAGCATCTTTGCCAGCGTCGTTTTGCCGCTTCCTGATTCTCCTACGATTGATACGATCTCACCCTCATAGAAATCAAAATCCACATGGTCGACGGCAACCGTCTTCCTCGACCCAAAGCCATATACCTTGGTGACCCCCCTGCCACTTAAGCAGACCGGACCATGATGAGTCTTATTGCTGCTCATTCTTATATACCTCCCTCAGCCTGGCGGAGTCGATCAGGCAGCGATAACTGCGGCCTTCATCAAAATCCTTGAGACCCACAGCATTTGCTTTGCATTCATTAAAAGCATATTTGCATCGTTCGGCGAACCTGCAGCCCGCCGGCGGTTTCTTCAGGTTCGGAGGGGTCCCTGGTATGGCCGTCAGCTTCGTATTGCGGGCGCCTGCCTCCGGAACGATGATCGAGCCCATCAAGCCCTTGGAATATGGATGGATCGGGTCGAATATCATATCCTTTGCAGTACTCTTTTCAACGATCTGGCCGGCGTACATGACCATGATATCATCAGTGACATTGTATAGAAGAGGCAGTTCATGGGTTATGAAGATCATGGATTTGATATAGCCCTTCTCCATCAGGTTTTTAAGCATCCTGATGACCATCTTCTGGCTCGTAACATCCAAAGCGCTGGATGGCTCATCGGCGATCAGGACCTTTGGTGAAAGGATCGTTGAAATCGCTATGACTGTCCTTTGCTTCATGCCTCCCGACAATTCCACCGGATACTTTTCCAGAACGGCCGGAGAAAGGTTCAGCTCTTCAAAGCGCTTCCTGGCCGATTCATATATCTCCTTCCTTGACATTTCGGGATAGTGGGCATGGATGACATCCTCGATAAAGGAAATGATCCTTTGTGTCGGGTTCAGCGCGTTCATTGCCGCCTGCGGTATATATGCGATCTCTTTGCCCAATATGTTTTTCCGGATCGTGTCCGGATCCATTTTGGAGATATTCTTTCCATCAATGATGATTTCCCCGCTGACATAGTGCAGCGGTGGAAAATAATAACCCATCAGGCTCAGGGCGAGAGTCGATTTACCGCACCCGGATTCTCCTGCGATACCCAGGGACTTCCCTTCCTCCAGGGACAAGGACACATGATCGACAGCATATACATCTTCTCTGAATCTGGTTATGTATTTCGTGGTAAGGTCTTTTACCTCTAGAATCGTCTTTCCCATTGCAGGCCTCCTAATCTCTCAAAGTCGGGTTGAATACCTGATCAAGACCCGTATTCATAAGGTTTAACGAGAAGGATATGAGGGCAATAAACAGCAGGACTGGGAAGTAGGCCCACCAATAGCCATGGGTGTGTGCGGAATAAAGCATCGCCCAGTTCATCATCAGTCCCAAAGTTGGCCTTTCCGTTGTCTTCGGTCCAAGGCCCAGCATGGACAGCTGCGCCTCTGCCAGTATTGCGGTTGAGATTTGCAGTATCAAAGCCATAACAACATATGAAGCAATATACGGTAGGATGTCGGTCAGTATGATCCTGGCCAGGCCATGGCCGGACAGCTTGCTTAGGTTTACATGATCACGGTTGCGCAAAGACAGTACCTGGGAGCGGACAGACCTCGCAGTCCAGGTCCAGGAGGTGACACCGATCACCAGGGCGACAACAGCGGCCCCCCTCTTATCCTGATCGATCCCATAGGAGATCAGTATAAGGAGGATAAAGCCCGGGATCACGGTAAAGAGATTTGTGATGAACATGATAAAATCATCGACTATGCCTCCCACATAGCCTGCCAGAAGTCCGAAGGTCAGTCCGATAAAGGTGGCGATGCTGCCGGCGATCAGGCCGATCATTATGGACGTTTTCGCTGCAGAAACCAGTTTCTTCGCTACATCAGCCCCGAAGTTGTCCGTGCCAAGGGGCAAATAGACTACATTTGCTACATCGTTGATATTTATGTAATCATTGCTGGAAACCGTCTTCTCTTCGTTCAGTTCTCCCGTTTCCTCATCCTTTGTAGCAATGATGATCCTGCTATAGTCAAAGGCCTTTTCCAGGCTGGCATTTAACCGCTTGTAATAATTGCGCTTGGCAAGCGTCATACCCTCGGGCTTCAAGGACGGATCATAGCTGTCTTTCCAAAGCTTCAGCAGACCGTCCGTATCAAGGATGTCTATGACATCTTCGGGAGTACCGGTAGCGACCAGCCATTCCTTCATTGCCAGCCGGTCTTCGTTGCTTAGCTTCTTCATAAGCCTTTTGACATCTGCATCCGGCAGCTTCATGGTGGAAGGCTCGGAGTCAATAGCATCATAGACAGAAACATAGATACCCGGCTTGGAGAATGAGCTGAGGCCGATCATCTGCAGCGGATCACCCGGAAAAATAAGCGGGTAGATGAAAAGTATCAGCAAAATGATCATCAGGATGGAAAAGCCTGCGACAAATTTTTGAGAGTGGAATATCTGATAAAAAATATTCTTCATTCTCTTCTCACCCCCTTATTCAAACTGAGTGGCCTTCACCCGCGGATCGATCAGACCATATATGATGTCTATGGCGAAGTTGGCCACAAGCACCATTATAGTGATGATCAGCGTCGCTGCTGACAGAAGAGGATAATCCGAAGCGGTTACGGCTTTCAGTATCGTTGTACCCAGACCGGGATAGCTAAAGACTGTCTCCGCTACCAATGCGCCTCCTACCATGGTACCCAGGGAAAGAGCAAGACCTGTGACCTGCGGGAGCATCGCATTCCTGAATACATAGCGAACGATTTTTCTGTCCTTGACTCCAAGATAGCGGCTGTATTTCACATAGTCAGCATTCAGCTCATATATAGACATGGAACGCATACCGATCGCCTGACCGCCTATGGAAATGATAACAATAGACCAGAATGGCAACTGATAATGCAGCAGGATCGATTTTATGAATTTCCAACTGAAAGTGGGGATCAGGTCAAAGCCATATCCTCCTGCAACCGGAAAGATCTTCAGCTTTACGGCAAAAAGCCCGAGCAATATCACCGCCATCCCAAAGGCCGGCACACAGCTTAAAAAGAGGCTGAGCGGCATCAGGAGCTTGTCGAAGCCTTTCCTGATATATGCTGCCAATGCGCCCAGGATGTTGCCCAGCAGCCATCCCACGATTATAGCCGGCATCTGCAGACCGATAGTCCACAGGATGGCATTGGATATAATGTCATTTACTTTGCGCGGGTATTGGCTGAAGGATTGTCCAAAATCACCTCTAAATGCATTTCTGACATATGTGGTGAATTGAACGATCGCCGGCTTGTCAAGGCCGAACGCCTTCACATAGTTCTCATACATGGCTCTGGTAGCTGCGCTTTCATTGATGCCCCGGGCTGTCCTTGACATGATGTTTGCAATCGGGTCTGCGGGCATCAAGCGGGGCAGCACGAAATTCAGTACAAAGGCAATGATCAGCGTCAGAAAAAACCATAACAGTTTTTTGGCAAAATACTTGCGATATCCTTTCATTACTACCTCCAAAGATATTGAAATCAGCCATGTTTCAAGGACTACTCAAAACATGGCTGACTACAGACTCAAGTGATACTACTTACACATGTCTATCTATAGCCGGCTGAAAAATTACTCAACCGGTCTGATATGATACAGGGCAGCAATGCCGTATCCATCGGTGCAGCAAGTCGGAGGAATGTTCAGGCCGTCGTCCTTCTCCGGGAAACCGGTCCATACTGATTCGTTGACAGCATGGAACTTGTCAGGACGGTACATCAAGGAGAATGAAGGTACATCTGTCAGGTAGATCCTTACGGCCTCAGTGTAGTACTCTTTCAGCTTGACAGGATCGGTCTCAAGCGGGATGAGCTTGATCAGCTCCTGTATCCTGTCATTGCTGTAATGGCCATAGTTGCCTGACCAGTTGTTGTCAAGCCCGTTGAACTCGCTGCTCATCAGATAACGCAGACGGCCCCAGGGCTGAACAGGTGATGCACTGTCAGTCCACATCATGAAGATATCATAATCCTGCTGATGGGCTGAGGTTACTACAGTCAGATAGGTATCTGCTTCAGGATACTGGGTCGTTATCTCTATACCGATATTCTTGCCTGCGGCAGCAACGATCTCGATAGCCGCCTGCCAGTCAGACCAGCCATTGGGGCAAGCCGCTACCAGGGACAGCTTTTCACCGTTATATTCACGGAAGCCGTCACCGTCGGTATCGATTATGCCGGCCTCATCCAGCAGCTTCTTGGCACCTTCAATGTCGTTGCCGGCCCACTGCAGATCCTTTACTGCCTCGCGATCATATGTGGATTGCTCAGCTTCAGTCGGGTTCATAAGAGAGCGGGGTACATCACGGAATGAGGGTGACTGCCCTGTCATAGCGTTTGCAATGATTGCGTCGTAGTCAACTGCTATGGCTATGGCTTTGCGAAGTGCTATATTTTGAAGAGCGGGTTTCTCCAGGTTGTAGAAGGCTGTTGGCATGTTGACGCAGATGCCGTATGGAGGTTCATCGATATAGGTTGAGATCGGGAGACCGTCTTTCAACCAGAGGTCCTGAATATTGGCTATGAACTGCTGGTTGACATCGATCTCACCGGCCTTGAAGGCTACCTCGGTCGCAGCATTGTCTGCATAGATAGCATGGACTATATACTTGGGTGCAGGAAGCTTGCCCCACATGGAAGGATCCTTGCCCCAGTAATCGTCGTTGCGGATAAAGACTACCTTTTGATCATCAGCAAAGTACTTTCCGTAAGGTCCGGAATATACGACATCTTCACCGGGATCGTTCATGATCGCAGTGGGATCGTTGTTGTTGCGTGCTTCTACCTTTTGGATCCAGGCCTTCTGGGCAATATAGAAGGATCCAAGGAAGTTGACCAGCATCAAGGGGTTGGCAGCTTTGCCTTCCTCGTTCTTGACAGCCTTGATGACAACTGTCTGAGGATCGACAGCTACTACCGACTCAATATACGGTTTATTCGCATTACCTGCATTGTTACCGATCTTGACACAGGTTTCGTATGTATACGCCACATCTTCAGCAGTAACCGGTGTGCCATCGCTCCACTTTGCAGCTTTCTTTATCTTGACTGTGATCTCGGTACGGTCCTCGTTCCATACATAATCTCCGTCAGCCAGCAGAGGTGTCATGGAACCGTCAAGGAAATTGTACATATACAGGGTCTCAAACATGATGGTACGGGACCCGCTTCCGGACGACGCCAAAGCCATGGCATTGTTGTTGTTGTCGCCCAGTGGATTCCAGCCGTTGACCGTGCCCCATTGCTGTCCGCCAAAGTATAATGTCTCTTTCCTGGGAAGCTCAGTCGTCTTTCCGGGCTCATCCGTCGGTCCTTCCGTCGGTTGATCCGTCGGCTCCTCTGTGCCGGATGGTCCGGTCGGCCGCTTGCATGCTGACACAACGCTGAAGACCATGAGCAAAACCATCGTCAATGCCAGCATTTTAAGGATCTTTTTACTCATAATATAACCTCCCCATTACTTTATCGTAATAACCATAATGGTTATCACTGCCTTTGGAAATGCAGTCTTTGAGATAGTTTGGATGATAAAGTCCTGGAATTTGTGGGTTAATATTATGACATATATTGCTTTGTCGTTTATAGGGGTCTTTTGTAGATATGGTCGTATTTTGAATTATTGCATTTGTTTATACATATGGTGGTATATCTGTATCTAATACCATTACGTTGGCGCATATATAGTATATTCCATCTTTTGCATGGCTGTCAATAGCTTTTATCCTACACCCGGTCACAACACCCCATAAAGCATGGCCAGACCGCATCATGCTTATATATATGAAAAACAATAACCCTGCAGACCTAAAGGATCAGCAGGGCCTTTACTACCATCACCTCTGTATACGGCAGAGCCTCTATTATACGCTTTTTAGGCCAAATAGCATATCTGGCTTGGCTGCGGCTGTATATAAGGCAAAAGGAATGGTCTATCCCGCCGCTTTGTGCTATATTTAATATATGAAGTCATTTTACCGCATCAAACTCATATATCAAGCATATATCATCATGTATCTGTATGATTTTACCAAAGGAAGTGCATGACATGAGCATAAAGCTGGACACTGATACTTTGAGGGCTTTGCAGAAAGCCCAGAAAAACGAGATCACCGAATACCATATATACATGAAGCTTTCATCGCGCATAAAGGACAAGCACAACAGCGAGGTCCTTCAGCAGATCGCCCGGGACGAGCTTCGCCACCATGAGAGGCTGAAGCAGTTCACAGGAACGGATGCAAAGCCGGCAAAGCTGAAAATATGGTTTTATACCTTTATCTCCTTGATATTTGGCATCACATTCGGCATAAAGCTGATGGAGCGGGGCGAAGAAGGCTCCGAGCGGCTGTATCGTGAGCTCGGGGATGATATTGAAGACTTCCGGCTCATAGCAAAGGAAGAGGACCACCACGAAAAAGAACTGGTTGACATAATCGAGGAGGAAAGGCTCCAGTTCGTAGGTTCGATGGTCCTCGGTCTGAATGATGCCCTGGTGGAGCTTACAGGTACCCTGGCAGGCCTCACCTTCGCACTGAAGGATACCCGCCTCATAGCGCTGGCAGGGCTTATAACTGGTGTCGCTGCATCCCTCTCCATGGCAGCATCGGAATACCTTTCAGCCAGGACCGAGCAGGATAATGCCCATGCCCTGAAATCATCCCTGTATACAGGAGGGGCATATGTGTTCACAGTAGCATGCCTCGTGCTGCCCTATCTTGTGTTTGCCAACTATGTTGTGAGCCTTGTGTTTACAATAGCTGCAGCTATTCTGATCATCCTCGTGTTCAACTTCTATATCTCGGTTGCCAAGGACCTTCCCTTCAAAGAAAGGTTCTTCGAAATGGCCGGTATCAGCCTGGGTGTAGCCGTCATTTCATTCATAATCGGGTACCTGATCAGGCTCTTCCTCGGAGTGGATATCTAGTAGATACTCATGGTAATGTGGCTGCTATTTCCGCGCACTTTGCCAGTAACCGGAACATTTCCGGAGTCGGCTTTACTGCGTTGACCTTTTCATTGCCATCCCCACTACTTTATATACTGTATCAGACATGAATGTCCCACCTCTGACAATAATTTCGTTATGTGCTTGAATAATACCAGAGCAGCTATATATATAAAAGCAAGGCCATTATGGTGTGGTCTGTCTTCATCCTGGCTGGAGTCCTCCAGTCATCCGATAATCTCTGGCATGAAAAATCCTTTCCAAAGCACCAAAACCCGTCCGGATCCCGTTTACCTTTAAGGTGGTCCAGTTCTTTTTCAAATTCGTTTTTGAAGTTTGAAAACCTGGAAAGAGCAGAATATACCCTGTACAAGTCAGAGAAATCATTGCTGAGGCCCTGATCCAGCACTACGCTTGTGTAGCCTATCACTTTTCCGTTGTAATGCAGCCATTTAAGGTAAAGCTGTTTCAGCTCATCGCTTATTCCTGACTGCATGTTGCCGAATAGTTCGATCAGATATATGGAGTTGAGCCCGATGTAGCTGCCGTCGATAGCGCAGCCCAATAGTTCTTTAGCTGCTTTGTCTGCTCTTTCCCTGCTATACTCGCCGTCAGCAAATGCCTCCTTCAATATGCTGTGCCAGCAATCGAATACTTCAGTGAACTCACTGCAATCCGAACCGAATATCGACAGCCTAGAAGCTACGAACAGGGGCTGGGCAGGCCTGTACCATTGGTTCTTCTCAAAACCATCCGGCCATTCGATTTCACGCTTCAGTATCCCCTCCATATAATCGCATAGTCTGTCTACCAACGGGGTTCCGCGCCGGATATCCAGCATTTTTATGGAATCAACGGCTCTTTCGGTCGTAGGGAACTTTCGCTTCAGCTTAGAATCCTGGGAATGAAACCTTCCGTACCCCCCGTCATCAAGCTGGTTTCTCTTCAATAATTCAACCCATTTGCTGCTGTAGAATTCTGCGAACAGGTCCTGGTCAATGTCCTGACCGAGTATTCTTTTGGCCCTGTATCTGACAGCAGCACAGGGGGACAGCTCCAGGATCCGATCGATCACATCAAACATGCTGATGCCGTACTTCCTTTCCAAAGCCGGTTGCAGCTTTATATGGAGATAGGTATATACCCTTCCTGAATAGTTTATCATAGTTATGCTGATAGGAAAATAATAAGCCCCTCACTCGCAAATCGCAGAGCAGGGGCTCATATATACACTTTGATACTTGTTTTGTTTATGCTCTTAGGCTCTATGCATTACGCTTTTCTATCATATCCTTGACCTTCATTAGCCTGGTACGGCTGCTCCGCTCGTTCTCATCCAGCTTCATCGATATATAGCGGATGGTCTCCTCGAGCTGGGGTATCATCACATATTCCAGGGCATTTACCCTGCGCCTTGCCTTTTCGATCTCATCGGCCAGCATCTGGCAGGTCTTTTCTATCTCAGCCAGCTCCAACAGCTTTGGCAGCAGACCCGACAAGGTCTTTATAGCGCTGTCCAGCTCTCCGGAGGTATTGGCAAAGCCATAGGGATAAGGAGATACGTCTTCCAGCCGCTTTTCCTCAAACTCTATCCTGGGCACGTCAACGCTCATGATGTTCCGCTTGGAAACCTTTAGCTCCACGGTGCGGGTAGGGAACATGACCGCCTCCTCCAGCACCTCCGTTGACATGACCGCCCGGGCCAGCACAAAATTGCCCAGGGCATCGGACAGCTCTGCCTCGACCTGCTCCCTGATCTCCTTGTTTTTCCTGACCAGGTCTATGAACCTTCTCATCATCTCATCCCGTTTGTCCTTCAGGAGCTTGTGCCCCCTTACGGCCACCTTGTGCCTTTTCTTGAGGGAGGTCAGCTCCATGCGGGTAGGATTAACGCGAAGCAGTGCCATGGCTATTCATCCCCTTTATTGGGCAGGTACTTGTCAAGGTACTCGTCCCTGATACGCTTGAGCTCTGCCCTGGGCAGTATGGCCAGGAGCTTCCAGCCCAGGTCCAGGGTCTCCTCTATGCTGCGGTTGGTATCATAGCCCTGGGAAACATATTCCCGCTCAAAGGCATCGGCAAACTTAGCATAAAGCTTGTCAACATCGCTCAGGGCAGCCTCGCCCAGGATGACCGCCAGTTCCTTTGCCTCCTTGCCCCTTGCATAGGCTGCAAAGAGCTGGTTCATAGTATCTGCGTGGTCTTCCCTGGTCTTGCCCTTGCCTATACCCTTGTCCTTAAGCCTTGACAGGGAGGGCAGCACATCGATGGGAGGTGTTATGCCCTTTCTGTGAAGCTCGCGGCTTAGGATGATCTGCCCCTCGGTGATATATCCCGTAAGGTCCGGGATCGGATGGGTCTTGTCATCCTCGGGCATGGTCAGGATCGGTATCTGGGTGATGGAACCCTCCTTGCCCTTGATCCTGCCTGCGCGCTCATACATGGTGGCAAGGTCCGTGTACATGTAACCGGGATAGCCCCTGCGGCCCGGTACCTCCTTGCGGGCGGCGGATATCTCACGCAGGGCCTCCGCGTAGTTGGTTATATCGGTCAGTATGACAAGCACGTGCATGTCTTCTTCATAGGCAAGGTATTCTGCAGCCGTGAGTGCCATACGGGGTGTGGCTATACGTTCGATTGCCGGGTCATCGGCCAGGTTCATAAAGAGGACCGACCTGTCGATGGCGCCGGTGCGTCTGAAGTCGGAGATAAAGAAGTCCGCTTCCTCAAAGGTGATGCCGATAGCGGCAAATACAACGGCGAACCTGCTGTCGGTGCCGAGCACCTTGGCCTGCCTGGCTATCTGGGCAGCCAGGTTGGCGTGGGGAAGTCCGGAGCCTGAAAACACCGGCAGCTTCTGGCCGCGGACCAGGGTGTTGAGGCCGTCTATGGCAGATATGCCGGTCTGTATGAATTCGGAAGGATAGTCCCTAGCCGCCGGGTTGATGGGCTGGGCATTGATGTCCATCCGTTTTTCGGCTATGATCCTGGGACCGTTGTCCTTCGGGCGGCCCATGCCGTCAAAGACCCTGCCCAGCATATCCTTTGAGACCGCCAGCTCTATGCCCCGGCCTAAAAACCGGGCCTTGCTCTCCGAGATCTTGAGCCCCTGGGACCCTTCGAAAAGCTGCACCAGAGCGCGGGGGCCGTCTATCTCAAGCACGCGGCCTGTGCGTATCTCGCCGTTTTCCTGCTCTATTTCAACCAGTTCGTCGTATTTTACCCCCTCAACGCCGTCAACCAGCATCAGAGGGCCGACTACTTCACGGATCGTCCTGTATTCCTTAAGCATACTGCAATCCTCCCTCCTGGGTCAGGGAATTTATCTGCTCCTGCAGCTCCTGCATTATTTCATCAAGAGTATCAAGCTCTGTCTCGGGTACATACTTGGCGCGCCCTATGCGCTCCCTGACGGGGAAGCTTATGATGCTGCTGAACTCAGCGCCGGCTTCCAGCGCCCTCTGGGCACCGTGGTGGAACTCCAGTATCAGCTTGATCATCTTATACTGCTTTTTCATAGAGGTGTATGTATCGACCTCATGGAAGGCATTCTGGTGGAGGTAGTCCTCGCGGATGGATTTTGCTGTCTCCAGGGTTATCCTGTCCTTCAGTGACAGGGCATCGACACCTACCAGGCGCACGATCTCCTCAAGCTCGGATTCCTCCTGGAGGATCCGCATGGCCTCGAGCCTGACCTCATCCCAGTCATTTGCCACATTCTGCTCCATCCATTCGCTAAGCCTGTCTGTGTAAAGGGAATAGCTCAGCAGCCAGTTTATCGCAGGGAAATGCCTGCGGTATGCCAGGGCCGCATCAAGGCCCCAGAACACCTTTACTATGCGCAGGGTGCTCTGTGTGACCGGCTCGGATATGTCTCCGCCCGGGGGTGAAACTGCGCCTATCGCCGTGATAGCGCCTTCCCTACCGTCGGACCCCAGGCAGACCACCCTGCCGGCACGCTCATAAAACTCTGCCAGGCGGGAAGCCAGGTATGCAGGATAGCCCTCTTCGCCGGGCATCTCCTCAAGACGGCCGGACATCTCCCTCAGGGCCTCCGCCCAGCGGGAGGTGGAGTCTGCCATGATAGCGACTGAGTAGCCCATGTCCCTGAAATATTCCGCTATCGTAATACCTGTGTAGATAGAGGCTTCACGGGCAGCAACCGGCATGTCCGAGGTGTTGGCTATGAGGACTGTACGCTTCATCAAAGGCTCCCCGGACTTGGGGTCCTTGAGGACCGGAAACTCCATGAGAACGTCCGTCATCTCATTGCCGCGCTCGCCGCAGCCTACATAAACGATGATATCGGCATCGGCCCACTTGGCCAGCTGGTGCTGGACAACGGTTTTGCCGCTTCCAAAGGGTCCGGGCACTGCTGCCACGCCGCCCTTGGCCACCGGGAAGAAGGTGTCGATGACCCTCTGCCCTGTGAGCATGGGAATATTGGGGGCCAGCTTTTCCTTATAGCGCCTGCCGATACGGACCGGGGTCTTCTGGAGCATCGTAAGCTCCTTTACTGTACCGTCCTTCAGCTTTACTCTGGCTACAGGCTCAACTACGGTAGCTTCGCCCTGGTATATCCATTCTACGGTGCCTTCGATCCCGGCGGGCACCATGATCCTGTGCTCGACTATCGTCGTTTCCTGTACGACACCTATTATGTCGCCGGTCGTTACATAGTCGCCGACCTTGACCCTGGGGACAAAATCCCACTTCTTATTGCGGTCAAGGGCTGGGACCTCGATACCCCTGGGTATGCGGTCGCCGACTGTATCGCGGATCGTCGTCAAAGGCCTTTGTATGCCGTCATATATCGATTCTATCAGGCCAGGCCCAAGCTCTACGCTGAGCGGAGCCCCGGTCGATTCCACCGGCTCTCCCGGCCCCAGGCCTGCTGTTTCCTCATAAACCTGGATAGAGGCCCTGTCGCCCCTAAGCTCTATGACTTCACCGATCAGCCGCTTATCACTGACACGGACAACATCGAACATCTTAACATCAGCCATGCCCTCCGCTATGACAAGAGGCCCGGATACCTTAACTATTTTTCCTTGCATTCGGTCATCTACCCTCTTTCTCCAAATAGTATGTCAGCACCGATTGCCTTTTCTACGTTTTCCCTGATCCCCTTCATGCCAAGGCCCATACTGCCCTGGTTGCCGGGTATCAGTATGATGGCAGGATAAGGCACTGTCTTATACCTTTCAATGGTTTCCCCCAAGTCTTTGGCTATGGCCTCCGTCATGAATATTACAACGTAGTTTTCCTTGGCCAGCCTGTGAACCAACCTGGCGGCTTGTTCAGGTTCGGTTACCGGAAATATGTCAAGTCCCAGGGTCTTAAAGCCCAGGATCGAATCCCTGTCCCCGATTACTCCTATCTTAGACATATACATCACGTAGCCTTTCCCGTATTTTATCCGTCGAAATATTGTTGATCTTGCCTACCATGATCAAGCGCACCAGCTTAATTTCATTTTCCTTGGCCATTATGTAGCCTGCAATGGCTTCAAAGCCCAGAGGATCAAAGCTGCGGGATTTTACGAAGTGAAGCAGGAAGTCATCTGCAAGCCTTTCGTAAACCGTAAGGCTCCCATCCCGTTCAAAGGCCCTGACGCCCAAGGCCACCACCTGGGCATACTCGCTGTCCCGCAAAGCGTAGACCAGCTTGTCCACCGGCTCATCAAGGGCTTTGATCAGAAGCTCGTCGGCTATGGTGCCGCCCGGGATAAGCATGCTGCTTAAAAAGCCGGCGTCCTCCCCGAGGCCCTTAACCCTGAGCAGCATCTTGATATTGATAAGATCCACGCGCTTTTGGAAGAACTCCTGCAAAAAGGCGTTTTTCTTTTTCCTGAGCACATTGAATATATGTTTATAGCCCGCCTTGTCCAGGGCGACCTCTATGCGGTGGGGGTCGAATCTCTCACCGTATTTCTCATCTATTTCCCTGAGGACTTCACTTACGAAGGGGGGCACATCGCTGTGATCACCTTTATATACAGCGGCTTTCAGGCTGTCTGAAACGATGCTGCCTGTATCCATCAAGGGCTCATCCCCACCGCCTATGGCGCGGGCTTTCAACAGCACCTTCAGATTGTGGACGTCGTACTGCAGCCAGAACAAATCGGTCAGCTCCTTGTCGGGAGTGACCTCCTCTATGAAGTCATAAACCTTTCTTAGCTCTGCAGCCAGCAGCTTTTCATAGTCATGGGCAGATGCCAGCTCCTGTCCGGTACCGTACTCGCTCTCAGCGAGGATCTTCAGTACATCCGCGGGAGTGTCGGCCTCGATCATCCGCTCAACCTTGTCGTTGTTCAAAAGCTTGTTTTCAAGCACTCTGATCCTGCCTATTGCATAAGGATAACTGGCCTGCGGCATACCTCCACCCCCTAAAACAAGATTTCAGCCACCCGGGGCTCTAGTTCTTCCCTGATAAGACGCAGCAAGGCCGGAAAGGTGCTGTTTGTTTCCACTCCGCCCTTTCTGAGGATAAATCCACCGGCGGTAAGGCCTGGATCCACGGCCAGCTTTAGCCCGCCCTTTTTGCCCATAGCTGCAAGGCGTGCATTAACATCCGCTAAAAAGTCGTCGCCCAGCCTGGCGGCATCCCCTTGGGAAAGGACCATCTCTTCGTCGCCGGTCTCTACGGCCTTTATGAGCATATCCTCCAGCATGGTCCGGTATTCCTCGTCGGGCATGGAGCCGAGGGCTTCCAGACAAGCCTGGAAGGCCTTGTCTATCATGTCCTGCTTGACAGCCAGCACTTTTTTGCGCATGTCAAGCTGGGCTGCCGATACCATGCGCCTGCTTGTGTCCTGGGCCCTGGCTTCATACTCAGCCCTGATCCTGGCTGCAGCCTCACTGGCCCTGGCTTCAGCTGCTTTTTTTATCTCTTCTGCTCTTTTTTCAGCATCAGCTATCTTGCTCCGGGCTTCCATCCGGGCGTCCTCAAGGATGCGCTCCTTGATCCTGTTAAGTCCGTTCATCAGTATCTCCCCTTAAGCAACCGGAATAAAGTATACGATAAGGAAGGATGCCAGAAGAGCAAGGACTGCATAGGTTTCAACGATAACAGCAAAGGTAATGGCTTTACCTACTTCTTCAGGCCTTTTTGCTATAAGGCCTACTCCGGCAGCTGCTACTTTTGCCTGCAAAATAGCAGAAATGAGGCCTACGATCGCAATGGGCAGTGAACCGATCAGGAACAGCCAGCCTGTCTGCGGTGAAACTGATACCATTCCGCCAAATACATTCAGCCTGATCAGAATTATGAAGCCTATAAGGAACCCGTAAATACCCTGGGTACCCGGAAGAGCCTGGAGCACGAGCACCTGGCTGAACTTGTCAGGATCCTCTGATACTACACCTGCACCGGCTTGTCCAACTATAGCAACTCCCCTTGCCGAACCAATACCTGCAACAAATACAGATAAAGCAACTCCTATTAAAGCCAAAATTTGACCTAATTCCATTCTTATTAGCCTCCTTAATTAGTTAGATCTATATATTTGGTTTTTATAGTCAAAGGCATAAAGGCATGGCCTCCGCCTTCAAAAAACTTGCTGAAGAATTCTATATACTGAAGCCTGCTGGCATGTACGAACGCACCCAGGATATTTATCACCAGATTGAAGATGTGTCCGACCAGGAATACTGCAGCTGCAAATATGAAGGTATACCATGCGCCGCCCAGCATAGACGCCAGTATATTGAACACCATCCCTATGATGGCCGATGACAGTCCTAAAGCAAAAAGTCTTGAATAGGACAGGACATCACTGAATATTCCGGTTATGTTATACAGGCTGAGCAGCCCGGAAAAAAATTTGGCGATGATATTCTTCTTGCTTCTGCCCTGAGTCAATACCAGCCCCACTGCACCGGCTATAGCCACATATTTCCCAACTACCGCCGTAGCCGGCAAAAAGATCAGTAGCAAGCCAATTATAAGTACGAACCATAGTCCCTGATCAAAGACAGCGTCCCAGATATGGCCATCCCTTATGCTCATATATGCCTTAGCCGCCATGCCGGCAAAAACATGGAGCAAACCAAATGCAAAGCAAAAGCCCAGCATCATCAGGGGATCCTCCATTGGATTGAACCAGACGACTGCAGTTTTCAATCCGAGCAAAGGAGCGACCCTCTCTCCCATGTCCCCAAACCAGCTGCCGGTCAATATGCCCCAAATGAGGGTAGATATTCCACACAAGGCCATTAGCAGGCCGAGCTTACGGGCAGCCCCTTTCAGCTTCATCTTCCTTGTGAAGATCGTTCCGGCTACTGCCATTATCAGGCCGTAACCGGCATCTCCCATCATGATGCCGAAAATGGCAAAATAGAAGGGGGCCATCAAGGCATTGGGATCTATGCCCTTCGGATGGGGCGTGCTGTAAAGGCTCGTTACCACTTCAAAGGGTTCGACGAGGGGCGGGTTTTCAAGCTTTACCGGTATCACATCGTCATCATCCGGATCCTGAAAGGTCAGGTGGATGGCGTCAGTGACACCTGAGAGCTTTTCAACAAGGGCCTTTGTATCCCGTTCAGCGGTCCAGCCCTTTAATATGTATGCCTTGCCTGTATTCAACAAGCGATGGGCGGCCTTGTGCTTTTCAAGCTCCACCAGAAGTCCGTCGTACAGTATTTTCAAGCTGTCCAGGCTTTCACCAAGCTGCGCGGTGCCCTCCAGTATGAGCTTCTCCTCAGCCTCAGCCGCCTCCATATCCTTCTTGTAAGCTTCCCTTACCTGCCTTGCAGTACCCTTGAGGCCTGACAGGTTTGCCCTCTCATACTCCAGCTCCCTGAGCCTGTCGAGGACTTCTCCCTCACTCGATGTATGGTATACGACCAGGCAGTAGGCCTGATCCTTTGATTCGCTGACTACCTCAAGGCTGACGGGCAGCTCGTTTCCCTCAGCCCAGCCTGTAAAGGCCTCGGCATTGTCCTTCCGCAGGGTACATAGCAGGGCATTGGTCGTATCGGTATACCCTATGGACTCAAAGGGTATATCCAGATCCAGCCAGGGCTCCACCTGGTCCATCGAGGCCTGGAGCCTGACACGGCGGGACTTTAAAGCTGTCAGCTTTTCCTGGAGCCGTCTGCACTCCGCCACTGTATCAAGCAGGTCTGCCTGCCTGCTCATGACCTCATTGAGTTCTTTCAACGTAACTACAGGCCTGGTGGCAAACATGCCGCCCTTTTTCGCCTTGCTGAACTTCTGGAGCAGGTCTATCGCATTCCTGACCTCTGAAAGCTTCCCCTCAATGTCATCGCTCTGCCCTGTATGAGCGCTGCCGGCAGCGTAAATATCCTCTCCGGACAGGTCGCTGATGTCCTGTATCTCAACGCTGCCAAGCTCCTGCATTGCTCTTAGGACCGCGCTTTTTTCCTCATCAAGGCCGATGAGGGTCAGCTTTTTCATCCTAACTATTGCCATAGGATTTCACGATCCTTTCCTTGATAAAGGCAACCGCTTCATCCATATGGCCTTGTGCTGAAGCGACGATCTCCTGGCTAAGCGCGTCATTCTCCCCTTGCAGCCGGCTGATCTCCTCCTCGGCCTTGAGCCTGGCGGCTTCAAGGGCCGCTTCCCCGTCCTGCTTCGCCTTTTGGATAATAGAAGCTTCCAGTCTTTCAGCTTCAGCGGTAGCCTGCTGGACAAGGGCTCTGGCCTTTTCAGCCGCTTCCTTGCGGATCTGCTCAGCTTCCTGCTCTGTCGCCCTTATATCACTAACTGCATCTAAAGACAAGTCCTCACCACCCTTTTTGCCTGCTTTATACTCATTTTGTACCAAACAAGCGATCTCCCGCATCTCCCAGGCCGGGTACTATATAGCCATGGTCATTGAGCCTCTCGTCTACCGCCGCTACATATATATCCACGTCGCCATGGTCTCTCTGCACCCTGGCTATGCCTTCCGGAGCGGCGATCAGGCACATGAGCCTTATATGCTTGGCACCTCTCTGCTTCAAGAATCTGATGGCTGCTGATGCTGAGCCGCCTGTCGCCAGCATGGGATCGGTCACGATAAGCTCCCTTTCGGCTATGTCTGCGGGCAGCTTGCAGTAATACTCAACAGGCTCAAGTGTCTCCGGATCCCTGTACAGGCCGATATGGCCGACCTTGGCTGCCGGGATCAGTTTGGTGACCCCGTCCACCATCCCCAGCCCTGCACGCAGGATCGGAACTACTCCGAGCTTTTTGCCTGACAGTACCTTAGACCTGGTTGTGCATATCGGGGTCTCGATCTCGGTCTCTTCCAGTGGCAGGTCCCGTGTGACCTCGTAGGTCATCAGGAGAGCCAGTTCATTGACCATCTCTCTGAATTCCTTGACACCCGTATTCTTATCCCTAATCAACGTGAGCTTGTGCTGGATCAAGGGATGATCCATCACGTGTACCTTTGACATTTGCTTCTCCCCTTTATTTTAGAATACATTTGTTTAGCAGTGCTGCAATCAGTAGTGTTCCCAGACGTGCAGGGTCATATGGCAGGGTATATCGTCCTCACTTCATTTTTACAGCCTATTATGGCCATTTCGGCCATACCTAAAAACAACCCTGTCTCAACGAGACCCGGGATGTCTTTTAGTAACAGGTCCAGCTCCTTCAGATCATCAGGTATCGATCCAAAGGATATGTCCAGTATAAAGTTGCCGTTTTCTGAAATGACCGGCCCGTCCTTGCGTACAGCCATCCGGATATTCGCCTCCCCGCCGAGGGCGGCTATCCTTTTGCGGGCGAGCGACAAAGCCCCGGGCATGACCTCTACCGGCAAGGGAAAACTGGTAAGCAGCCTTGGCACCAGCTTGGTTTCATCCGCTATGAGGATAAACCGGTCGGCCATGGAAGCTATCACCTTTTCCATGGTGTGGGCAGCTCCCCCGCCCTTGATCGCATTCAGGCCCGGGTCGATCTCGTCAGCCCCGTCTACGGCTATATCAAGCTTGTCCAAAAAGGAGGCATCGACCAGGGGTATCCCGGCCTGCTGACATAAAATACGGGACTGATACGATGTTGCAGTGGCTTTGATTTCGAGCCCCTGCTTCATCCTTCGTCCCAGCTCCTCAATAAAAAAGGCAACTGTGGAGCCTGTCCCGATCCCCACTGTCATGCCACTGTGGATGAGGTCGGCGGCTTTTATGCCTGTAAGCCTTTTCAGTTCTATATTGCTGGAAACTGATTTCAACCCTGGACCTCCATGCCTTCAGCTTGCTTATTCAGCTTTATATTATATACTAAAAGCAAGGGTTAGTCTACAAATTATCCGAATCTTTGTCAGAAAAGGCAGGCAGGCTTTAAAAAGATATTCAAAAACAAGTTTTATCTGCTATAATAGATGAGTATGCAGGTATGTTCTCTTGTTTGACAATTATGGAACAGGAAGCACAACAGGGGGGAACAAATGATAGATATGGCAATAATATTGACGATACTGTCACCTTATCTGACGATAATCCCGGCACTAGGGGTTTTATATTTTGTATGCATAAAAAAGGTCCCTGTCTACTCAAATCCGTTGAATACAGGCTTGCTCCTGCTATTTATCTGGGCCCTTGTTTCGGGTATAGCCAATATGTCCCTCTTCTCAGCCGCAGCTTCCCTGGTGTTGCTGTTTTATTTTTTCATAGCCGCTTACCTGCAGCACGTTTTTACGGATAAGGATGCTATATATGCTTTCTTTCGCAAGGTATACAAGTATTCCTTGTTCCCGGCCCTTTTGGGGATCGTGGAGAAGCTTGCCTCCTATTTCTTTGACCTGTCATGGATAGCTGCCTTTTACCTGGACGAGCCGACCAAGTACGTCTACAGGATCTACACCACCTTCGGCAACCCGAATGTCGCCGGCAGCTGGTTTGCGGTGATGATCGTCCTCACCCTGTATTTCTTTGAACGCGATGATTACCAGCACAAGCTGTACTACATATTCTACCTGACTACCTTTGCGATCGCTTTGGTCTTTACCGGCTCAAGGGGAGCGACTATGGCCCTGGAGGCAGCCATACTCCTGTATGCCCTTTTGTCCAGGAGCAGGCTCAGCCGGACCGTCATGCTGTCCACGTTTTTCATGATCATCATCCTGGCCTTGTCCTCACCGGAGATCAACTTTGACCATCCCATGAACAGCCGGGTCAGGATCTGGATGGAATCCCTGAAGATATTCGTGAAAAAGCCCCTGCTCGGCTGGGGAGTGTTTGGCATCCTGAAGGAAACCAACTGGATACATTCCCACAACATATGGATCTCCCTCATGACCATGTTCGGCACCGTAGGCCTGGCCATATATTTGTGGATCAAAACCTGTATCTACAGGAACATCATCCTGCTCTACAGGCATAATCCCCATACCGCCGCCCTGCTTGCAGCCATCCAGGTTTTGATGGTCGTACACGGCGTGGTAGACTCCATCATGCTAACCCCCCAGGGAGGACTTATGTTCATCGCAAGCTGCGCCATAACCATCAGCCTGACCCGGCGCTATGAGCCCTATCCCCAGCTGGAGCTCGCTCAAGGCTGGGCCAGGCTTAAATCCAATTTTACATCAGGTATGAATGCATAGTATCCTGAATCATCAAAAAAGCCCCGGGCTCACGGATCGTGAGCCCGGGGCTTGCTATATCGGCCTGTTTCTCGCAAATCTATATCATTTCCCCGTTTGGGGTCATTTTTGTATCCATCGTCCTATCTTTGGCCGTCCGCTTCTTCACCCAGCTTGCTGACCAATATCCCAAGGGCCTGCTCGATTTCTGAAAGGCAGCTTTCATAATCTGCCTCGGAGCCGCCGTAGGGGTCTTTGATATCCATACCCTCCAGGCCGGCATACTCCCTGAGGGTATAGATCTTGCTCCAGACAGAAGGCTCGGCAGCCTGTATCGCGATTTTATGGCCTTCGGTCATGGTCAGCACAAGGTCTGCCTTCTTCAGCATATCCTGATCAAGGCGCCTGGCTATGTGGCCGGACAGATCTATGCCCCTTTTCTGCATCACCCGGATGGCGTTCAGGCTGGCGCAGGTGCCCGGAATGGCTGCTATGCCTGCCGAGCTGACATCGATACCGTTTATGCCCCTTTTCCTGAGCATATCCCTGAGCATGCCCTCAGCCATGCTGCTCCGGCATGTATTGCCTGTACAAACGAATAAAATATTCAAAGCCAGACCTCCTGTTTCAAATCATACATCGATAAAGTGGAAGCCCGCGGCCCTGGCCAGCCGGTTCATGACAGCAAGGCCTTCATCATGCGGGTCGACGCCCTCGGCCAGGATCGTATCTACTCCCAGCTCGTCAAACTCCCTCAGCAGGGCGAAAAGTGATGCTGCAAGGTCTGCAGGCCTGGCGCGGCTGCCCATGGATCTGACGATCCCTGCGGTGTAAAAATCCTTGTTGTCATCCGTAGCCAGGATGCCGACCTTTTTCCCCCATCTCTGCTGCCTTCTGGCTTCCCGGTCTATGGCAAGCCTGATCCTGTCCTCGCTTCCGCGAAACACTGTGACCGGCGCCTTCGGAGCATAGTGCTTGTATTTCATGCCCGGAGAAGGCACGGGCCTGTCTTCCCTGATGGGCGACATTATGCCCGGATCAACTTCCACCCTGCCAAGCACCTGCTCCAGCATCTCCCTGGTGATACCGCCGGGCCGGAGCAGGACCGGCACCTCCCGGGCCATATCGACGACAGTAGACTCGACTCCGACATCAGCCCTGCCCCCGTCCAGTATAAGGGGGATCCTGCCCTCCAGGTCCTCCAGCACATGCCTGGCTGTAGTCGGGCTGGGGCGTCCCGAGAAATTGGCGCTGGGTGCGGCAATAGGGACCCGGGCGGCTGCGATCAGGGATCTGGCGACCGGATGGGAAGGCATGCGGACGGCCACCGTATCGAGCCCTGCCGTTACCTCATGGGGCACGACCTCCCTTTTCTTCAATATGATCGTCAGCGGCCCCGGCCAAAAGGCCCTTGCGAGCGCCTGGGCGCTTTCGGGTATAGCCTCTGCCAGGCCGCTCCACTGGCCGATATCGGCTATATGTACGATCAAGGGATTGTCCCCGGGCCTGCCCTTGGCCGTGAATATCTTCTTTACCGCCTCTGGATCCAGGGCATTGGCTCCAAGGCCGTAGACGGTCTCCGTAGGAAAGGCCACCACTTCGCCGTCTCGCAAAAGCTTGGCCGCAGCTTCGATCTTGTCCTTGTCGGCAGCAATATCTTCTATTGTAAGGATCCTGGTCTTTATCTTCAGCATCTGTATTCCTCTTTTTTGTCCAGAGCATTTGGAATATACCTTTCGGCCTGAAGATCCAGGCCATCATAGGAGCCTGGATATGATCATGCCTGCAAAGATGCCTGCCATCAGCCCCATGCCGGATATTCTACCCCTGTGCAGGTCGTGGGATTCGGGTATCAGCTCGCTGCAGGTGATGTAAAGCATGGCCCCTCCCGCGAACCCCAGGCAAAGGCTGATGAACACATCAGAGATCTCACCCAGTACGTAGCCCATCAAGGCGCCGATGCCCGTTGGTATGCCGGCCAGGAGGGCAGACAGTATCACGCCGGGCCTTTTCATGCCCCCCATGCGCATTGGCGTAGCCATCGCTATTCCTTCCGGTATGTCATGCAGGGCTATCACTATGCTCAGGCCTGTTCCAAAGGACTGCAGGGCTGTGAACCCTGTGCCGATCGCCAGGCCTTCGGGGAAATTGTGCAGGGCGATCCCTATGCCAAGCAATATGCCTGTCTTGATATAATCCTTTTTTCCGGCTGCAGCTCTCCCGCCCCTTGCCTTGCTTCTGATCCGATCCAGGAGCTCCTGGAGTAGCACCAGGGCAGCTACGCCAGAAAAAGCGCCTGACAGGCCGTAGGTCAGACCGCCGGTCTCAACGGATCTGGGCAATAGGTCAAAGCAGACCACCGCTATCATGAGCCCTGCGGAAAACCCAAGGACCGTACTTAGATAGCGCCTGCCCGGATTTTTCAGCGCAAAGGCCAGAGCCCCGCCCAGGCCTGTGCCTGCTATCCCTGCGCAGGTGCCGACCACTGTACTGAGCAGCATAGCATTCATGTATCAAGACCCCCTCTTGTGTATAAGCTCTCCAATTAAATGTATTCGAAGGCCCCGATACATATTCTAAGGCAGGTCCTGACAAGAGGATCAGGTATATCAGCCTAATCCCCGGAAGCTTTAAGCAGCTCCAGCTGGTTGTGCTGGATAAGGCTGTCTATCATTTCGTCCAGGTCGCCGTCCAGGAAGGAATCCAGCTTGTACAAGGTAAGGTTGATCCTGTGGTCGGTGACACGGCCCTGAGGGAAGTTGTATCTCCTGATGCGCTCGCTCCTGTCGCCGGTACCGACCTGGTTCCTCCGGTTCTGGGCATACTCGGCTTCCTTCTCCTGCCTGGCCATGTCAAGCAGCCTTGCCCTCAAGACCTTGAGGGCCTTTTCCTTGTTTTTGAGCTGGGATTTTTCATCCTGGCAGGTGACGACCATACCCGTAGGCAGGTGGGTCACCCTTACCGCCGAGTCCGTTGTGTTTACGCTCTGCCCGCCGTGGCCCGAGGACCTGAAGACGTCTATCCTCAGATCATTGGGGTTTATCTCCACATCAACATCCTCGGCCTCGGGCAGGACTGCCACCGTAGCCGTCGACGTATGGATCCTTCCGCCGGACTCCGTGACAGGGACCCGCTGGACCCTGTGGACCCCGCTTTCGTATTTCAGGCGGCTGTATGCGCCCTGGCCCTCGATGAGGAATATGAGCTCCTTGACGCCGCCGATATCGGTATAGTTGGCACTCATGATCTCTATCTTCCAGCCCTGCCGCTCAGAGAACCTGGAGTACATCCTGAACAGCTCGGCCCCGAAAAGGGCGGCTTCTTCGCCGCCTGCCCCGCTGCGTATCTCCATGACAACGTTCTTTTCATCCAGGGGGTCCTTGGGCAGGAGCAGGAGCTTTATCTCATGCTCCAAGGCGGCCTGCTTTTCCTCAAGCTCTTCAAGCTCGGCCTCTACGAGCTCCTTGAATTCCTTGTCCAGCTTCTCCTTAAGCATTTCCCTGGCCTCGTCTATCCCCTTGCGGACCTGCTTCAGCTCCCTGTATTTGTTGACGATCTCCTCCAGGGATGCATGCTCCTTGACGAGCTTTTTCCACTCGTCCTGCCGGCTTATCACCTCAGGATCGGCTATAAGCTGGCTAAGCTCTTCATATCTGTCCTCAATACCATTCAACCTGTCTATCATAAAGCCTACTCCTTGTCGTGTTTATAGAATACAGCCACCCTGTCTATGCCAGACAGGTCCTTTAGAATCCGTTCCTCGGCGTACTTGCCAGTACCTTTGAAAATCTCCCTTACGCATGCCGACTGGTCATAGCCCATTTCAACTGCGACAAAGCCGCCGGGCTTCAAGAACCTGAACGCCTTGCAGGCTATCTCCCTGTAGAAGTCAAGGCCGTCTGCCCCTCCGTCGAGGGCGCTTATGGGTTCAAAATCCCTGACCTCCCTCATGAGCCCTTGTATATCCCCGCTTCTTATATATGGCGGGTTGGATACGACCGCATCGAAGCAATGCGGGAAGCCATCGCCTTCCAGGGCTTCAAACATGTCGCTTTCAATAAAATCGATCCTGCTGGCGACCTTGTGCCGGTCTGCGTTTTTCCCGGCAACCTCAAGAGCCTCCCGGCTTATGTCAATAGCCACTACATGGGCTTCGGGCAGATAAACAGCCAGACTTACGGAAATGGCACCGCTCCCCGTGCCCAGATCCAGTATGCTGGCCTTTCTCCTGCCTATGGCATAGATAACGTATTCTACTAATATTTCAGTCTCAAACCTGGGTATGAGCACGCTTTTATCCACATAAAACTCCAGGCCCATGAATTCGCGCTTTCCCAGGATGTATTGGACGGGCTCGCCCTTGAGCCGCCTGCTAAGCAGGCCCTCGAACCGCCTATGCTTCTCAGCGTCAAGGGGCTTGTCGCCCATTAGGTAAAGGTGGTGGCGTTCGCACTGCAGGACGCTGCATAATAGCAGCTCGCAGTCCAGCCTGGCCGATTCAACCCCTGCCGCCTTGAGCAGCCGCTGCCCCGCAGCAAGTACCTCCATCAAGGACAGACTCTTTGTCTGCATACGGCATATCCTCCCCACAGGTGGCCATGGCTGCCTTGAAAGCGCATATGGCGACCTCCAGCTGCTTGTCGTCAGGTTCGCGGGTGGTCAGCCTTTGCAGGAGCAGGCCAGGGTAAATAACGGCCTTCACCAGGGGAGCATCGCTCTTCCCCGCCAGCCGGATGACCTCGTAGGAAAGCCCGGCCACCAGTGGAAGCAGGGCCAGCCTGCTGGCCATCCTGACGAAGATATTCTGCCACCCTAAAAATGAAAATATAAATATGCTTATGACCATGACTATGAGCAGAAAGGCTGTCCCGCACCTCGGGTGGAGGGTCGGGTATTTCCTGGCATTTTCAACCGTAAGCTCTTCATCGTGCTCATAACAGTGTATGGTCTTGTGCTCAGCCCCGTGATATTCAAATACCCGTTTGATATCCTTCATCCGGGAGATGGAGACTATATATATGAGGAATAATGTCAGGCGCACCAGCCCTTCGAATACGTTGACCAGGACATGGCTGCTTATCCTCGTCCGCAGAAAGCCTGCCGCCAGGGCCGGCAGTACGATGAACATCCCCACGACAAAGATGATCGCTATGACCAGGGCGAAAAAGATCGCCACATCCTCCAGGCTCCTGCCCGTTTTCTGGGCAATGAAGGCATCAAATTTTGACGGCTTGTATTGCTCGGCCTCGTCCGACCCGTACATTTCAGCAGAAGTCATAATGGACTTGACGCCAAGGACCATTGATTCGCCAAAAGCAATTATGCCTCTGAGCACCGGCAGCTTCAAAATGGGGTATCTATGCTTTGCCGGCGTCAGCTTGCTCGTGGTCAGGTCGATGGTGCCGTCTTCACGCCTGACGGCGATGGCCATGGCCTCAGGGGCTTTCATCATGACGCCCTCCAGTACGGCCTGCCCGCCTATCATGCTTTTTTTCATTGAAGGTCACCGCCTTGTATATAAGAGAGTAAAATCCTTATAAAGCTTCTATTTTTGTGTTACTGTTGATAAAAAAATACAGACCAGGGGAACCCCAATCTGCATTTCCGGTCTGAAAGTTAGTTGTTTTTGTCCATTCCGTATTTTTTCATGAACCGTTCTACACGACCGCCGGTATCCACCAGTTTTTGCTTTCCGGTAAAGAAGGGGTGACACTTGGAGCATATTTCAACACGGATCTCCTTTTTCGTAGAACCGGTGACAAAGGTCTCACCGCATGCACATCTTACCACTGCTTCACCATACTGCGGATGAATGTTTGGCTTCATTATTTTCACCTCTTTCGTGGAGTTTGACTATTATCATGAACATTGTCATATCATTTGCTGCCTGTAAAGCAGGCTATCATAACTAAGACAGTATAGCACAAATTATTTTAAAGTGCAATATATGCAAAAGGCTTTTGAAGCTTTGGTCAATACCTGCTGTATGAATCCCTGTCGCTGCCAAGCTCCTTCTCGACCATCTTAAAGTGCTCCAGCATGGTGTCTATAAACTCATCGTTGGAATTGGTCCGCATAAGGTCGTTTATGATGATCTCCATGATCCGGTCAGGCCGCCCTTCGCTCAGGTTCTTGCGGATAGCCCATACGCCTTCGAGCTCCTTCTGGGTCATCAAAAGCTCTTCCCTCCGGGTGCCCGACTTGAACAGGTCCACTGCTGGGAATATCCGCTTTTCGGACAGCTTGCGGTCAAGATGTATCTCCATATTGCCCGTGCCCTTGAACTCTTCATAGATAACGTCGTCCATCCTGCTGCCCGTCTCAACAAGGGCTGTGGCGATTATGGTCAGGCTCCCGCCCTCTTCGATGTTCCTGGCGCTGCCAAAGAAGCGCTTGGGCTTGTGCAGGGCATTGGACTCAAGGCCGCCGGACAGGATCCTGCCCGTGGAAGGCACCGTCTGGTTGTAGGCCCTCGCCAGACGGGTGATGCTGTCGAGCAGTATGACAACGTCCCGCTTGTGTTCAACCAGGCGCTGGGCCCTCTCCAGGACCATCTCCGCGACCTTGACATGATGCTCGGGCAGCTCGTCAAAGGTGGAATAGACAACATCGCCCTTTATGGAACGCTGCATGTCCGTGACCTCTTCCGGCCGCTCATCTATCAGGAGTACGATAAGGTAAATATCAGGATGGTTCAAGGTTATGTTGTTGGCTATTTTTTTGAGCAGGGTGGTCTTGCCTGCCTTGGGAGGCGATACGATGAGTCCCCTCTGCCCCTTGCCGATCGGGGATACCAGGTCTATGAGGCGAGTCGCCAGGTCCTTGGGGTTTTTCTTGTTTTCAAGGGTTATGCGTTCATTCGGATATATGGGCGTCAGCTCGTCAAAGGGCTTGCGGTAGATGGCTTCCTCGGGGTTCACCCCGTTGACTGCCGTGACATACAGCAGGGCCTTGTATTTTTCGCCCTCCTTGGTGTGACGGGTCTTGCCGGCCACCAGGTCCCCGGTCTTTAAGTTGAAACGCCTTATCTGGGATTGGGAGATATATATGTCCTTGCTGCCTGACAGATAGTTGTCATGACGGAGGAAACCGTATCCGTCGGGCATGATCTCCAATACGCCCTCTGCGTCTGAAACGTCGCTGTTATTCAAAAGCTCTGGAATTGCCGGATTGGACGTGTTGTAATATTTTCTCGCGTAGGCTACCTTTTTTTCGTATTCATCATCTTCCGTCTGCTCAGCGGCAGCGCTGCGGGCTTCATTTCTGTCTTCCGCTGCTTCTGCGGCCTCCGGTGAGACCTCCCTGGAGTCCTTTGCTGCATCCGGCTTTACAGGGGCCGGTGCGGCGCTTTCAGGGCCTGTCTCTTTCTCAGCCTGGTCCGCTTGTGCCTCAGCTTTGCGAGGCCTGCCTCTTTTGCGCCTTAAGGGCTGGTCTTCCTGGGATGAAGCTGCCTGGGGAGCTGTCGTTTCAGTCGTTTCACTGGCCTTGGCGGAAGCTTCGGCCTGGCCTGCTCCCTGTCCGGCGACAGCGCCCTGCTCTGCGGGCATCTCCTTTTTTGCAGCCTCTTCCTGTTTCGCAGCCGTAGCCGGCGCTGCTGCCCGGTCCGGGCCTTGGGCCGTACCCGGGGCTGTGGCTGCCCTTCCTTGAGTTTTGGACATCTCCGTCAGCTTTTCCTGAACCATTTCTATAAGCTGTTCCTTTTTATACTTGGTCACGCTTTTGATGCCAAGCTGTTTCCCAAACTCCCTAAGCTCAAGGATGGTGTTGTTACTCAGATTGCTAAGATCCAAACTTTAAAACCTCTCTTTCCATATTTAAATACAAGCTTTTCGACATATAAGTACACAAGCTTTAAAAAGCTCGCTGTAATAAAGCGGACTTATCAAAAATAATGTAGACTTTTATATTATATTGTTTAGATAAGCAACCGGAGATATGAGTCATGCCCATAAAACGATAGTTAACTCTCTAAAGCCAATTACAGTCTATGAAAATCATTAATATTGTTGCCAACTTTAAAATATTCATCCATGAAAGTAAAAATAGTTCGGGGTGGAACTGGGTATTACGCTAAATAGTAAGGATGAGCATAAAGTTAAATGCTGACAGTTACAAATTTATAATAATATATAATCCAGTTTTAGTCAAATAAAACTTCAAAAAAGAATAAACTACCGGTAGAAAAGCTGCAGTTCGTTGGAGCTCACAAAGCGCCCGTCTATGCCAAGCTGATATTCAAGGTCGACCTTGCCGCCATTATCGTCCAGATCATGGTCGACCCTGGTGGGATATACCTCGATCTGAATAGACCCATAGGGAGTCTCATAGCTGTTTATGTACATTTTGCCCTTTTCAAAGAGGAGCTGGGAAGGATACTTGCCAACGCGCTCCATCATCACGGTGCCGTCCTTGATGGAGATCTGGGTTTTTGTGCCCTGCATGCCCGACAGCTCGCTTTCCTCGTATTCTATATAATAGGCATCATTCTTTTTATACAATCTCCCCTGAGTAACAAGCTCAATGGATCTGTCTTCGCCATCCATGTTCCGATGGCTGCCCCTAATGGTCAGAATTATATTCTTATCCATCTGTAGCACCTCCATCTGCAAAAGCCTTGCTCCGCTTCAATACTTCTCTATCTCTATATATTCAGCGTTTATATCTTTATTCAGGAAATGGCCGCCTATGGTCTGGAAACGCTCACCGATATCGCTGACATAAAAGCCTGTACTGGCAGGGGCCTTGCTTTCCCTCTTGAGTCCCTCGGCCATCAGGATCTCCCTGGCTCTGGCGGCTGTGCCCTCAGCCGGGTTGACCAGCCTGACGTCCGGACCCATGACCTCCGATATGACGCCGGACAGGAGGGGGTAATGGGTGCAGCCCAGCACCAGGGTATCCACGCCTGAGTCCTTTATGCCGGCCAAGTACTCCCGGGCTGTAAGCCGGGCAACCTCGGTACCGCTCCAGCCCTCCTCCACGATGGGGACAAAAAGCGGGCATGCCTTTTCAAAGACTGATATGCCCGGGTCCAGCCTTTTGATAGCTGCGGGATAAGCCCCGCTCTTGATCGTCCCGCCGGTGCCGATGACCCCTACTCTTTTATTGCGCGTAGCCTTGACTGCCGCCAGGGCACCTGGCTCTATCACACCCAGAATGGGTATGTCAAACTTTTTCTTCAAGGCTTCAAGGCTGGTAGCGCTGACGGTATTGCAGGCCACTATCACCATCTTAATGTCCTTGCTGAGCAAAAACCTTATGCATTGCTCCGAATATTTCATTACAGTATCCCTTGACCGGGTACCGTAGGGAACACGGGCGGTATCCCCGAAATAGACGATGCTTTCCTCAGGCAGCAGCCTGTTCAGCTCCTTCACTACAGTTAAACCGCCCAAGCCTGAATCAAACACGCCTATGGGACGATCATCCATTGAAATTCTCCTTTCAGCCAGGCCGCCTTAGCCATAAGGACCCGTGCAATGTACCTATATTCTACTATGCCAGCTTTGATAAGACAATATCCCATAGCAGAGGATCATAGCCCTTTGCCCTGAATGTTGACATATATAATATTGACATCCCATCTATTGTGTTAAACAAGGCCGGATGGATACATTTGTCATATCCTTGCCAAGAAGAAAAGCGAAGGAGGATCCCTTCGCTTTTCCCTTATTGGTGCATCGATATTAAGCTGCTACCGGTTCTGGGCTATATTGCGCTCGGCCATTTCTATGGCCTTTTTTACGATATTGCCGCAATCTCTGGAAGATACACTTCCCCAGCCCTCATTCTTCACGATGTTGTACACGCCCAGCTCTTTAGCTATCTCAGCTTTGAGCTCCTCAGACATTATACCACCGTTTCGAGCCATATCGATACCTCCTTTGAGTGCGCGGCTTGTGCCGCACATATAGCTTTTCCCGTATACTACCCCTTATCCTCTGTAGTTTTTGCCTACATTGCCAGGAAACCGTTCTCGGTATCGATTATCTGCAAAATATCCGCTTCCTGTCCGGTCATGGCGTCGATATACACGATGTAGAGATTGCCCATATACTTTCCCTTGAATTCATAGCAAAAGCGCTCGTTCCCGCCGTCAGTGGGGATCACAGCCAGCCTTGCAGACAGAAGCTCCAGCTTGGAGCTGACCAGCTTGCGGGCCTCCTCGAGGGAAAGCTTCGGCTCCTCAAGGTCCCGCTCCTTGTGGGCCATCAGGTAGTTGCGGGCTTCAAAGCCCAGGATCCTCCCGTCTTCCAGTGAGACCTTGACCTTTATGAGGTCAGGGTAGAATATTATCCCGTTTTCCGAGTACGCAAAGTTGATGACGGATACGGACCCGTACTTCTGCTGGTATGTCGGCACCATGTTGGCGTATCCCTTTTCATTGAGGAAGGCAGCGGCCTTTTCCTTGCCCTGTTCGACCGAAAGCCTGGGAGTGCCGTCCTTGTACTGGCCGATCAGGTTCACTACCTTGCCGCCCTTCCTGCTGATCTGTATATAATAGGGGTGGTCATAGTTTTTTAGTGTCACATCAAAGCCCCATGTGGAAAATTCCCCGCTGCCCTCGCTGCTGAACCTGATCTCCTTGACCAGGTTGCTGCCGATGAACTCCCGGGCGATTTCCTCCGCCTTTTTCCGGCTTATGACAGTCCCTTTTATGTCCGCCCTGTCCTTTAGGGCCTCGGAAAACGGCCCGTCATATATCAGTGTCGGGTATTCTATGCCCCTTTGATCTATCTCGACAAACTGCTTCGTTACCAGGTCATTGGAGGCTTCATAAAAGGTGGACTTCCCCTTTTTGGCTATCTCTCTCCATCCTGCCTTGCCGCTCTGCACCTCTTTGTCGAGCCGCACCAGGTCGGCATTCAGCCGGACCGCATTTCGATAGAGCTCGCGCAGGTTGTCCATTTCCTCTGTGGTGATGATTTTTCCGTCAGAAACCTTGTTGTTGAGGTACTTTGCATAGTCTGAAAGCTGGTTCAGATACTTCTGAGCCTTTTGGATCGCTGTATGGGAGATTGGCAGCTGGCTCAGGTTGGTCTGCGCATAGTCCGCCTGCCTGCTGATGTCAGTAAGGAGCCTGATATGCTGGCCCCGGTCACTGCTGACCATGAGCTTTGACAGCTTTATCTCCGTGCTGCCTACGCTCGCCACCAGGTCATAAAAGGACTTTTGATAGATATTGTCCATGTGGATGCCGTATTGACGATTCAGGGTGTATTGGTTGTAACCCCATATTCCGGTCATAACCAGAGCAAGGGCCAGTACAACGGGCAAAGCCCATCTTGTCATCGTTTATACCTCCCGTAAGGCTGCATTCATTTACGCTGCATTCATTTTGCGAAAACGTGTTTACCTATCCTTATGTGGATTGGTCTTGACCATATCCACTTGCTGGTAGCCGTCGCCGGATTCCAGTAGTAGATAGCCCCGTAGGTGGGATCCCAGCCGTTCATGGCATCCCTGGCGGCTTTCAGGGACTCCTCGTCAGGGGTCAGGTTTATCTGCCCGTCATCGACCGCCGTAAATGCTCCGGGCTGGTATATGACACCCGCTATGGTGTTGGGGAAATCCGGGTGCCTGACCCTGTTGAGCACTACGGCCGCTATGGCTACCTTGCCGACATAGGGCTCGCCTCTGGCCTCACCATGTACGACCCTGGCCAGGAGGTAAATGTCGTTTTGATTGCCGCCGCCGCCTGCTGATGCACTCGAAGCCGGAGCCCCGCCTCCCAGGTTGATCCCCAGGGCGGCTGCTGTCTCCGGGCCTACGATCCCGTCTACCTTAAGGCCGTTTTTCTGCTGGAAGAGCCTTACGGCCTTATATGTAAGCTCACCGTAGTAGCCGGTGATCGGCCCGTCGTAATAACCCCACTGCTTCAGCTTGCTTTGGATCTCATTCACCTTGTCTCCCGATGAGCCCCAGCCCAGGGCGGCAGCCTCGGCCGCCGATCTGTCAGTATAGTATGCATTGAGCGCAGCAGCTATAAAAAGAAATGCGGCCAGCACTGAAACGATCTTGAGCCTGTTGCGGTCTGACATTGTTATCTTCCTTTCATAAGAAGCCTTAATCATATGTTTGCTAAACCAAAAAGCCATATACGTGTCAAATGTTTCCTCAACAGCCGCGGTAAGGCCTGGCATGCAAGGAAAAAGGGCCGCTTATTGCGAGTATGCCCTTTTGTGTCTATATAAATGAGCAACAAAAAAAGGTGCCTTACGCACCCATTAAGCTAATTCTAAAATCTAAAATTTCATAAGCATCGTTGACGATGGGCCCTTGCTTGATACCTGCTTAACTGCTTATTCAGGAAAATATCCTCGAGAGCCAGTTTATAAAGCTTTCCCACCATACCAGGAGCTTGAACCTGTATTCGATCCTGACTTCTCCGGGCTCTCCCGGTCCAGGGGTGGCATTGGCTCCGCCTCCTTCATCCGTATCCCCGGCTTCGGGCTCTGCTACGGTCCCTGAGGACGCATCAACAAAGCACAGGGGAGGGAACATGACACACCACCAGTTGGCCCCGCTGCCATCGCCGATGATGACCCTGAGGGCCTCGTAGGCCCCGGCGGAATACACCCGGTCGCCGTATGCCCTGGTGGGGAACTCATATATGCCAAGCTCAGCCCTGACAGGATAATCAAAGCCTTCACTCCTGATTTTTCGCACAGCCAGGCTCTCGAACTCATCCAGCCTGGCCAGGGCCAGCGCTTTCGCCTCTTCTATGCCCGAGGCGTTTTTGAATGCCTGGTTGAAGACTGACACCAGCTCGTCCCTCACGGCGTATTTAAGGGCCTGGTCTTCAGGGGAGTCGCTGTTGGCTATTATGTGAAATCTCAGTATATCTCCCCTTGCCGGCCTGCCGCCGCTGCTTGTGCATAAAAGCGCAAGGCCTGCAGCCAAGGCAAAGATCATGATCATGCATAGGAGCCTTTTCATGTCAATACCCCCGTGTTTACTTTAGCTTCTATTAGGAGTATTGACACAATATATATGTTTATACCTGTCTATACAAAATATATATCAGATCAAAACGCAATCTTTTCAAAGTAATTGCTGACCATTTCCACATCGCTGGGCTTGTCCACGTCGTTGCCGATCTCGGGGTAGGGCGTTACGATCGCTGAGGCCTTGATGTCCAGAAGCTCGGAAAAGCGCTCTTCTATATCCGGTATCGTCAGCATGCCAACGAACAGGCCCACAAGGAACTTGAGCCCAAGCAGCCTGCCGGTCTTCCAGGGCTTCTTCCGGTAGTCTATCAGCTTGCGGGCAAACTCTGCGCAGCGGTCAAAGGCCTGGGGATTCAAGTAGATGATGTTGCCGCCGGTGTAGGTGCCTTCCTTCAGCTTGACATAGGTGCGCTCCACGCCGGGGAAGTGCTGCTCATTGAGCTGCTTTTCTATGATGGGGTAGCACAGGTCAGCTCCGATCTCCCGGCAGCGGCTCACGAAATCCGCTACCATTACGCCGGTGATCATGGGTATGTCGGAGGTCACGAGCAGGACGGCAGTATCCTTTGAGAATGGCTCCATGCCTGCGCTTACGTTGTCAAACAGGTGGTCCCTGCCTTCGCAGTAATGATCCACCTTGTCACCCAAATGTGCCTTGAGCTCCTCCACAGGCCCGACTATGGAGATCTTGTCGATACAGCCGGAGTCGCGAAGGGCATCCACTACGAACTGGACCATAGGCTTGCCCTTTATCTGCATAAGGGCCTTGTTGGTGACGCCCTCCAGCAGCTCTTCCTTTTTGTTGTCGCCCGCCAGTATTACAGCGTTGATCTTATTCATTTGCATCTGCCTCCCTAAATGAGTTCTATGCCTTTGCCTCGGGTCCTGGTCAGATAGGTCTGGAAATAGGTTTTTTTCATGTGGTCTTGTGCGAACCGCGCTGCTGCCTGATCTTCAAAAACACCGTATACCGCCGGGCCGCTGCCTGTCATAAGGCTCACGGCAGCACCCAGGCTCAAAAGCTCCTCCTTTATCGCGGCTATTTCAGGATGCATGGAGACGGTGACCTGCTCCAGCGCATTGGACAGCCCGATTGCAGCCAGGCCTTTGAAATCCCCGGCTTTAAGCTTTTGATATATATCTTCTGTATCATTGTGTCTGTTATTTTTATCCATCCTGAACGCCTTGTATACTTCAGCGGTGGAAACCCCAAAGGGCGGCTTGACCACCACCAGCCAGATGCCTTCTATGGGCTCAAGGCGGGTAAGCATCTCCCCTATGCCTTCGGCTATGGCAGTACCCCCTGCTATGCAGAAGGGGACATCAGCGCCTACCTCAAGGCCTATTGCTTCCAGCTGAGACACGTTCAGGCCCAGGCCCCACAGCTCATTGAGCCCGACCAGGACACCTGCCGCATCTGCGCTCCCGCCGGCCATGCCTGCTGCCATGGGGATCCTCTTTTTGATGCTGATCTTCACTCCCTCCGAAGCCCCGGCCATGTCCATAAGGAGGGCTGCGGCTTTCCAGGCTGTGTTCCGCTCATCCAGGGGCATACCCTCAAAATCACTGACTACGGTAATGCCCGTGCCGCCGGCCATTATGGTTATTTCATCATACAGGTCTACGGACTGCATGAGCATCCTGACCTCATGATACCCGTCCGGACGCCTGCCCATAATATCCAGGGTCCAGTTTATTTTGCCCGGAGCCCTCAAGCTGATCTGTCTCATCTGGTCCAGCCTTCTGTTCAGATTATTTTGCTTATTATTATATATTAGAAATGCCAATTCCTCTATACCCTTATACAATATTCACCTAAAGCCGCAAAACAAAAAGCCGAAAGGCATAGCCCCTCAGCTTTGTCTGCAATATGTATCTATATTTGACGCTTTCCGGTACCTGCATTCATATAGCCGGCGAGTTCAGCTTTTTGTATATGATCAGCCTTGTGCCGGGCACCAGCCTGCCGTCCTCATCGATATCGTTGAACCTCCTGATGGCCGATGTCGTGGTGTTGTACTTCTTGGCAACGGACCACAGGTTGTCGCCGGGCTGGACGAAGTATATGTATATGCCGCTATCCTGAGCCAGGGACTGGTCCGCCTCGTCTGCGCCGATGATCACTTCCTTGTCATAGGTGTGGGTGACACGGGCGCCTACGGACAGGACCACCTTGAGCTCTGCCTCATCCTGAGCCAGCAGGGCGTGAACAAGGTTTTCAGCATGGACCTCGCTCATGCAGCTCATTCCGCTGTCTGCGCCCTCGATCTCAAGCGTGTGGCTGAAGGGTATGTCTTCACTGAAGCTGCCCAAAAGCTGGTCCGGATCGTTGGTCTGATAGATCAGCCTTGTTGACAGTACCCCCTCCAGTATGACCTTGCCGGCTTCGACCCGCTCATCGGTAACCACGGGCTTGACGTCTGCAAAGAGTATCCGTCTGGCCTTGGGAATGCCTGCCGGGAAGGTGATGCTTTCCTTGACGACAGCCTGATCCCGGCCTTCCCCTACGAACCGCGACAGGGTGACCTTGCGCTTTTTCAGCTCCATGGGCACCGAGGGGCTGTAGGCATCCACCAGTATATCATGCCCCAGGGGCTCAAAGACTTCAGCCTCCAGATTTATAATGGCCTCAGCATCGATTATCCTGAACTCTCCGTTTATGTCCTCCCTTGGATCTGCATAGAATTCAGATACCTCGGCATCCACTGTGCAATCCATGCCCTGGTATGCCCCGGGGATGTCGATGGTATGGGTGAAGCCTATCTCATGCTGTATGAAATGGAAGGGCTCATCCTCATCCTCGCAAAGGTACAGAAGCCTTATGTCCGCTGTGCCGTTTACCGTGACCTTGTTGTCCAGCACCTTTTTGTCCTTGATCCTCAGGCCGATATCTTTCTTGAGGATTTTTCTTATGGAAGGCATGGCATCAGTCAGTTCCAGATCCTCCCGCACCATGGCCTGAGTAAGGCCGGCCCCTGCGCTGATGCTGGCTTCGACATGCTCGCTCAATGCCTGTACATCGGACAGGGCATCGAAATCCCTTACAGCCTCAAGCTCCGTCACCTGGCTGACCTTGCCGCTTAAGTTAAGCACTGCCTTGACATTAAGTCTGCGTCCCGATATCAGCTCATACTCCAGGTGCTCTATGTCGACACCGAGCCAGGCGGACATCTTGGGCTTGGCACCGGGCGCATCGAGATACTGCGTAAACCCGATATCAGCCTCGGCAGCCTCTACCTGTTCCTCCCCCTCCGGCACATACAGGATATCATAGTGCAGTACGCCTTCGACCATGACCTTATCCTGGATGACTTCCCTGCTGCCGATTATCGCACGGCCGCTTATATCCAGTACCCTCGCGACCGGCGCTTTTGTTTCCGGTATATTAACATCACCCTCTACCAATGCCCGGTAAGTTTCCTCACTGACTACCTGGTCCAGCCTGAGCAGATCTCTCCTGCATTCAATAGCCAATGTAGCTCCTCCTCCCCTATCTATGGATACAATTGTCCATACTTTTTTCATACTATATAATATAGGGAAGGAGCGGCAAATATGATAAAAAAAGAAGGCTTTTACGCCTTCTTTTTTGTCCGGCTGCTAGCCGGCGCATATTCGTTCGTTGCTGCTGCATACAACCAGCTCAACTGTAGAGGTCAGGACATCTGAATAAGTATATGAAAGCGTTTGTACAGCCTTTGTGTCGATATCGACCCTGACTGTGAAGATATTGCCATAGGTATCGTCTATAATACCTTCCTTTATATAGGATTTGCGGCGTCCACGATTGGCTTTCAGCTTTACTCTCTGTCCCTTGTTGGATTCTACGGCTTTTTTAATCCTTTCCAAAGCTTCAGAATCTATCACGGCTTCACCATCCCATCAATTGTGCTTGAGGGTAGTTTAGCCCTTAATGACAAATTTATTCATTCTCCTCCAGTTCATCCACATCCTCGTCCAGCTCGATCTCGATCTCCTGCAGCTCATCCGTATCATCGTCGTCAAATATCACTGCATCATCATCATCATGGGCATAGCTGTCCCAGTCCTTATCCTTCAGGTCCTCTATATCCGGCTCTTCCTTTGCCTGCTCCAGTGCGCACTGGTAGCACATCTCTTCACCGGCCTTTATGATCTGCTCTCCGCATTCGGGGCAGATATCATATTCCTCTTCTTCATCGCTGTTTCTCAAAGAGTCTCCGACTTCCTCCAGACAGACCTTGCACAGCACCTCGGTGTCTTTGATGTAGTTAAGACTGCAGCGCGGACATTTCTTGTAAGCCATTGGTCATCCCTCCATATTCGGCTGAAGCAATATTGAGCTAAATATACAATCGTAAAACGGCAGGGTCGTTGTCAGGCTTTATTTTCAGTATATTATATACACAAACCTTCATTATAAAACCCGCATTTTGAGAAAATCGAATAGTATTATTCGCTTTGGTATATAAACTTCCTGCCAGATGAATATTTTAATACAACATCAGGCTGACAATCAAGTCCAGCTTCTCATCTGCCTGCCCCAAGCCCGGGGCATCATAGTAAATCGACAGATGCTCCTCCTTGGGATTGAAGCAGAAGCCCAGCCAGGAGCCGTCATCCAGCCACAGCTTTAGGTCCCCGTTCTCCTCCGTATTGATTATGCTGCCCAGCTCCTCGGGCAAAAAGCCCTGGCCGGTTATCAGCTTCATCTTCCTGGCCCAGGTGCTTTTATCCATATTGAGAGACCGGGTGCTGTATGAACGCATGCCCGTTACCTTGATGATATCGGCCAGCAAGGCCTGCCAGTCAAGCCCGTGCCGCACAAGCGCCCTGATCAGCAGCAGGGCCTCGGCCATTGCATCCCTGTCAGGTATGAAGCCACCGCAGTAGACAGAGTGCCGGTCCCATACGACCGCCAGCCCGGGATCCTCCTTTTGCTCATAAAGCCGGTATAAGGGCAAGGGGGATTTCCCCATGGATGACAGCAAGGGCACCGAAATGGACGGGGTAAGCAGGTCTGTATATACCCTCAGGTCGCAGCCCTTGATATCCAGCCATTCCTTGAGGACAATGGCAGAAACCCAATGGTCTGGCACGATCTCTCCGTTTGAATCCACCACACCGAGCCGGCTTCCGTCTCCATTGAAAAACAGGCCTATATCGCTCTTTTTCTGCTTGACAAGCTTGCCTGCAAGCTGCAGGTTTCTCTTGTTCGGCTGGGGAGCACAGTCCGTAAAGCCCGGGTTGGGCTTTGACCGGATCGCTGTCGAGTCCAGCCCCAGGTGCTCCAATATATCCTTAAAGTAGCCTCCGACACTGCCAAAGCAGGCGTCATATATCACCACAGGGGCTTTCTGACCCTGCCCGTCCGGGCTGAAAAGGCCGGCAGCCAGCGCCAGATAATCTGAAAATACATCTATATATTTGAGCAGCTCCCTGTTTTCGTCGGCATGCCTTGGATACCTTCTATACAAATAATTGAACAGGTCGGACATGAAGGTCTCTCCTGCCGGCACTCCTCCCGCCAGCCTGAAGGCCAGGCCTGTGTACCTGGCTGGTCTCCCCTCTCCGGTGACCATGATACCAAGATCAGCCTTGTACAAGGCGGTGGACAGGGATAAAAAGGCTGTAGGTACAGGCTTCTTGTGAAGGTACACATTTATGCCGTTTCCGGTGAGGACCCGCATTATGGTCCAGGCATATTCCCTGGACAGGAAGCGGGTGTCATACCCGAGCACAACAGCCGGGTTGCTGCATGTATCGGTCAGATAATCGGCAGCAGCCTGGGCGGTGATGCTTATATTCTCAAATGTAATTTCATCACTGATAACACCGAACCAGCCATCACTGCCAAATTCTATCAAGCCCTTCACCCCCCTTCCCTATATTTTATGCAGGGAAGGGTATTGTGTGTAAACAGGCATGCTCTAACTACATATAGTAGTATATATACCATCAAAAAAGGAAGTTGTCCACAGCTTTTTTACGGACTTATCCACATATCAACATGGTTATCCCCAAATTCCTTGTATTTTAGGATTTTGGACTTGTGGAAAAAAAGGCGCGTTTTCCACAGTCTCCACAACCCCTGTTTAAAACTAATGCCGACAAAATGCCGGCAATATTATTGCTGATATATAAAACCAAGTGTCAGTACATGTATATAGAGGCCTGCATAAAGGGTGCTTCACCCATATCAGGCCGAATATTCCATTGAAAGTTTATCAGCAACGAGGGCTATGAACTCACCGTTGGTAGGCTTGTCGTTTTTATCGTATACAGTATACCCGAATAGCTGGTTTATGTTTTCTACCTTGCCCCGGCTCCATGCAACATCGATGGAATGCCTGATGGCCCTTTCAACCTTGCTGGGCGTGGTATTGAACTTCTTGGCTATGCCTGGATACAGCTCCTTGGTGATCCTGTTGATTATGTCGTTGTTCTCAACGACCATCTTGATAGCTTCCCTCAGGAAATGATATCCCTTGATATGGGCCGGTATACCGATAGTCAGGAAAATGCTCGTGATCCTTTCCTCCAGGTTGCGCTGCGGCTGCTGGTTTACTACAGGTACGGACCTGCGTACGGTAGCCTTGGGCGACCCGGCGACTTCCCTGATCCTGCTGAGTATCATCTCGAAATCAAAGGGTTTGATCATATAATACTTTGCCCCAAGATCGATTGCACGGCGCACCAGCTCCTCCTGTCCGACTGCAGACAGGCAGATGACAGCAGGCTGATGATCTGACTCCGACTTGGCCAGCTCCTCCAGTACCCCCAGCCCGTCCAGCTTGGGCATCACCATGTCAAGCAGCACTACATCCGGCTGTAGGGTCTCAATAAGCTCCTTGCCCTTCAGGCCGTCCCCTGCAGATCCGACAAATTCCATGTCGTCCTGCAAGCTGATGAAAGATTCGAGAATGTCTCTGATGTGCGGATTGTCATCGATGACAATCACCCTGGTTTTTTCCACCATTGATACTCCTCCTCAGTTTAAGTTTTACAGCAAGTTTCAATATTTGACCTGCTTCGTCATGTATTATTTAGTTTTGTCGAACGCTGTATTTTATAGTAAATACTGGTAACTACGCTTTTCTAATTTTACCACAACTTCGTTTAAGAATAAAGAGATTGTTAAAACTTTTTTACACATAAAAATTTAAATACATATATACATCTGTACATTTCCCTGATAATTCTTTGATTAGGCGGTATCGTGGCGTATCAGGCGGTAAGGGCAGGGAATTTAAAAAATAAAGGCAGATCGCCAGGCGTAATCTGCCTTATTTCAGTATCTTTTATAGTCTGACCGACTACTGATCCGGATATGCTATTTCTCCCGTTTCAGCGTCGATATACAGGAGCCAGTAGCCCATGCCCTGGCCGTTTTTCTTGGGCAGCCATTTCGACAGGCCGTATATGGACATGGGGGGCACGGCGCTGTACATTCCGGGCAGGCCGTATATGACATACTTCACCTTGCCCTTTTCTCTTTGCAGGCCGACCAGGTAGTGGTCCGGCCTGTTCCATCCGGGATGGTAGCCTCCCCACCCATAGTATGCATTGGAAGCAGGGTCATCCTTCAGCCCGTCGATCCTGACCCAGTCTACCTCACCGGGCGCGTCAAAGGGGCAAACCTTTTTGCGGCTTTCAAACAAGGTATTGTAATAGCCCTTTACCTTGTCCCAGTATGTAACTGCCCCGGCAGGCTCTTTATAGTGTTCCTTGTTCAGATCGTCGAAGTAGTCGCGGTAATCATAGGGTTCATCATAGGTGTATTCATACTCAAAGTCCTCAGGGGACAGGTTGTCGAAATCCGCACCGAACTCCGCATCCTCGGTGGTTTCGACACTATCATCGATTTCTGTGGATTCGGAGCCTTCAAGGCTGTCAAGGCTTTCAGTGCTCTCTACGTCTTCTGTGCCTTCGCCGGTCACAAGGTTCCCGGCGCTGCCTGAGCCTTCCGTGCTATTTGCGCGCTCAGCGCCTTCCAGATCGATTGGCTCCTTGTCATACTCATTCGGATATGTGATCTCATATTCAAAATGGTCGTCATCCCGGGCAGCCTCGTTGTCAACAGCCAGGTCCTTGATATCATTTTGATCCGGTCCCCCGCTGTCCGGAACCCTGGTCATAGGGTCAGCCTCTGCAGGCAGGTCTGCGCCGCCTATTGTCTCCCCTCCCGCGTCAAGGCTTTCAGCATTATAGCCGGCAGCGTATATATCGTCCGCTTCATCCTCTTCAGCCAAAGGCCATTCCTCTTTTGGAGGCTCTTCTGTTAGGTCTTCCTTTGTTGTGGTCTCAGCCATGGCCTGGCCTTCCGGGGCTTCTGCCCCGGTGAGATGGGACGGCGCCAGCCAGTCGGCAATGATCCCCCTGAAATCCGGTTCCGCCCGCTTGTCGATCAGGCCGGTCAAGGCGATCCTGGCCTTGCCTTCTGATTTCAGCACCGGTACCACGGCTATGCCCTGGAACATGTTCAGCCCGTGCCCGGAGCCATTTATATTGGCCGGATCGAAGTCCATGATCTCCTCATATTTCCCGTCCTCGCCGATTTTCAAGCCGGCAAGCCTTATGGGGCTGATACCGCCCCGGGTCGATAAAAGCACCAGCTCGTATATTCCCTTGTCCTTGTCTATGGGTTTCAAATCCTGCAGGTATATATGCAGCCGCCCGCGGTTTTTCCGTATTTCAAACTTGCAGTATCCAGCAGGCTCTTTTCCGCCGTTTAGGCCAAAACCGCCGTCCATGGGCTCGAGCATGACAAAAAAGCGGTTGAAATTATTGCTTGCCAACACTTATCCCTCCCTTACAAGCCTTTGCATATGTATACCTATGCCGTATCTTTACTAATATATGTATCAAATGCAAAAAAAGAATCCCTGATTTTTACCGGCGGATGCCCGGATCCGGTAAAAAACAGGGATATGTGAAGCTCTCAGGCTATGCTGTTGTAAAGTCTGGCAAGCTCTTCAAGGCTTAAGGTCTCCGCCCTCCGTCTGGGGTCTATGCCTGCTGAGGCCAGCCTATGTGTCAGGTCCTCCTTGCCAAGATCAGTCAGGCCCGAGGCCAACAGGGTGTTGAGCAGGGTCTTCCTCCGCTGGCTGAACAGGGCGCTTATCATCCTGAAAAAACCGGCCTTGTCCTTGACCATGACAGGAGGCTCATCCCGCCGTTCCAGGGCTATGACCACGGAGTCTACCTTAGGTGGCGGCATGAACACACTGGCAGGCGCCCTGGCAACGATCCTGGGCCTGGTATAATACTGCACGGCTACGGTCAATGCGCCATAATCCTTGGTCCCGGGGGCTGCCGACATCCGTTCGGCCACCTCCTTCTGGACCATGATGACTATCGTGGTAAAGGGCAGGTCCTCCTCCAGAAACCTCATTATGATAGGCGTAGTTATGTAATAGGGAAGGTTGGCTACCACCTTGAAGGGGCTGCCGGAGAACACATCCGCCGCCAGCCTGCCTATATCCAGCTTGAGGATGTCGCCATGGATCACCCTTACGTTGTCCAGGCCCTCCAGGGTCTCCTCGAGCACAGGCAAAAGCCTCTTGTCTATCTCTACAGCTGCGACAAATGCAGCTTTTTCGGCCAGGGCACGGGTCAGGGTGCCGACGCCCGGCCCGACCTCCAGGCAATAGTCGGAGCTTGTGACCCTGGCTCCTTCTATGATCTTGTTCAAGATGTTCCTGTCAATCAGAAAGTTCTGCCCCAGGCTCTTGCTGAAATGAAAACCATGCCGCTCAAGCAGCTCTTTCAAGTATCTTGGCGATGTCAGGGACTGCATCCGCTACCTCCTTGTGTTATATATGCGCAAAAGGAAAGGGCAGAATACTTATCTGCCCCTGTGTGTCAATCCAGAATATAGACTGTTACGTTTCTGACTCCCCAAATCTTAGTAGTACTTTCATCTTCCATATAGATGTCGATCTTGTTGCCCTTGATGCCACCACCCCTGTCTTCAACAACGAAGATGCCGCTTATCGTCACGCCCCGTTTTTTCCAGAACTCGACAAGCTCGGGTATATATACCCTGGTGCCAAAGGGGATCGACTTTGGTGCTGCTATCGTATGATAAGGCTTTACCTTCTTGCCGCTGGCAGTTATGCCATAGTAGCGGTCACCGGGCTTTTTGCCGGTGCTTTCATAGCCGGCCGTATAGGCAGTAGCCCTCATCGTCATTGCCTTGGTGTATTTCTCTTTCGTACCGCGGGATGCTATCAGGACAAACTTTGCCGTGCCTTTTTCAACCACGCGGTCCTGGGGCTGTCTGACTACCGTCTCGCTGACTACTGTACGGGAGACTTCCTCACCGTCACGGTAAACTACCTGTATCCTTCTCTCCAGCACACCTTCCTTGCCTTCGCTTATTACTCTGGTAACTCCCTCTTCCAGATCATTGTTTTTCTTTGTGACTACCTTGTAGGGGATGCTTTCGGTCTCAACAATGAGGTCTTCGTCGATTCGCGTAACTTTTATCGAATCCCTTGGTTTGACAACTGTATCTAAGGGAATGTTTATCAAATCATTCTCTCCTAAGGTAACACCGGCTTTGTCCAGAAAATCCTTTACTGTACCCCCGGTAAGGTAAACAGTAGTAGTTTTACCGTCAGCGGTCACATCTATTGCCATAGCCCGCTTTATGGTGATGCTTGTTTCGTCCTTTAGTGCTTCGTTGACACCCGGGGTCACTTCGTCTCCGGGTCCCAGCTCTATATCATATCTTGCTAAGATGTCTGCTACTTTTGTGTCAAATGTCTGAAAGCTTATGCTATACCCATCGTAGTTCAGCGTAACCTGCCTGGTCCTGCTGCGCAGCCGCTGGGTAAGCATCAATGTTGCGCTGCCGGCAACTATGAGAGCTATCATGAGTACCAGCGTGATCCTGGCCCATGCATAGCCCCGTCTGTGTGAAGACATATTCACCCTCCTTCAATAATCTAGGAAACGGGGAGTTGATGGTATCATTGTAATACATTCTTAATATTTTGTCAAAGCTTTTTAACATTTTGGGACCTGCACCAGGAAATCGCAAGCCCGTATTCAAGATTATACCTTTTTATATAGGGTTTTATACATACGTCTGTATAACATACCATCAAGCTTCCGGAGCCTAGATGCAAAAGAGGGCAGCAAGCCTGGTAGCCGGCCGGCTCAGGCTATGTCCGATCTATGCCGAAAAGGGCGCATGCATTCTCAAGGGTCACCCTGGCCACCTCAGCCATATCCAGGCCCCGTATCTCTGCGATGCGCTCGGCGACCAGCCTGACCAGCCCGGGATCGTTGCGGCTGCCGCGGAAGGGGTGGGGAGTCATATAGGGGCAGTCAGTCTCTATCAAAAGTTCTTCCAGGGGCACGTATTTTGCAACTTCTACCGGCCTGGCGGCATTTTTGAAGGTCACAGCTCCCCCAAGGGCGATTTTCAGGCCAAGGTCAAGGAAGTCCCCGGCCATTTCCCGGCTGCCTGAATAGCAGTGCATGACGCCGCCCTTCAATACAGACCTGTGGGCCCTGAGTATATCCAGGGTATCGCCGTGGGCTTCCCTGTCATGTATTATCACAGGCAGGCCGAGCTCTCCTGCCAGCGCCAGCTGCTGGGCGAACCGCTCCCGCTGGATATCCCTGGGGGAAAAATCGTAGTGGTAATCCAGCCCGATCTCGCCTATGGCAACCACCTTTTCAGCTTTGGTCATCTCCGCCAGGGCTTTCAGATCGGAGTCTTTCATATTGGCAGCATCGTGGGGGTGGACCCCTACGGATGCATATATGAATGAATAGGTTTCTGCCAGTTTTACGGACAGGCGGGAAGACTTCATATCCGCCCCCGCATTGAGCACATAGGAAATGCCCCGTTTGGGCAGCTCCCTTATCAGCTCGTGCCTGTCCTCGTCAAATCTTTTATCGTCCAGATGGGCATGGCTGTCAAAAAGCATCTTGTGTCAACCCCTTAATTTACTTTTGCCCCGCTTTCGATCTCACCGGATACTGAAACGACCTCCAGCTTCCCGCTTGAGTCGGAAGCAGCGAGTATCATCCCCTCGGAGAGGATCCCCCTCAGCTTGACCGGCTTAAGGTTCGCTATGATCACGACATTTTTACCGACGAGGTCCTGGGGCTCATAATGCCTGGCTATGCCTGACACCACCTGGCGGCTTTGTCCACCCACGTCCAGGGTCAGCTTCAAAAGCTTGTCGGCTTTCTCGACCTTCTCCGCTGCTATGACCCTGGCGACCCTGAGGTCGAGCTTTGCAAAGTCATCTATAGTGATCTCCGGCAGGCTTTCCCGGCCTTCTGCTTCCTTGCCGGCGGCCTGAACCCCTGCCTGTTTTGATTCACTGCTTCTTGCTCCGTCCTCCTTTGCCGCACCGCTGCCGGACCCATTGCCGTTTGCGGCGCCGTCGCTGTCCTTTTTGCTTTCAGTCAGGTGCTCGAGGGCCTTGAGCTCTTCAGCTACATCCAGCCTGGGGAATATGACCTCGCCGCGGCAGACCCTGGTTCCCGGCTTCAGCCTGCCAAATTCCTTCAGGCTGTCCCATGAAACCTCATCCTTTATGCCAAGCTGTCTCTGGATCTCAACGGGGGTCCGGGTCATGAAGGGCGATATCAGGACCGATATGAAGCGCAGGGACTCAGCCAGGTGGTACAGGACCGTTGTCAGGCGGGCCTTGCCCTCTTCGGTCTTTGCCAGCACCCAGGGGGCAGTCTCATCGATATACTTGTTGGTCCTGCCTACCAGCCTCCAGATCTCAGACAGGGCATTGCTGAAAAGGAGCTGGTCCATCAGGCCTTCTACCCTGCCCGGAGTAGCCAGGGCCAGGGCTTCAAGGTCCTTGTCCAGGTCAGTGGGCTCGCCGGGAGCGGGTACCTCGCCGCCGAAGTACTTGTCGATCATAGCCACTGTCCTGCTCACGAGGTTGCCCAGGTCATTGGCCAGATCCGAGTTGATCCTGTTTATCAGGGCCTCATTGGAGAAGACCCCGTCTGCGCCGAAGGGGACTTCCCTTAAAAGGAAATACCTGATCGCATCCAGGCCGTACCTGTCCACCAGGACTACGGGGTCGACCACGTTGCCCTTGGATTTGGACATCTTGCCGCCCTCCAGGATGAGCCAGCCGTGGCCGAACACCTGCCTGGGCAGGGGCAGCTCCAGGGCCATAAGCATGATGGGCCATATGATCGTATGGAAGCGCACGATCTCCTTGCCTACGAGATGGACATCAGCCGGCCAGAACTTCCTGATCCTCTCGTCATCCTCGCTTAGGTACCCTAGAGCGGATATATAGTTGGACAGGGCATCCAGCCAGACATAGATCACATGCTGGCCGTCAAAGGGAACGGGTATGCCCCACTTGAAGGAGGTCCTGGATACGCACAGGTCCTCCAGGCCCGGCCTGAGGAAGTTGTTGAGCATCTCATTCTGCCTTGACTGGGGCTGGATGAACTCCGGATGCTCCTCGATGTACTTGATGAGCCTGTCCTGGTATTTGCTCAGCTTGAAGAAATAGGACTCCTCCCGGACCCTTTCTACCGGGCGGCCGCAGTCAGGGCAGTTGCCGTCTGCCAGCTGGTGCTCAGTCCAGAAGGACTCGCAGGGCGTGCAGTACCAGCCCTCGTACTCACTCTTGTAGATGTCCCCCTGGTCATAAAGCTTCTGGAATATCTTCTGGACGACAGCCTCATGGCGCTTGTCCGTCGTCCTTATAAAATCGTCATAGCTTATGTCAAGCAGCTTCCAAAGCTCCTTGATGCCGGCAACGATCCTGTCCACATACTCCTTGGGGGTCACCTTGTTCTCCCTGGCTATTTTCTCGATTTTCTGGCCATGCTCATCGGTGCCGGTCAGGAACATGACCTCATAGCCTGTCAGCCTTTTGAAGCGCGCCATGGCATCGGCTGCGACTGTAGTATAGGAATGCCCGATGTGAAGCTTGTCACTGGGATAGTATATGGGTGTCGTGATATAAAAGGTCTTTTTCTCTGGCATACTGAAACTTCCTTTCATAAGATGATATAAAAAGCCCCTCACCGGACTAGGGGCGAGGGGCACGCGGTACCACCCTATTTCGTCATTGATCATGACCTCATTGCAGTGACTGACATCACCTGATTTGCTAACGGTATCCGCCGCAGCAGCTTACTTGTCTTTCGGCTGCTTCACTCCGGGGCCATGTTCAGCAAATCCCTCTGCCGCCGGCTTTCACCTGACCCGGCTCTCTTTCAGGCAGCGTCGTTTGCCTACTCTTCCCTTCATTGTGTTTATCAGTATGTTTTGATTAAATTATAATAATATATGATTGCGGTGTCAATTGATATTTGAGTCTGTCATATCAGCCTGGCCGGCCGGGCTGAGCTTTTTCAGGTAGCACCTGCGCTTTTTGTGCTGGGTCGTCGGGAAGTGCTTCCATTGGCCCTGCACCTTGAAGTTGGTTTCGAGCTCCGGATTGCAGTAGGCCGTCTTGATCCCGTTCTTCCAGCATGCCTCAGCAAAGCTGGTCATCAGCAGGGAATTCACTCCCTTGTTCTGCATATCCGGCCTTACGGCCACCAGCAGCAGGTCGACGCTGTCGTTTTTCTTGAGCGCCTTGAGAAGCTTCAAAAATCCAAAGGGTACGAGCTTGCCCCTGGTCTCTATCAAAGCTTTCCCAAGAGAAGGGATCCCTATACCGAAGGCTGCCAGCTTGCCGTCCTTGTCAACGACCAGCTTGATGAAGTCAGGATTGATAGAGCTGAAATACTGCTTGATATAGAATTCGATCTGGGCTTCTGTCAGGGGCACCACATTGTAAAGGTCCTTGTATGCCACGTTGATGAGCTCGAATATCTCGTGTCCATAAGGCAGGATGTCCTTGGCCTTCTTGAACGACAATACCTTTACGTTCAGGCGCTGCTGGGTCTTTTCAGCGATCTTCAGTATGTTCTCCGGCAGCTTATCAGGTACCGAGATGGTGTACTCCAGCCAATCCACATCCTTGACATATCCGTTGTTTTCAAGGTGCCTTGTGTAGTAAGGGTGATTGTAGATGGTGGTGAATGAGCCCAGCTCATCGAAGCCTTCGATCAGCAGCCCTTCCTTGTCCAGATCGCAGAATCCCATGGGGCCCTGTACGCCTGTCATCCCTTCCTCGATGGCCCAATCCTCGACCTTCTTGAGCAGGGCCGCAGCGACCTCTGCGTCGTCGATCAGGTCAAACCATCCGAAACGGGCATTCTTAGTGTTCCATATCTTGTTTGCCCTGTCATTGATGATACCGGCTATCCTCCCTACCAGCTTGCCATCCTTGTAAGCCAGCCAGTATCTTGCGCGGCAGTACTCAAAGGCCGGGTTTTTTTCCTTCCGCAGCGTGTTCATCTCATCGAATCTGAGCGGTGGCACCCAGTTCGGATGACCTGAATACAGCTTGTACGGAAAATTGATGAAGGCTTTGAGCTGCTTTCGTGTCTTGACTTCTACTATCCTTAGCAAAGCTATGTCCCCCCTTATATTATATTGATTTATTTTTAGGTCGGCATCAGCTTTCCCGGACCTTGTCGAGCAGCTTTACAACGCCGTCCTGATACAGGCCGATGACCGGCGCTGCATTTTCAGTCAGGCAATATTCCAGGTCCGCAGTCAGGCCCAATGCCGCCAGCTTTTTATAATGCACGGTATCCTTCAGCGCTTCGTGAATTCTACCGCTGGCATTATCATAGATATCTGCAGCCACACGCGCCAGGTCATCCATATCCACGTCAGTCCTCATTTTTATCCGGTTTATGACCGCGCCTGCAGTGATACAGTCGTCGAGAGAGAATCTGCCCTCTGTGCCTGCGCAGACAAAGACCGTATCGCAGCCTGAAGCCAGGATATACTCAGCAACGGCATCCACGTTGATCATGCCGCATACGATGACCGATTTGGCATCGGAAGTCATCTT
>JAKPIB010000031.1 GCA_029549985.1 Bacillota bacterium
GACGGTATAATCGGACCGAAGACCCAGGCCCGGATCGTAGAATTATTGCTACAGGATCAGGAAAACAACATCAAGAATACGGCTAAATTGACAAAGGCCAAAGAACTGGCTGATCAAATCAAGAAATTGTAAAGGGAGGTCTCAGTATGGACGTATTAGCTTTGATCGTTATAGCCCTCACGGGCGAAGCCATTTGGGAAACACTCAAGATGATATGGGAGGAAGGCAAGGTATCTATAGACCGCATAGGGGCAATAATCGTATGCCTTTTATTGGCCTTCGGCGCACGGGTGGACATTTTTGAGCTTATTGGCATACCGTTGGTCATCCCGTATCTTGGAATGGTATTTACAGGGATACTGACAAGCAGAGGGGCTAATTTTATACACGACCTGTATGCAAAACTGAAAACGAAGTAAAGCTGTCCAAGGGTTTCGGCATCCGTGCTGAAACCCTTGCTGCTTGTTGCATTACAGAGCATGCCTGAAAAATACTTCTTATGTGATAATATCAAGCATTTGATGCTGTTATTTTTGCCTGTTATATGGTAATGTATTGGTAAGGTCTGCTGGCATAGGCTTTATCGGAACATAATCAACAGCCGGTACGTCTTATCGGACAAAACTTATCTACAACAAGGGGGTAATATATATGAAGAAGGTCCTGTTGACGATACTCTTGCTGCTGTTGGCGGCCGTTTTGATAGTCGGGTGCGCCAGGCCCTATACCCGGGATGATGAACCCGGCGGTGAGCCAACTCAAGGCACCGACGACGGCTTTCAGCCCCCGGTCGATATTGATGATGAGGATGAACAGGAGGAACCAGGTACCGGCAATATAGGGAACAAGATAATAAAGACCGGACATATGGAGATCGAAACAATCGATTTTGATGATACGACCTCGGCGATCGTCAGGAAAACAAATCAGGCAGGCGGGTTCGTTGAATCGTCTTATGTGAAGGGCAGATCCAGAAAGAATGCACCCTATCCATCGCTGCGAGAAGCCTGGTTCAGGCTGAGGATACCCAGTGAAAAACTTGAGCAGTTCATGACAGACATGGGCGATCTGGGCAATGTTGTCAGGAACGAGCTTTCAGGAGAAGATATTTCGGGGAAATACTATGATACGGAGGCCAGGCTCCTATCGCTCAAAACTCAGGAGACCAGGCTTTTAGCCCTAATGGAGAAGGCAGACCAGCTGTCTGACATACTGGAGCTGGAGAGGGAGCTGTCTGAAGTCCGGTATGAGATAGAGATTCTCACCGGCACACTCAAAAAATGGGATAACCTTGTGAGGTATTCCACCCTGGAGATCGACATAACCGAAGTTGAAGAAATCGAAGAAGTCCAAAAGCGGCCCGTGACCTTGTGGGAGAAGATGTCGACAGGCTTTACGGCTTCACTCAAAGCCGCGATCAGGCTGCTTGAGTTCCTGCTGGTGCTTTTTGTGAGCGCCCTGCCATTCCTTGCCTTGTTTGGAGCAATAGCAGCTATAGTCCTGCTGATACTGAGGCTCATCAGAAAGAGAGCCTAGTGAGGCAGTCACGCCTATTAACGGTCAGCCGCGATAATATGCGGCTGATTTTTTATTTGGCGTAAATCTTTTCCGTAATATAATGTATACAGAATCATGGACAAGCTTTGAATCAAAAATATAATTGATGAATTTACGGAGCGGATCATGGACAGGTTTGTAGATAAACCCTTTATACCAAGCAATAGAGTAAACATAGTGATCATAGACTCCCGGCTCGGCGATTTACATAAAAAGCAGCTCAAGGCAAGGTCTATCGAGCTTATCGAGGTCGGGCCGTGCAGCGACCTGTATGAGGCTATATCCTGCCATCCCGACATACAATGCCATCCTCTTGGAGGCAACAGGATAGTGGTGGCACCTAATGCTAGCAGGTCCCTCAAAGACCATTTAATACATCAAGAATTCGAACTGGTCGTAGGGAATACTAGTCTTGAGGGAAACTATCCAAATAACATTGCATATAATGTAGCGAGACTCGGGGATGTGGCCTTTCATAATACGGCTTGTACCGATCCTGTGCTGAAGTATGAGCTGATAAAGCAGGGAGTCAAATTGGTACATGTAAACCAGGGTTACACCAAATGCTCTGTTGCCATTGTCAGTGAAAAGGCTCTGATCACAGCCGACAAAGGGATAGCTGCAGCAGCCCGGGACAATGGCATCGATGCATTGCTGATACGCCCGGGTTTTATTACTTTGAAGGGCTTGAGCTATGGGTTTATAGGCGGGACCTGCGGCCTGACCGGTCCGGATGAGATCACCTTTATAGGAGACATAACCAAACACCCTGATTTCGGTCTGATCAGCCGCTTTGTTATGAAGCACGGCAAAAGGATCGTTTTTCTGGAGGGGGCTGGTCTATCGGACTTTGGCAGCATGATCCCGGTTAAGGAAGCTATGTAGTGCCTACAGCGGGCAGGATTAGACTATAGCGCGTGTTTCCATGGAGGGGAGTGGTATTATGCAGTTGTTATCCATCGGTATAGATGAGCGAGACCAAAATGCAAAGGCTGCTTTGCTCTCCAAGGCTCATTCAAGGAAACCGGATGGATTGGATATTGAAGAAAAATCAGCGGGCAACATCCTGTTTTTGAATTATGTAAGCAGGCAGCAGCACGACGAGACCGCCTTGAAGGAAATAAGCAACAGGCTGCATGAATATATAGCGGACAGCATATCTGAGTTCATAATGGAGGATATGCAGTCCCAGCTGGTTGAAAAGATAATCAGGGATGAGTACTTTTATTTCAGCCAGGAGGAAAAGAACAAGATCCTCAGGGATGCGATGGCGATCATGTGGGGCGGGAACCCTACGGTGCGGTCGGAAGTGATAAGAAACAGGTGGCGCGGCCGTGTCTGGAAAAGGCTGATGGAGCACCTGCAAACCAATAACGAGCTTGTACTGGAAGGGTTTATCCGGTTCAGGCTGAAAGACTTTCTAAGCGAGCTGGAGGAAGCGGTAGACAGGGCGGTAGATGATCTGCTGATAGAAAAGGAGTATACCGAGTTTATAAAGCTCCTCCGCTATTTTGTAGAGATCCAGGAGCCGAAAGTGGATGAGGTCCATGTGGTGATGGGAGACGATAAAAAGTACACCTTGCTCGATTCCAGCCTTCGGGTCATAAACAACGACATACTGGAGGACCTGGCCAAGGAGATCTCAGATAAGGAGATAAGCTACGATGACCTGCTGATAAGCTCTCTGATCACCATTGCGCCCAGAAAAATCACCATCCACCAGTTTGACAAGATCAAGAACACCGAGCTGCTAAACACGATAAACAATGTATTCAGCGGCAGGGTCACTATGTCAAAGGACAGTGTGATACCAAGAAAATACTGAAATCAGCCACGCGCTTATCCGGGGTAGGCAGGGTCCGACCCCGGTTTTCGTATATGGAGCAGCTTTACAAAACAGCATCATTGTATTAAAATGTACAAAAAGTAACAAAATGCTTGGGGCGTGTTGCAGTGCTTGACATAATTATTATGGCAATAGTCGGAGCAGCGATCGGCTGGTTCACCAATCACCTGGCTATCAGGATGCTGTTCAGGCCGCTGGTCCCATGGAAGCTACCGCTTATCGGGATCGAGCTGCAGGGGCTTATCCCGAAGCGTCGGAGGGAGCTGGCGGTATCGATCGGGCTGGCGGTGGAACAACAGCTGTTTAGCGCAAGCGATATAGTAAACAGGCTTGTAGAGGGCGAAAACAAGCAGGAGATCATATCTGGCATAAGGCACAAGGTATTGAATGTCATAGAGGAAAAGATCCCATCCATCATACCAGGGGCTATAAGGAATGCCATCGTCAGTAAAATCGGAAGCGTATTTGACAAGGAAATCGAAGGCATGTTCGACAGCATGATGGAAGACAACATACACAAGGCCGTGAGCAGGATCAACATCAGGGAGATAGTGGAGGAGAAGCTCAACAGCCTGGACCTTATGGAGCTGGAATCCCTGATACTGGAGATAATGGGCCGTGAGCTGAAGTATATAGAGGTGCTCGGGGGCGTGCTTGGCTTACTGATCGGTATCATGCAGGGACTCTTGCTCCTTTTTATATAGAATACTTGACATTATATGAAAGCAGATTTATAATTGCTGATATATGGTTATATGCGATGAGAAGGACGAGTAGATCGAACACCGTCCCCAGAGAGGGAATATCGCAGGCTGGAAGTATTCCCGGACAGGAGCCTTTGAAAACCACCTTCGAGCATACCGTTGGCTTACGTTACAGCCGCTAGAGTGGACATTTAGTGATGTCAATAAGGGTGGAACCGCGAGAAAGCTCTCGTCCCTTCAAGGGATAAGAGCTTTTTTTAGTTGTATTTACTCAGATAGCGAGAATATTTCTGCGATCAATATAAAGGAAGGAGTGTCATGTATGATAAACGTCAAGCTGAAAGACGGATCAGTAAAGGGATACCCGGAGGGGATCACTGTATTGGATATAGCCAGGGATATAAGCCCGAGGCTTGCCAGGGCTGCTATGGCCGGAGAGGTCGATGGAGATGTGACCGATCTGAGGGCGCAGCTAGATCGTGACTGCAGCCTGGATATCCTTACCTTTGACGATAAAAACGGCAAAAAGGCCTTTTGGCATACATCGTCCCATATAATGGCCCAGGCGGTCAAGCGCCTGTTCCCGGAGGCGAAGCTTGCCATAGGCCCGTCTATCGATAATGGCTTTTATTATGATTTCGATGTCGAAAGGCCGTTCAGCACAGATGACCTGGATGCAATCGAGCAGGAAATGGCCAGGATCGTAAAGGAGGACTACAAGCTTGAGCGGTTTGAGCTGCCCAGGACCGAAGCGATAAGGCTCATGGAGGAAATGGGCGAGCCTTACAAGGTGGAGCTTATAAACGACCTGCCTGAGGATGCGGTCATCTCCTTCTACAAGCAAGGCGAATTCGTAGACCTTTGCGCCGGGCCCCATATCATGTCCACAGGAGCGGTAAAGGCCGTAAAGCTGCTCAGCGTGGCGGGCGCCTACTGGAGGGGCAGTGAAAAGAACAAGATGCTCCAGCGTATCTATGGGGTTTCCTATCCCAAGAAGAGCGAGCTGGATGAATACCTGGCCAAATTGGAGGAAGCCAAGAAGCGCGACCACAGAAAGATCGGAAAGGCCCTCGACCTGTTCAGTATATTGGAGGAAGGCCCAGGCTTTCCCTTCTTCCATCCGAAGGGCATGATTATCAGAAATGAGCTTGAAAACTTCTGGAGGAAAGAGCATACGAAGAGGGGCTACCAGGAGATAAAGACTCCCATAATACTGAACCGCGACCTTTGGGTCCGATCGGGCCACTGGGACCATTACCAGGAGAATATGTACTTTACCAGGATCGATGATATGGACTTTGCCATCAAGCCTATGAACTGCCCGGGGAGCATGCTCCTATACAAGCGCAGGATACATTCCTACAGGGATTTCCCCTTGAGGGTCGGCGAGCTTGGTCTGGTCCATCGCCATGAGCTGTCCGGTGTATTGCACGGCCTGATGAGGGTCAGGTGCTTTACCCAGGATGACGCCCATATCTTTATGCTGCCGGAGCAGATAAAGGATGAAATAATCGGGGTCATTGAACTGATAGACTATTTCTACAGCATCTTTGGGTTCAAGTACCATGTGGAGCTGTCCACCAAGCCGGAAAAAGCAATGGGCAGCGACGAGGACTGGGACAGGGCGACCAACGCATTGAAGGAAGCCCTCGAAGAAAAGAACATCAAGTATGTGATAAATGAGGGCGACGGCGCATTTTACGGTCCCAAGATCGACTTCCACCTGGAGGACTGCCTGGGCAGGACCTGGCAGTGCGGGACCATTCAGCTGGACTTCCAGATGCCTGAGCGCTTTGACCTGACTTACGTCGGCGCTGATGATGAAAAGCACAGGCCTGTTATGATCCACAGGGTCGTTTTCGGCAGCATCGAGCGCTTTATTGCCATCCTGACAGAGCACTTTGCCGGCGCATTCCCGGTATGGCTGGCTCCGGTACAGGTCCGGATCATGTCCATCACCGATAGGTCGGATGAGTATATACGCGAGCTGGCGGACAACTTCGAAAGGTTCGGCATAAGGGTAGAGACCGATCTTAGAAATGAGAAGATCGGCTTCAAGATCCGTGAAGCCCAGATGGAAAAGATCCCGTATATGCTGATCATAGGCGATAAAGAGGTCGAGAACGGTACCGTGGCGGTCCGGTCCAGAAGCGCAGGCGACCTGGGCGTCATGTCGCCGGAAGGATTCAAGGCCCGTATCCTGGATGAGATCGCCAACAAAACGATATAATTGCTGACTAAATAGCAAAAACTGTTGACTTGAGCACAATGGTATGATATTATATCAATCGCGAATAAGTAGAAGTTATCCACTTCTCACCTACCGGCTGAGATATGCCAGGGCAGGTTGCTATGTTTGTTCAACCGACATGCATGTATTGGAGTGGGTAAGTATTTCTTCCCACTCCTTTTTGGTGTGGGAGTAGATTCGATACTCTTTACAAATTTCGGAGGTGAACAATTATCAGCAATAAAGAGCTCTCCATCAATGAGCAAATCCGTGAGAAGGAAGTCAGGGTAATCGACACCAATGGTGACCAGCTTGGTATCATGCCCACCAAAAAAGCGCTTGAGCTGGCCGAGCAAAAGCAGCTTGACCTGGTCCTTATCGCACCCCAGGCCAATCCGCCGGTATGCAAGATTATGGATTACGGCAAGTACAAGTTTGAGATAGCCAAGCGCGAAAAGGAAGCACGGAAAAACCAGCGCACGATCACTATAAAGGAAGTGCGTTTATCTGCGGCTATTGAAGAGCATGATATGAGTGTAAAGGCAAAAAATGCGGAAAAGTTTCTGAAAGCGGGAGATAAGGTAAAGGTAAGCATCCGTTTTCGGGGACGGGAGATGGCCCATAGGGAGATCGGTTACGAGGTTATGGAGAAATTCAACTCCATGCTGTCCAGGGATTTTGTCATAGAGCGACAGCCCAGGATCGAAGGCAGGAGTATGATCATGGTCTTAGCGCCGAAAGAATAGCTTGAGAGGAGGAAAACAAATGCCTAAATTAAAAACCCATCGCGGTGCAGCAAAAAGGTTCAGACTGACCAAATCCGGAAAGGTTAAAAGGGCCAAGGCCTACAAAAGTCATATATTGACGAAGAAGTCGCCCAAGCGTAAGAGAAATCTGCGCAAAGGCACATATATAGCTGCTGTTGAGGAAAAGAACATCAGACAGTTGATCCCATACAAATAATAACAGCAAAGGAGGTAGTACCTAAATGGCAAGAGTAAAAAGAGGCGTTAACGGTAGAAAAAACCAGAAAAAAGTGCTGAAGCTTGCAAGCGGCTATTACGGCGCTAGCAGCAGAAGGTTCAGAGCAGCCAATCAGGCAGTCATGAAAGCACTTGCCTATGCATATACAGGAAGAAAGCTCAAAAAGAGAGACTTCAGAAAGCTTTGGATAGCAAGGATCAATGCAGCGGCCAGGACCAACGGCCTCAGCTATAGCAGGTTCATAAACGGCCTTAAGCTGGCAAATGTGCAGGTAGATCGCAAGATCCTGGCTGATATGGCTGTAAATGATGCAGCCGGCTTCGCGCAGCTCGTCAGCCTGGCGAAAGAAAAACTGGAAGCATGACAAAAAGACCTCTTTACGAGGTCTTTATTGTTGAAAGCATTTGACAATGGCGGTATACTGAAATAAAAATAATCAGTACATAAATGAGTCGGAGGAGACTGCTTTTTCAGCCATGCCAGAGTACGGTTTTGATGTGATAACTAGCACCTCCAACAGCAACATAAAATTTATCAAGGCCCTGCAAATGAAAAAATACAGGGACGAATACGGCCTTTTTACAGCCGAGGGCATCAAGCTGGTGGACGAAGCGCTCGCATCCGGCCATAAGCTGAAATACCTCTTGCTTGCCAAAGCGAATGCTGATCTGACTGAAAAATACAGAGGGCAGGCAGAGAGGAAAGGGATACAGCTTCTGATCACAGCTGACCACGTCTTTGATTCCATATCCGATACAAAGACACCCCAGGGCGTGATGGCTGTCATACATAAAAAGCATTATGACCTGGATACCGTCCTGGGAGGGCTTGAAGGCTTTTTAGTGCTGCTGGACGGCATAAGTGATCCCGGCAATCTGGGGACAATAATAAGAACGGTAGATGCCGCCGGAGGGGCCGGCGTTGTCTTGCTGAACAGTTGTACTGACCCATATGGGCCAAAAGCTGTCAGGTCCACTATGGGATCCATATTCAGGGTACCCGTATTTGAAAGCAATGATGCCCCGAGCCTGGTGACCAGGCTCAAGAATGCCGGTTACCATATCGCAGCCAGCCATCTTGCAGGCAGTGATGTTTTCAGGTGGAAAGGAGGCGGGCCTAAGACCGCCTTGATAATAGGCAGCGAGTCACGGGGTGTCAGCCGGCAGCTGACGGACCTTGCCGACAGCCTCATCAAGATCCCGATGGCCGGCGGGGCCGAATCCCTGAATGCTTCCGTGGCGGCAGGCATCCTGATTTACGAAATTTACCGTAAAGGGATTAAAATGGACATGCAGTCCCTTGAATAGGCAGGTCTGGTATGCTATAATTACTTAAAATAACCTGCTGAAGGAGTCGGGTTCCATGCTGGCTGAGCTCTTTTGGAGGATTTTCGAGACAACAGGTTTACCAACCGCCTATCTGGTATACAAACAATTGATAATGCTTAAGTAAAGGCAATGACGGAGAGGAGTAGTCTCAGGAGACTTTATGCAGAGAGGGAGCGTCGCAGGCTGAAAGCGCTCCTATAAAGACCTGGATCGAAGTTCGCTCCCGAGCTGCGGGCTGAAACAGGAGTAGGCCTGGCCGGTAAAGACCGTTATATCTGAAAGAGGTTTCATTCATCATGAAATGAAATTGGGTGGTACCACGAGGTAATTGACCTTCGTCCCAAGGGGGGCGAAGGTTTTATTTTTTCACAACGCCGAAAGGAGCATACGCAAATGAGAGAAAAACTTGAGCAGATCAGGCTGGAAGCAGTACAAGCCTTAGAAAAGCTGAACAGCCTTAACGAGCTGGAGGATTTCCGGGTAAGGTTCCTGGGCAAAAAAGGCGAGTTGACGCTCCTGCTCAGGGAAATGGGCAGCCTGCCTGCTGATGAGCGCCCGGTAATGGGACGCATAGCCAATGAGATCAGGGCTTTTCTTGAAAATGAGCTCGAGACAAAGACCGCTGTATTGAAGGAGGCTGAGCTCAGGCAAAAGCTTGAGTCCGAAGCGATCGATGTAACGGTCCCGGGGAAACGCCCTGCTGCGGGCAAGCTTCACCCGCTGACCACTGTCCTTAATGAGCTTAAGGATATATTCCTTGGCATGGGTTTTGAAGTGGCCGAAGGCCCCGAGGTCGAATACGACTACTATAACTTCGAAGCCCTGAACATCCCCAAAAACCATCCGGCAAGGGACGTACAGGATACCTTTTATATCAATGATAACATACTGCTCCGCACCCATACGTCGCCGGTCCAGGTACGGGTGATGGAGAGCCAGAAGCCGCCGATCAAGATAATCGTACCGGGCAGAGTCTACCGGTCTGACGAGGTGGATGCGACCCATTCCCCCATCTTCCATCAGATCGAAGGCCTTGTCGTTGACAAGGGAATAACGATGGGCGACCTCAAGGGTGTATTGGATGTATTCGCAAAAGCCCTGTTCGGTCCTGAGACCAGGACCAAGTTCAGACCCCATCATTTCCCCTTTACGGAGCCCAGTGCAGAGGTCGATGTGTCTTGTGCCATCTGCCACGGGGCAGGCTGCAGGGTCTGCTCCTATACCGGATGGATCGAGATCCTGGGTGCAGGCATGGTCCATCCGAAGGTGCTTCAGTATGCAGGCATAGATCCTGAGGAATACAGTGGCTTTGCCTTTGGGATGGGCCTTGACAGGATCGCCAACATAAAATATGGCATTGATGACATCAGGCTCTTGTTTGAAAATGACATCAGGTTCTTGAAGCAATTTTAAAGGAGGCTTTGGAAATGAAGGTACCTGTAAACTGGGTCAAAGACTATACTGATATAAACGTGAGCGTCAAAGAGCTGGCCGACATGATGACCATGACCGGGTCCAAGGTGGAAGAGATCATTACTCTGGGTGAAGATATATCCAATGTTGTGGTCGGAAGGATACTGTCAGTCGACCGCCATCCCGATGCGGACAAGCTTGTCGTATGCAGCGTAGACGTCGGACAGGAGACAGTACAGATAGTGACCGGCGCCCCCAATGTAGAGGCCGGCCAGTTGGTGCCCGTGGCCTTGCATGGAGCCAGGCTGCCCGGGGGTGTAACGATCAAGCGCGGCAAGCTAAGAGGAGTAGAGTCCCAGGGGATGCTGTGCTCGGGAGAAGAGCTGATGCTCAAGGAGGAGGACTATCCCGGTGCCGGGGTAAACGGGATCCTGATACTTAAAGAGGATTATGCGCCGGGTATGGACATCAAGGAAGCTTTGGACCTGGGCGGTGAAGCGATCGATTTTGAAATAACATCAAACCGCCCGGACTGCCTGAGCATTATAGGCATTGCCAGGGAAATAGCTATTACCTGTGGTACGGAATTCAGGATGCCGGAAGTATCCCTGAAAGCAGGAGTCGGTGATATCAATGAAGAGCTGGCTGTCAGGGTGGAAAATCCGGACCTGTGCCCGAGATACATGGCCAGGGTCGTAAAGGATGTGAAGGTCGGGCCTTCGCCCCAGTGGATGCGCAGACGCCTTGCAGCAGCAGGCATCAGGCCGATCAACAATATAGTTGATATAACGAACTATGTCATGCTGGAAATGGGCCAACCCATGCATGCCTTTGATATCGAGGATATAGAGGGCAGGACCATAGTGGTCAGGAATGCCAGACCGGGTGAAACAATCAAGACCCTTGATGACAAGGACAGGCAGCTGACCGAGGATATGCTCGTAATAGCCGATGTAAAAAAGCCCATCGCGGTCGCCGGTGTGATGGGAGGCGCCAACTCTGAGATCACAGAAAAAACAAAATGCATAGTTTTTGAGAGCGCTTTGTTCAATGCACCCAGCGTAAGGCTGACCTCCAAAGCCCTTGGCCTTCGCAGCGAGTCATCGATGCGCTTTGAAAAAGGGCTCGACATCAACACCGTTGCCCTGGCCCTGGACAGGGCTGCACAGCTCGTACAGGAGCTGGGTGCCGGTACGGTAGTGAACGGTATGCTGGATGTACTCAGCGCATCCCTGGAGAAACGGACAATAAGCGTCAGGTGGAACCGGATCAATGAGCTGCTGGGGCTCAGCCTGACCGTTGACACTATATGCGGAATACTGGCCAGAGTCGGCATCGAAACGGATGTCCAGGGAGATACCTTGACTGCAGTCATCCCGACATATCGCAATGACATAGAAGGAGCTGCGGACCTTGCAGAGGAGGTAGCCCGAGTCTATGGCTATGACAAAATACCGATGACTCTGATGGAAGGGTCTGCGGCCAGAGGCCAAAGGTCCCGCAAGGAGAAGCTGCTGAGCTGTGTGAAGAACAGGCTGACTGGCGCCGGGCTCTATGAAGTAGTGACTTACTCCTTTACAAGTCCTGACATATATAGGGCAATAGGCTACACTGATCCGGCAGAGTACCCGCAGGCGGTGAAGATAGCCAATCCCCTTGGCGAGGATCAGAGCATCATGCGTACGACCTTGTTGCCGAGCATACTGGAGGTGCTGTCCAGGAACTACAACCGCAGGATCAGCAGCTGCCGTATATTTGAGATAAACCCGGTATTCTTGCCCAAGTCCCTGCCCCTCACCGAGTTGCCCGACGAGGTATTGACTCTGGCCATAGGGGAGTATGGCAACGATACGGACTTCTATACCCTGAAGGGAGTAATAGAGGAGGTCGCTGACCTGCTCGGCCTTGGCGACAGGCTCTGCTTCGAGCGCTCGTCCCATCCCGCCCTGCACCATGGCAGGACAGCCCAAATCCTGCTTGACGGGAAACCGGTTGGGTTCATGGGTGAAGTCCACCCCAAGGTCCTGGAGAACTTCCAGCTAGATGTCAGATCATGTGTTGCAGAGCTTGATCTCCAGACCCTGCTTGATACGGCGAATACGGAGAAGCAATACAAGGCCCTGCCTCGTTTCCCAGCCGTCAACAGGGACCTGGCGCTGATAGTTGATAAAAAGGTGACTGCAGCACAGATAGAAAAGGTCATAAAGGGCAAGGGCGGTAAGATCCTTGAGGCTGTTGAGCTCTTTGACATCTATGAAGGGAAGCAGATACCGGAGGGCTGCAAGAGCATGGCCTACTCTCTGACATACAGGGCATCTGACAGGACATTGGTTGATGATGAGGTCAATGCAGTGCATCAGAAAATAGTAAATGCCCTTGAAGCCGAGCTGGGAGCCAGACTGAGATAACGCCCCTGAATGCAAAATATTTCGTATATTTTGACGAATCAGCTTGTATAAATATGGAAAGCAGTGTATAATGTAATCGGTTTATACAATATATTAGGGGTTGTTAGGAGATGGCGCAGAAAACAAAGGCAGTCGTTAAAATTGCGGGCAGGGAGTATACTATAAGGGCATATGAGACCGAGGAGTATATCCACAGTGTAGCCATCTATGTGAACAGAAAGATGGAGCAGATAGAACAGACACAGCCCGGCCTCAGCACCACCATGGCAGCGATCCTGACTGCCATGAACCTGGCCGATGAAGCCATAAAGCTCAAGGCTGAGGTCGATGAGCTCAAGGACAGGCTGAAGGAGCTGGAGGAAAAAGGCCGGCCGGCAGCCCAACCCACAGTTATCGATGTGCAGAGGAAGGCTAAGAGATAGAAAGAACAGCGTATAGCTGTTCTTTTTTTGCACCGCCTGTACAGATTGTCCTTTTTTTCACCGCATATAGTATAATATAATCAGAAAGGATGATCTGATGCACAGGCAAATAGAACTGCTTGCGCCAGCGGGCAGCAGGGACGCGCTTATAGCCGCCGTCCAGAACGGGGCGGACGCCGTGTACATGGGGGGCACCCGGTTCAGTGCCCGCAGGTTCGCAGACAACTTTGACGATGAAGCTCTCAGGGAAGCAGTTGATTATGCTCACCTGTATGGTGTCAAGGTATACATAACCCTCAACATACTTATAAAGGAAAAGGAACTGCGTGATATAAGGCCTTTCCTGGACCTGCTAAGCGACTTTTGCGTTGATGGGGTCATAGTGCAGGACCTGGGTGTTGCCGCCATGATCGCCAGGGAGTATCCACAGCTCTCTCTTCATGCAAGCACCCAGATGACGATACACCAGCTGGAGGGGGCAAAGGTACTCGAAAAGCTGGGCTTCAGCCGTGTGGTCCTGGCCAGGGAGCTGACCCTGGACGAGATAAGGCATATATCAAGCGGCACTGAGCTGGAAACAGAGTGCTTTATCCACGGGGCCCTATGTGTTTCCTATTCAGGCCAGTGCCTTATGAGCAGCATGCTGGGAGGCAGGAGCGGCAACCGCGGGATGTGTGCCCAGCCCTGCAGGCTTCCGTACACTATAGACAGCTGTAGCAGCGAGGGGGGCAGGGAGACCGCATATCACCTGAGCACCAAGGACCTGTCTACGGTTGATTTCCTTAATGAGATCGCAGAGGCAGGTGTTGTCAGCCTGAAGATCGAAGGCCGGATGAAGCGCCCCGAGTATGTGGCCGTGGTCACCAGGGAATACAGGAGGGCGCTGGATGCTTTGATGGGACCCGGCCGCTATGCAGCCGACCCCGGTTCCTACCGGGAACTCATGCAGATATTCAACCGCGGCGGATTCACGAAAGGGTATTACTACGGAACTGACCACACCACCTTGTACAGCCCTGATAAGCCCAACAACTGGGGGATCTATCTGGGGAAGACGGTCAAAAGGGACGGAAGGACAGTCTATGTTGAGCTCAGGGAGGACCTGGAGGTCGGCGACGGTATCGAATACTGGGTCCAGGGAGGAGAAGGCAGGGGGCAGACGGTGACAGCCCTCCTTTGGGACGGAAAGGCTGTGGACAAGGTGCCAAAAGGCGGCTTCGCTGGAATAAGGACTTCCATGAACATTTCACCCGGCACGAAAGTATATAAAACATCAAGTTCGCGCCAGCTTAAAGCTGCCCAGGCTACCTATGGCAATATGTACGGCCGAAAAATGCCTGTATCGGCCAGAGCAGCCTTTAAGCATGGCCGGGAGCCATATATAATACTATGCGATGACGAAGGCAATACCGGGCAGGCGAAGGCGGACAGCCCTGTACAAGCAGCTTTGAGCAAGCCCCTGTCAAGGGAGGATATCATAGCCCATCTGGGCAAGCTTGGTGATACTCCCTATACCATAGTCGACTGGGACCTGGACCTGGATGACAGCATCTTCCTTCCGGTGTCCGCTTTGAACAGGATGCGCAGGGAAGCCATCCAGGACCTCAGCGGAAACAGGATCAGGCATTATACTCAGAGGGCCCGTGTTAACGGCCCGGTAGTCCCTGCACCCTTCCCGGAGGAAAAGGAAACGGCTGAGACTAAAGCCATACAGCCGGTGCAGCTGAAGGGATATCTGAGCAGCCTAAGCCTGGATCCATCCGTCCTGGACGGGCTGGATACGATATACTACACGCCGCAGAAATATGATTTTGACCTGAAAGAGCTGGCAGAAAGGATCAGCAGGCTGAAAGAAAGGGGCATGAGGGTCGGGCTGTCCTTACCCCCGATAACCCGAAGGGCTGACCTGGACTTGCTTAATGGCCTGTCCCGATCCTTCTGGGGATTGTTCGACGAGTTTCAGGCCGGCAATATAGGCCAGCTTGACCTGCTTGCCGCCAGAGGCAATGATATGCTGTTCGGCGGCCATACACTAAATGTCATGAACACGGTCACCATTTCTGTCCTTCGCAGCCTGGGACTGAAGGGGGTCGTTTTGTCTCCCGAGCTTACGGCCGACGAAATATATGAGGTGGTAAGGGGCAGCAGCCTGCCCTGTGAGATCCTGGTCTTTGGCAGGGTAGGCCTCATGACGACGGAGTACTGCCCTCATGCCGGGAAGAGAAGCAGCTGCTGCGGATGTCAAAAGATGGATACCCGGACTATGACCGACAGGATGGGCTATGAGTTCCCGCTTGTCAAGCGGAGGATATCCAGGTGCTATACGGAGATACTCAACAGCGTACCGGTCTTTGTCGCAGACGACATGGATGCCATATGCCGCATCAAGGCAGCAGCATGGGGACTGCGGCTGGATATGGTGCCGCCTGAGGATATAATAGAGATCGTAGCCCTGTACAAGTACGCCAGGGACAACAGGGGTGGCAGTTTGCCGGCGTATTTGGCCGAAAGTGCTGAAGCTATCAAGGCTAAGGGTTTTACGAGAGGACACTTTTTCAGAGGTGTGGAGTAACCTGTCAGGGAGCTTATGAATATGGATGAGAGAACACTAAAGGTAGTGGAGTATTATAAAATCATAGCTATGCTGGAGTCGTACGCCCAGTCGGAGATGGGCAAGGAAATAGTCCGCAGCTTAAGGCCTGTGGCGGACAAGGAAAAGGTGGCAGAGCTGCTGGAGGAGACCTCAGAGGCCGAATCAATAATTGCCACTGAAGGCTATGGCTTTGTGTCATCATTTCCGGATATCAGGCTTCAGCTCAAGAAGGCGGCAATCGGTTCCGTCCTGACTCCGGGAGAGCTGCTGAAAGTCGCTCAGGTCCTGTCGCAGATCAGCAGTGTGACCAGACGGATGAATGAGTACAAGCGCAGGCCTGATCTCAGGATAGTACCTGCCCTGGTAGGTGGAATGATGCCCCAGCCTGAGCTGCTTGGAAGCATCAACAGGTGTATAGAGAGCGAGGATATCATCTCTGACAATGCCAGCCCTGCATTGGCTGACTTAAGAAGGCGGATCGCCCGGGCCAATGACCGCATACGGGAACGGCTGAACAGCTTCCTGCACTCGCCACAGACGCTCAAATACCTGCAGGAGCCGATCGTGACCATACGCAATGACAGGTATGTCATACCTGTAAAACAGGAGTACCGGACGAATGTCCCGGGGATAATCCATGACCAGTCTTCCAGCGGGGCTACCCTCTTCATCGAACCGGTCTCTGTGGTGGAAGCCAATAATGAGGTAAGGCAGCTGAAGCTCAAGGAAGAGGAGGAAATCAGGCGGATACTGGCTGAGCTGACAGCCCGGACCGCCCAGGTCGCAGATTCGATACTGGATTCTATGGAGATCATGGCAAAGCTGGACTTTATCTTTGCCAAGGGAGCTTTCAGCCGGGCGCTCAGGGGTATATCCCCTAAACTAGCTGACAGTCCGTCCTTCAGGATAGTCAGAGGCAGGCACCCCTTGATAGACAAGGATGAGGTGGTGCCTGTATCCTTTGAGCTGGGTAAGGACTTCAATATCCTGGTGATTACAGGGCCCAACACCGGAGGGAAGACAGTCACCCTTAAGACTGCCGGCCTTTTTGTCCTGATGGCCCAGTCAGGTCTGCACCTGCCTGCTGATTTCGGCACTGAGATGGGGATTTTCTACAATGTATTCGCAGATATCGGCGATGAGCAGAGCATAGAGCAGAGCCTGAGCACCTTTTCCTCCCACATGACCAATATAGTGCGCATCCTTGATGAAGCCGGGCCGGGAGACCTTGTGCTCTTTGACGAGCTGGGCGCGGGAACGGACCCGACTGAAGGAGCGGCCCTGGCCATGTCCATACTGGATTGGCTGAATGCAAGGGGCATCATGGCCATGGCCACTACCCACTACAGTGAGCTGAAGGTATATGCCCTGACCCGCGACGGTGTGGAAAATGCGTCCATGGAGTTCAACATAGAGACCCTTAAGCCGACTTACAGGCTGCTTACAGGCATACCGGGCAAAAGCAACGCCTTTGAGATATCCAGGCGACTGGGGCTTAACAGCCAGCTGATCGAAAATGCCAAGCAATACCTGAGCAAGGAGGACATCAGGTTTGAGGATGTCCTGCAGGGCATTGAGAAAAGCAGAGTGGAAGCCGAGCAGGAAAGGATAAAAGCCAGGGAATACCTGGAGGAGATCGACCGGTTGAAGGCCGAATACAAGGCAGCCCTGGAGAAGTTTGAGGAGAACAAGTCAAAGCTGCTGGATAAAGCCCGGGAAGAGGCCAGGAGCATAATACGGGATGCCCGGGCCCATGCGGAATCGATCATAGCCGAGCTGCGGGATGCCGCCCGAGAGCAGGACGCAAAGGAAATCAACAGGGCTATTGAGCTGTCTCGGAAAAAGCTCAAGGATACCCAGGAGGAGCTGGAACGGAAGCAGAAAATGCCGGGGCGGTCTTTGTCAAAGCCGCCAAAGGACCTGCAGCTTGGCGAGACCGTCCATATCGTCTCCCTGGACCAAAAGGGGCAGGTGCTGAGCCTTCCGGACGCCAATGGCAATGTTGCGGTGCAGGCAGGCATCATGAAGATAAATGTCCATATTTCAGACCTGCGGCGCACTGAGGAAGACAAGCCAAAGCAGCCCAAAACCGGCAGGGCGGTCAACCTGCGGATGCCCTCCATATCACCGGAGCTGGACTTAAGGGGGCAGAGCGCCGAGGATGCCATGCTCAATACCGACCGTTATCTGGATGAGGCCTTTTTGGCAGGCCTTAAGGAGGTCACTCTTATCCACGGCAAGGGGACCGGGGTCTTGCGAAATGCCATACAGCAGCTTTTAAGGAACCATCCCCATGTAGACTCCTTCAGGCTCGGAAAGTTCGGCGAAGGGGAGTCGGGGGTGACAGTGGTCGTACTGAAATAAAACTTGGGTCGGGATTGCCTGTATCAGGCAGGATAACATTTGCCGATATAGAATTATTTACATACGAACAAAACCTATATTGCAAAAGGAGGCTTTCTAATGATCTATTTGCTAGGCGTAGATATAGGTACTTCAGGTACCAAGACCGTGCTGTTTGACGCAGAGGGCAATACGGTAGCTTCTGCCCTGTCCGAGTATCCCCTGTATCAGCCTCATATCGGTTGGGCGGAGCAGGATCCGGAGGACTGGTGGAGAGCTACTGTTGAGACTATCTCCAGCGTTATAAAGAAAAGCGGAGTGAATCCGTCCGACATAAAGGGCGTCGGCTTGTCAGGACAGATGCATGGCATGGTATTGCTCAACAAGGAAGGCAGGGTCCTGAGACCTTCGATCATCTGGTGCGATCAGAGGACGCAGGCGGAATGCGATCAGATCACCGAAATCGTCGGAAAGAAACGCCTGATCGAGATAACTGCCAACCCGGCCCTTACAGGATTCACTGCTTCCAAGGTCATGTGGGTCAAAAACCACCAGCCTGACGTGTTCAATCAGATATACAAGATACTTCTGCCAAAGGATTATGTAAGGTACAGGCTGACCGGCGTGTTTGCAACCGAGGTGTCTGATGCGAGCGGCACCCAGTTCCTGGATGTGCCAAAACGCAGATGGAGCGAAGAACTGCTCAACCTGCTGGGCATAGATCCCGCATGGATGCCGGAAGTCTACGAATCCCAAGAGGTCAGCGGTACAGTGAGCAGTGAGGCAGCAAGGCTGACCGGCCTCAGCGAAGGGACTCCCGTGGTAGGCGGAGGCGGAGACCAGGCAGCCGGCGCTGTTGGCAACGGTATCGTGAGACAGGGAGTGATCTCTTCCACCATAGGCACATCCGGTGTTGTGTTTGCCCATATGGACGACATTAGCATCGATCCGGAGGGCAGGGTACATACCTTCTGCCACGCTGTGCCTGACAAGTGGCATGTGATGGGAGTCACCCAGGGGGCCGGCCTGTCATTGCAATGGCTGCGCAACAACTTCGGCGGTATGGAAAAGGATCTGGCCGCCCATATGGATATAGATCCCTACCAGCTCATGGACAAACAGGCAGAGAAAGCAAAGCCGGGATGCGATGGCCTGATTTATCTGCCATATCTGATGGGCGAAAGGACACCTCATCTCGATCCCTGTGCCAGAGGCGTTTTCTTCGGTCTGACCGCAAGCCATGGGCGCCGGGAGATGATCAGGGCGGTCATGGAAGGCGTTGCATACAGCCTGAGAGACTGCCTGGAGATCATAAGAGGTATGGACGTGTCCATAACTGAAGTGAGGGCCTCGGGGGGCGGCGGCAGGAGCCCGTTGTGGAGGCAGATGCAGGCCGACATATTCAACAACCCGATCGCTACGATAAATTCCGCAGAAGGGCCGGCGCTTGGAGCTGCACTGCTTGCCGGAGTCGGAGCAGGAGTCTACAAGAGCGTTGTTGAGGCCTGCGATACAGCGATCAAGGTAGTGAGCGTACAGGAGCCCATAAAGGAGAATGTGCCCGTATATGATAAGTACTATGAGATATACGGAGAATTGTACAGGGCATTGAAGGACAGCTTCAGGAAGGTAGCAGGCATCACCAGATAGAGTTTTACAAAGGACATGCCATATTCAGCGACAAGAAGAAGGGCATGTCCTTATATGTTAAATCCGCATGCAGCAGGGGGATGAGCTGAATGAATGGTTACAGGATACTGGTAGTGGATGACGACTACAACATAGCCCAGCTGGTCAAGCTATACCTTGAAAAGGAGGGCTTTACGGTCGAAACACAGTCAAATGGCCAGGAGGCCGTGAAAGCCTTCAAGTCAAATCCGCCGAACCTCGTAGTGCTTGACATCATGCTGCCCGGCATGGACGGCTGGGAGGTCTGCAAGGAGATAAGGAAAATAAGCGATATACCGATCATCATGCTCACAGCCAAGGGGGAGACCTTTGACAAGATACTGGGCCTGGAGTTGGGTGCCGACGACTATGTCGTAAAGCCCTTTGATCCTAAAGAGCTTACAGCCCGCGTCAAAGCAGTGCTTAGAAGGCACAAGGGCTTATCAGGGGACACCAGGCAGGTAGCCTATCCCAACCTGGTCGTAGACATATCGAACTATACAGTTACCTATCATACGAAAGTCATGGAGCTGCCGCCAAAGGAGCTGGAACTTTTATACTTTCTTGCATCCAATCCCAACAAGGTCTTTACGCGGGAACAACTGCTGGAACAGGTATGGGGATTTGATTTTTTCGGCGATTCCCGTACAGTGGATGTACACATAAAGCGCCTGCGAGAGAAGTTCAACAATGAAAACGACACATGGCGCATCAAAACCGTCTGGTCCGTCGGGTATAAGTTCGAGGTGAAATAGATGTTTCGTTCCCTGTATGTGAAGCTGATGGTGACCTATTCGATCATCCTGATCGCCACCCTCATAGTGCTTGGCTTACTGCTGTCCTCCTTTTTCCAAAACAGCATACTGGATAAGCGTAAGCAGGAGCTTGAACGGGAAGGGAATGCGCTGGCACCCTATTTTGAGTTCTTTTCCTATGGGCTGATCGACGTGAAGACCCTGGAAGGCCAGTTCAAGGTTATAGACAGATTCCTCAATGTAAGCATATGGATGACTGATACCACCGGCCTCATATATTATGTCTATCCTGAGTCGGAGGCAATGATATGGAGAAATCACAGGCTCAATGATGAGGTGCTCAAGCCGGTGCTCGATGGAGAGACCCTGACCCTCACGGGTAACTTCGGAGATCGTTTTTCCATACCCGTGCTGACCGTAGGGATGCCCATCAGGCTGAACAACCGGATAATAGGCACTATTTTCATGCATTCCCCGGTACAGGAGGTAAACAGGACCCTGAGGGACACCTACAGGAGCATTTGGAGGTCTGCTTTCTTTTCGTCCATTCTGTCCATGCTCCTGCTATACTATGTATCAAGGAGGATCTCAAAGCCTCTTACCGAGATGAACACGATCTCCCGGGAGATCGCCTCGGGCAATTTCAAGCGGCGGGTCAAGGTGACTACTGAGGACGAGGTCGGCCAGCTTGGGGTGAACTTCAATGCCATGGCCGACTCACTGGAGAGCCTCGAGCAGATGCGTAGGAGCTTTGTCGCAAACGTATCCCATGAGCTGCGTTCTCCCCTCACTTCAATGAAGGGCTATATCCAGGGCATACTCGATAAAACGATCAAGCCTGAGGAGCAGGATAAATACCTTCGGGTCGTGCTCGATGAGACCGAGAGGATGAACCGGCTCATAAATGGTTTGCTGGATCTTGCCCAGGTCGAGTCGGGGCAGTTCTCCATAGATATAAAGGTGTTCGACATAAATGAGAAGATTCGCAGGATACTCATTGCCCACGAGGAAAGGATCAGCGAAAGCAATATGGAGGTAGAGGTGAAGTTCGGGGAGGATGTATTGTCCGTAGAAGCGGATCCGGACAGGATCCAGCAGGTAGTCATCAACCTTCTGGACAATGCCATCAAGTTCAACAGACCGGGCGGGACCATCTCCATAGAGACATGGAGGCACAAGGAGCTCGCTTTTGTCAGGATAGCTGATCAGGGGCAGGGGATCCCAAAGGAGGAGATAGCTCATATCTGGGAACCCTTTTATCAGGTTGACAAGTCCAGAAGCAGCAGGAAGGTAGGAACCGGATTGGGGCTTTCGATAGTCAAAAAGATAATTGATGCCCACAGCCAGCAAATCTGGGTCAACAGTACGCCGGGAGCCGGCACAGCCTTCGTGTTCTCGCTCAAAGCGGTAAAAAGCAGGCAATAACTGCATATTTGTTTACAACCTGTTCATATTTTATTAAAAATCCTGGGCTATAATCAAACTAAAGCAAAAATATGCAGTGGAGGTGCGATCGATATGCAGGATTTCTATGAATTTGATGAGGAAAGGTATCATAAGAGAACCAGTTTGAGGATCTATATCGCTGTAGCTCTGATATTCGCCATATTGGGCGGCACGATAGCATATGCGCTTACAACAACCTTTGGCAAGGCTCAGACCGGCCCGCTCAATCAATATGAGACCAGCAACCGTAACAATACGAACGATTCCAATGATGACCCGGTCCAGATCGGATTTGCCGGTGACCTGCTGATAGATGAGAAAAACCCGGTAGTCGATATTGCCAAAAAGGTTGAACCTGCAGTAGTAGGCATAACATCAACGATAGAAGTCACCATACCGGACTTCTTCTTCAACATCCAGCGCAAACAGGAGACCGAAGGCTACGGCTCGGGCATCATCATCAGCGAGGAAGGCTACATCCTGACCAATAACCATGTGGTTGCAGGCGCAAAGAAGCTGTATGTAGTGCTCTCAAGCGGGGACACGGTTGAGGCCAGGCTCGTAGGTGCCGACCCCCATACCGATATAGCAGTCATCAAAATCGAGCACGATAATCTGACTGTAGCAAAGATCGGAGATTCGACCAAGACTCAAAAGGGCGAGTTTGTGGTCACGATAGGCAATCCCCTGTCCGGCCATGCTCTGGCGGGCACGATAAACTTTGGCATAATCAGTGCAGTCGACAGGGAACTTAAGGTGGAGAACAAGGTCATGAAGCTCCTGCAGACAGATGCAGCCATAAATCGGGGCAACAGCGGCGGTGCCCTTGTCAACATGAAGGGCGAAGTGATCGGAATGAACACAGCAAAAATCGCCGGTGAATCAGTCGAAGGCCTTGGATTCGCAATACCGTCCGATGTGTTTGTACCGATAGCCCAGGAGCTTATCAAAAACGGCAAGGTCACCAGAGAAGCCCAACCCTGGCTGGGTATAATCAACCCGCTGGCGATCGATGAGAACATGTCCAGGGAATATGGCTATCCCGTAGGCGTACTGGTAAGAGAGGTCTATGAGGGAGGTCCGGCCTATGAAGCCGGAGTCAAGCCTGGCGACGTCATCATCGGTTACAACAACAAGACCATACGTACCCTGGATGAGCTCAAGTCCGCCATTTCGCAAAACAAGGTAGGAGATGTCGTTGATGTGAAGCTCTGGAGGAACGGAAATGAGTTTGTACTGAAAATAAAGCTGGGTGATATCAGCGTATTTGAACAATAGCCTTCCGGTATTAGCCGGAAGGCTATTTTTGTGCTGCGAAAGATTGCTTTAGTTGCTGCGATAGAGGTACTTGGCCAGGATGTAGGGGATACCGTCCTTGTTGCCCCATCGGTTGCCGAAAACCCTGACCTTTTGTCCGACAGTAAAGCTGTGTGTTCCAAAAAATTCGACATGTATCAGCTTCTCGTTACTATCCGTGCCCGTATTTACGATCAGGATATTCTTGGTCCCCGTTGAGTCCAGCTTCTTTATAACTCCGGTAAATACGAAGGACTGGCCGTTGTGCAGGTTTTCATTGCCTTTTAGCCTTTCATATTCGGGAGCCCAGGCTGACCGGGTATATGTTGCCTCATCCACAGTCCTGTCTATGACCAGCTCTAGCACCGAATCCTCCTTGCCTTCTACCCGGGCTGTCAGTACCAAGGGTGTATAACCCGATCTGGTTGCCCTGACATGGAGAACGAAATTGCCGGTGTCCGGATCCACAGCCGGTTCTTCCCTGGTCGGCAGACTTGATGAGAGGACTGCTTGTGGGTCTGTTGTACCGGTTATCTCCACCCATTCCTCGGCCGATGTGATAGGTATGGTCTGGTAGATGGCCAGGGGGATCTCCATTTGCCTGCGCTTCAAGGTGATCGTTTTTTCGTTGTCAGCATACCCTGGGTAGACTACCCTTAGGGTATAAGTCAGCTCAGGCAGGTCAGGCACCTCAAGCGGTACGGTCAGATTGCCGTCTTCGTCGACCATATGTGAATAGCTGTTGTCATCGATAAAGACTTCAGAACCCGGCTTGACCTTGATTATCAGCTTGTAATTGTATGCGTCAACAACAGCCTCGCTGTCAGCAGGCTGGATCATCGTTAGCGGGGCATATGCCACCGGCATTTTCAGCGTTATCTTGTCGAACCTGTCCTTATACCCATCTGACCGCACCTTGATATTTAACGTGATGTTGAAATGGCCGTCCACTATATCGTGATCCTGGCTCAGAAAGTCAGTGCTTAGGAGTATTAGCTCAGCCTTGCCGTTCACTACGGGCAGCTCATAGCTCAGATCCTGCTCCAGGTCTCCGGTGACTATGATCCTGCTGCCTTTGGTGGAATAGAAGGTGATCTTTTTTCCGTTTTCGCCATCCTGGATGATATCCTCTATATCATAAGTCAGATCCAGGCTGTTGGAAACCGGCGGCTGACCTTTCCTGCCCCACAACTCGGTATAACCGACATAGATGAGCAGGCAGGTCAGTACGCACAGCATTATTACAAGGCTGGCTTTCAAGAGCTTCTGGGCTCCGTGGCCCTTTTTGGAAGCGGCTTTCTTGTAGCGGCGCAGGGGCAGGGTCTCCTGAAGGTCAAAAGGATCATCTGCAGTTTTGGACTCGTCTGTGTCATCATATGAAAAGTCGAAGGCAGCTGAGCCTAAATTGCTGAAGAAGGTATCTTCATCGATCTTTTTGGTTCCTTCACCTTCATCAAGGTCTGTATTGAAGAAATCCTGGAATGATTCCAGCTCATTTTCCGGATTTTCATGTTCGCCCTGGGGTTGCTGTTCGTCTGTGACCAGACAGGTCCCGCAAAGGAAGCAATAGCGATGATAATAGTTGTTCTTTGTTCCGCAGTTTGGGCAGTACATGTCTGAAGCCCCCCTTTACAGATAAGATAAGCATACTTCAGCCTAAGCCTGTCATCGATACTTTAGTTATGTAAATTCGTTAAGCTTAAACTGAAATCCTGCTTAATTCTGCAATTATCAACAATGTTTTTAATTATTTTTAGGCCGCAGGGTTACGCTTGTTTCAAAATCATGTTACAATAATAGTTGAATCACAAAAGCCAGATACTCTGGCTGAAGTAAAGGGAGCGTGACCACAAGTTGGAATTTCGTGATCGAAGTATGAACCTTTTCCGTGAAGAATCGGTGCATAAAGTTGATACGAGTCTTAGCACTCTTCTTTATATCTTTACATACGGAGCGATGATTTTTTCCGGTATCCTGGCATTTATCTTTCTGACAGCGATCATGCAGGGACTATTCAATGAGTTCAACGTAATATGCCTTGTGCTTTTTGCCGGCCTGACTTTCGGCTTTTATATCCTGCGCAACAACCAAAGGGTAGAATATGACTATACCTTTACCAACGGCGTCCTGGACATAGCCAAGGTGATCAACAACAACAAGCGTAAAAAGCTATTGTCCGCAGATATAAAGGATTTTGAGATAATTGCGCCCATCAGTGATGAAGGCTTCAACAGGATGCTGAACCATCCGGGCATCAAAAAACTAAACTATTTCCTCAACCGCGGCGGAGGGCTCTATTACGGGGTATATACCAAGGATGGCGCCAAATCCCTCCTGGTCTTCGAACCAAGCGAGGAGATGGTGGCCTTGTTTAAAAAAGTCAGTCCAAAGAACGTAAAGGAGAAATAAAGCAAAAGCGCTCCCTGCCGAAGGGGGCTTTTTTCTGCTGGAGCCGGGGATGGCAAAGTAAAATCATTTATGGCAAAAAGGATAAACTATAAACCGATAACCACAACAGGAGCAATGTTATGGAAATGATATATCTGGACAATGCCGCAACTACGCCTGTGCTGGATGAGGTAGTCGAAGCCGTTGCTGACTGTTTGAGGAACTATTTCGGCAACCCGTCATCATTGCACAGGCTGGGGATACGGTCGGAAAAGCTGATAAAGGAGGCTGCGGACAGCGTTGGCGCAGTCCTGCATGTCGATGCGGACGAGATCATCTTCACCTCAGGGGGCACAGAGGCCAACAATATGGCCATACTGGGGACAGCCCTTGCCCGGCAAAGGACAGGCAGGCACCTGATCACCACAGCTATCGAACATCCATCAGTGCTGAGGGTTTTTGACCATCTTAAGTCCCAGTCCTTTGAGGTCACCTATCTGCCCGTGGACAAAAGCGGACTCATTTCACCGGACAGGCTGGAAAAGGAGATCAGGCCTGACACCACCCTGGTCAGCATCATGCATGTGAACAATGAGATAGGGTCAATACAGCCCATAGAGCAGCTGGGACGGATCATAAAAAGCATCAACCCAAACACTGTGTTCCATGTGGATGCGATCCAATCCTTTGGTAAGCTCGGGTTGTACCCTAAGAAATGGGGCATAGACCTTTTGTCCTTGAGTGGACACAAGATACACGCTCCCAAGGGCATTGGAGCTCTGTACGTAAAAAAGGGTGTAAGGCTCCAGCCAATACTTTTCGGCGGCGGGCAGCAAAGAGGATACCGCAGCGGCACTGAGAACATTGCCGGTATAGCCGGGCTTGGAGCAGCATCGAAGTTCATCAGGCGAGAGCTTGAAACCAAGTCCGCATACCTGTATGATTTAAAAAACAGACTTGTAGCCGGACTGAAGGATGCCCTTCCACAGGCGGTCATCAACGGGAGCCTGGAGTCAGGAGCTCCTCATATAGTCAATATAGGTTTTCCGGGTATGAAGGGCGAGGTACTCCTGCATGCCCTGGAGGATGAGGGTGTGTTTGTCAGCACGGGCTCTGCCTGCTCGAGCAGGGATAGGACGGTCAGCCATGTCCTGAAGGCTGTCGGGGTCGATGACAGGATCGCGGGGGGATCCATTAGGGTCAGCACCTCATATCTGACAACCATGGATGAGATCGATGCCTTCATATCCATCCTCGCATCCGTAGTCAGCAGGGTCGAGAAATATTCCAGGAGGTAAAGATGGAAAAGGTCATACTGATTCGCTACGGCGAAATACATTTGAAGGGGCAGAACAGGCCCTTTTTTGAAAAAGCGCTGCACAAGAACATAATCAAAGCCCTTTCCGGTTTCCCGGATGTAAAGGTCATTAAGGCTCAGGGACGGTACTATATCGAAAATTTCAGTGATGAAGCAGGGGTACTGGATGCCCTGACCCGGGTATTCGGCATAGTGTCCGTGAGCCCGGCCTACAAGACCGAGAAAGACTTTGACACGGTGGCGCATGCTGCCGTAAAGCTGATGGAGTTGTATCTGGATCGGCAGGGCGGTGACGGGCCTGTCACGTTCAAGGTGGAGTCCCGCCGGGCGGACAAGAGCTTCCCCATGGATTCAATGACCTTGAGCAGCAAGCTCGGGGGCAGGCTCCTGAAGGCCCACGACCGGCTTACCGTCGATGTTCATGCCCCTCAGGTCACGCTGAATGTGGAGATAAGGGAGCATGCCTACGTATACAATGAGAGCATACCCGGCGCAGGCGGCATGCCCGTCGGCACCAATGGCAAGGCTGCCCTCCTGCTTTCAGGCGGCATCGACAGCCCCGTTGCCGGGTACATGATCGCAAAACGCGGTGTGGAGCTGACGGCGGTGCACTTTCACAGCTTCCCCTTCACAAGCGACAGGGCAAAGGAAAAGGTGATTGACCTTTGCAAGCGCCTGACCCGGTATTGCGGGGCGGTCAGGCTGCATGTGGTCCCCTTTACGAAAATACAGCAGGAGCTGTATGAAGAATGCCCGGACAGCCAGCTTACGGTCCTGATGCGGCGCTTCATGATGAAGATCGCAGAGCGGATAGCTGAAAAGGAAGGGGCATTAGCGCTGATAACCGGCGAGAGCATAGGCCAGGTGGCAAGCCAGACCATAGAGAGCCTGGTGGTTACGAACGAGGCGGTTTCCCTGCCCGTGTTCAGGCCCCTGATCGGCTTTGACAAGGTGGATATAATGGAGATCGCCCAGAAGATCGGAACATATGAGATATCCATACTGCCCTATGAGGATTGCTGTACGATCTTTACCCCTAAGCATCCTGTCACCCATCCCAGGCTTGACAGGATAAAGGCATCCGAGCTCCTTGTGGACGGGGATACCCTGATCGAAGAGGCAGTGGGCAATACGGAGGTAATCGTGCTTTGAACCGGGAGAGGACTGGCTGTATATATCTGATACTTATACTGGCAATGTTAGTGCTGCTGGCATCCGGATGCCGGGTGGACTCAGCCTTCAAGGCGGGAGGCAATATCTATGCCTTTGTCCGTCCGACATATTCGGAGTACTGGCAGCAGATCGTCTGGGGCATGGAAGCCTATGCCTCGGAAAATGGCCTGACTTTGAACATAGTTGAGGTGGACGGCGAAAGGGAACCTGAGGACAGCCTCAAGCAGATAGGATATGCCGTGAGGAACAGCACGGATGCGATAATACTTGCACCGTTCAAAAGTGATAAGCTCAAGGACCTGATGGACAAGGCAGCCAAAAAAGGTATTTCAGTGATATATCTGGATCAGAAGGCTGAAAACGGCATAGAGGGCATATGTGTTTATTCAGACAATGAAAAGGCTGCCGAAAGGGCTGGAGAGGCTATGGCAGATCTGATAGGCGGAGCCGGGGATGTGGCTATGCTCAACATATCCTCCGAGGATCCGAATGCAGCTTACATGGAGTCAGGGTTCAAAAACGCCATTTCGGGATTTGAAGGCATACGGCTCATCAATGTTTATGAGTGCCGCAGCAACAGGGTCAATGCCGAAAAGACCGTCAATGACATACTTTTAGCATACCCCGGATTGAAGGGGATCTTTGCAGCATGCCCGGAGACTGCCGCCGGTGCTGCTGAAGCTCTTATCAGGCTTGGCAGGATCAAAGAGGTCGCCATAGTCACCTTTGATTATACGGAAGAGATCCTGGACCTTATCAGCAAAGGCCGGATACGGGCGGCAGTGGGCAAAAACCCCTACAAGCTCGGCTATATGGCAGCAGAAGCAGCGGCCCGGTCGATTGCCGGGGAAAAACTCCCGGAGATCATTGACATCGGGTATGATTTCCTCGAAAGCAGCAAGGCCGATCAAGAGTAGCTTTGGCTGAAAGCAACAGCATGTTCTAATACCGCTGTACGGATAATATAATTATCTAAGCGGTGGAGGTGCTGTTATATGAAGATCCCCAAGCTGTATGCAACGACCATACTGTACCTGGTCATAATCGCCCTGCTGTATGCAGGCCTGGAAACCCATCCGATGCTGACTCAAAGCAGCATTGATGCATCAGCCCGGCAGAAAGAAGCAAGGGAAGATAAAAACCCGTACGATATCTTCATAGATCTCACAGAATCCATGCTTTATCTTTTTGAAAACGGGCAAATGATCAAAAAGTACCCGATTGCCCAGGGTAAGCCAAGCACTCCCTCGCCGGTCGGCATCTGGCATATCATAAACAAGGCCCGCAACTGGGGTACGGGTTTTGGCACCAGATGGATGGGCCTGGATGTACCATGGGGGACCTATGGGATCCATGGGACCAACCGGCCGGACTCCATAGGTCGGATGGCATCCAAGGGATGCATCAGGATGAGGAACAGGGATGTGGAGGAGCTGTACAGCATAGTGCCATACATGACCAGAGTGGTCATTTATGGCGGGCCCTACGGAAGCATGGGCAGCCTCTTCAGGGTGCTTGAGCCGGGCGATCGGAGCGCACAGGTGGCAGAAGTGCAAAAGCGCTTGCAGAGGCTGGGCTACTACCAGGGCAGCATTGACGGGATCTATGGAGAGGGCATGAAGGCGGCCCTGCTCAGGTTCAAGCGTGACAACAAGCTGCAGGTCAACCACTATGTGGACTGGGAAACCTATAAGGCCCTTGGGATCTTTCCCTTTGAGTAAATACATCGCCATCAGGCGAATGAAAGCATATGGTTAATAATGGATGCATCCCGCATCAGTATAACTGATGTCAGGGATGCATTTTTTGTCCTTTCCTGCCCTATTTTCTGCAAATAGGTTTCAAAATCGGCGATGTGCTTTATATATAAGTAAAATAACGGGAGTACGGGAGGAGAAACCGGATGGATAAGCAGAACCTGCTGGCCAGACTTGAATATATAATCGAGGACTCCAACAGCGGCGTCCTGTCAACTGTAGATTCGGAAGGAAGGCCTCATGTGCGGTGGATGACACCGGTACTGTTGAAAGACCGGAAAGGGGTCATTTTTACTGTCACACCGCGGGATTGTGAAAAAACAAAACAGATCATGCATAGGCCCGACGGGGTATGGATGGTGCAGACCCGCGATCTGGATCAGATAATAACTGCCAGAGGCAAGATAAACATCCTTGACAACCCTTCTATAAAGTCGGAGGTCATGGAGTCTGCGGGAGACAAGCTGACGATGTTCTGGACCCTGAATAGGGACATAAGCGAATATGTCGTCCTGGAAACCGTGCTGGAGGAGGCTGAGTTCTACCAGCCCCTGAAAGACATAAGACAGTTTGTGCGCTTTGGTAATAGCTAAAACGGAGGTGGATTTTATTGGATCTGAAAAACCATGATACTGGATTTTTGCTGAAGCTCCTGGAGCAGATGCTTCTTATAAGACGATTCGAGGAAAAGGCTGCTCAAATGTACGGACTGAGGAAAATCGGTGGGTTCTGCCACCTTTATATAGGCCAGGAGGCCGTAGCAGTGGGGTCCATAGCGGCTTTGGACCTTGGTAAGGATTATGTGCTCACCGGCTACAGGGACCATGGCCATGCCCTGGTTTGCGGCATGTCGCCCAATGCAGCCATGGCTGAGCTTTTTGGGAAGGCTACCGGCTGTTCGAAGGGCAAGGGGGGTTCTATGCACTTGTTTGATACAGAACACCACATGTACGGCGGGAATGGAATAGTCGGCGGTCATATACCCATAGCTGCCGGCGTGGCGTTCAAAATAAAGTATAATGCTGAAGCTGGAGTGGTCCTGTGCTACTTCGGCGATGGGGCCATACACCAGGGAGTTTTCCACGAGACGTTGAATATGGCCAGGATATGGAACCTGCCTATCGTATTCATTTGCGAAAACAACCAGTATGGTATGGGTACGGATTTCAGAAGGGTATCTTCCGTGCTTGACTTTTCGGTGATGGGAGGCTCCTATGAGGTCCCGGCGAAGCAGGTTGATGGCATGAAAGTGCTTGAGGTATATGAGGAAACCGCTAAAGCGGTCAAATTGGCAAGGGAAGAGGGCATGCCCTCGTTCCTGGAGATGAAGACCTACCGCTACAGGGGGCACTCGATGAGTGATCCGGCACGATACAGGACCAAGGAAGAGCTGGATGAAAACAGGCGCTTGGATCCGATCCTGATGCACAAGCAGGACCTTATAGCAGCCGGGCTTTTGACTGAGGATGAATACAAGGCTATGGACAAAAGGTGCATAGCGATCTGCGATGAGGCTGTGCGCTATGCCGAGGAGAGCCCAGAGCCTCCCCTGGAGGCTATGTACGAGGACATTTTAGCATAGGAGGAGGGAAACAACATGCCTGTTATTACCTATCGGGAAGCCATAAGGCAGGCTATCGACGAAGAAATGGCGAGGGATGAGCGCGTGTTTCTGATGGGTGAGGAGGTCGCCCGTTATAACGGCGCTTACAAGGTAAGCCAGGGATTATTGGATAAATACGGCCCAAGGCGGGTCATAGATACACCGATTACCGAGGCAGGGTTCACGGGGATAGGCATCGGCGCAGCCATGGCGGGCTTAAGGCCTGTAGTGGAATGGATGACCTTCAACTTTTCCCTCCTGGCCCTGGACCAGGTGATAAACAACGCTGCAAAGCTAAGGCATATGTCAGGAGGGCAGGTCAGCATACCCATAGTGTTCAGGGGCCCGAACGGACCTGCCGAGTACTTGAGCTCTCAGCATTCCCAGGCCCTGCAGTCCCTGTTTGCCCACATACCCGGGCTGCTGGTCGTGGCTCCTGCGACCCCATATGACGCGAAGGGGCTTTTGAAAACCGCCATCCGCAATGACAATCCGGTGGTTTTCCTGGAGTCGGAGCTGATGTATTCGTGGCAGGGCGAGGTGCCCGAGAGAGAGTATACGATACCCCTGGGCAAGGCCGATATCAAGCGGCAGGGCAGGGATGTGACCCTGATAACCTATTCCAAGCCTTTGAAGCTGGTGCAGGAGGCTGCCCAGCGGCTTGCTGAGACAGGCGTGGAGGCTGAGATCATAGATCTGCGTTCCATACGGCCGTTGGACGAGGAGGCTGTATACAGCTCGGTAAAAAAGACCAACAGGTGTGTGATAGTGGATGAGACCTGGCCTTTTGCATCTGTGGCTTCACATGTGGGCTGGCTGATATCCTGCAACTGCTTTGATTACCTGGATGCTCCGGTCGAGATCGTGACCTCGGAGGATGTGCCCATGCCGTATAACCACAGGCTGGAGCTTGAGGTGCAGCCTACTGTGGAAAAGATCTTAAGGGCTGTTGAAAGGGCTATGTACAAGCCAATCGGCACATTCCAGTGATCATGAACGATTTTACTGATCCGGCCGGCTATTGGCATATATTTTAGAATGCAGGAGGGATGATGAACATGGCTGAAAAAGTATTGATGATTGCGCTGTCCCCTACCATGGACTCCGGGCTGATCGCGAGATGGCACAAGGGTGAGGGTGACAGGGTTGAAATAGGAGATGTTATATGTGAGGTGGAGACAGACAAGGCGACCATGGATTACGAATCCACCCAGGAAGGCGTTATTCTAAAGCAGCTCGTCAAGGAGGGCGAGAAGGCCGGGATAGGGGATACTATCGCAATTATCGGCGAACCCGGAGAGGATATAAGTGCTCTTTTGGATGATGACCGGCCGCTGTCCGGTGCAGGTTTATCGGAGACTGTGCATGAAACAATGGATAGCCTAAAAGGCACAGCAAGAGACAGTGAAACAGCCATTGACCAGGGCAGCGGAAAAGCAGGTGAAATTGAAGGCGGCAGGCGTATAAAGGCCTCGCCCCTGGCTCGCAGGCTGGCCGAGGAAGGCGGCATACCGCTGGACAGGATAAAAGGCAGCGGCCCTGACGGCAGGATCGTTAAGGCAGATGTAGAAGCATACTCTGCAGGGCTTGATAATGATACCCATATGCCGGCCGTAGATAAGGCACCGGCTATGCAGACGGTCGCAAAAAAGCCATTTGACAGGCAGGCGGCGGTCGATAAAGCGGGCGTTATGCCTGCAGACAAGGTCAGATATGTACCGGTAACGGGTAAAAGGAACATTATTGCAAGCAGGCTGTCGGAGTCCATGTACTCCGCACCCCATTACTACCTGACCGTCAGTGTAGTCGCAGATAACCTGATCGAAACCAGAAGGCATCTGAACGAAAGCACAGGCAGCAAGGTCTCCTATAATGCCTTGCTGATAAAGTATGTGGCCGAGGCCCTGAAGAGACATCCCATGGTGAATGCCTCATGGCTGGGGGATAGGATTGCCTTGTTCACAAGCGCCGACATAGGCCTGGCAGTTGCCCAGCCTGACGGCCTTATCACGCCGGTGGTCAGAGACTGCGGCAATAAAGGCATCCTGGCGATTGAAAATGAATTGAAGGATTTGATAGAAAAAGCTCGAAATAATTCTCTGCTGCCTGAAGAATATCAGGGGGCAGGATTTACGATAAGCAACCTGGGCTCTTACGGCATCGAACAGTTTACAGCGATAATAAACCCGCCTGCCTCTGCGATACTGGCGGTTGGAGCTATGAAAAGAACCCCGGTGGTTGACGATGACGGGCAAATAGCTGTTAAGACCATTATGAAGCTGACCCTGTCATGCGACCACAGGGTCATTGACGGAGCGGTAGGTGCCGCTTTCCTGAAAAACCTCAAGGACATCATTGAAGATCCTTTATCTGCCCTGTATTGAACCATCGGCTGACCATGTGGAAAGCAGATATCTGTAGTGAGTTATATAAAGTGGCAAGTCCAAACATTATGGAGGATACGTTATGATGAAGCAAGATTTCGATTATGACCTGCTTGTATTGGGCGGCGGCCCCGGGGGATATGTGGCTGCCATAAGAGCTTCCCGGCTGGGCCTGAAAACCGCTGTGATCGAAAGGGATAAGCTGGGTGGGGTATGCCTCAACGTAGGGTGCATACCTTCGAAGTCGCTGATACACCAGGCTAAAATGTTCGATTCCCTGGGTGAGCTGGAAAGCTTGGGTGTTACCGTAGACCGAAAGGGCCTGGACTACAAGAAGGTGTATTCCAAATCCAGGAAGGCGGCAGACACCCTGTCCAGGGGCGTAAGCTACCTTATGAAAAAGAACGGGATCGATGTGATCCAGGCCGAGGGGATGATCACCGGCAAAAACGAGATAAGCCTGTCGACCGGCCGGAAGGTTACAGGCCGGTTCATAATCATAGCAACGGGTTCAAGGCCAAAAGTCATCCCCGGCTTTGAGTTTGATGAAAAATATGTGCTTTCCTCAACGGGAGCCCTCATGCTTGACAAGCTGCCTGAAAAAATGCTCATATTAGGTGCCGGAGCCATTGGAGTGGAGTTTGCGTATATCATGAACTCATTTGGGGTAGAGGTGGTCCTGGTGGAGCTGATGGACCGGATCCTGCCCCTGGAGGATGAGGAGATATCAAGCCTGCTGGCCAGATCCTTCACAAAAGCCGGCATCAAGGTCATGACCGGAGCAAAAGCCCTGTCGGTGTCAGTAGAAGGAGATAAGGCAAGAGTTGAGCTTGAGGACAACAAGGGCACGAGGTCAGCTGTAACTGTAGACAAGGTACTCGTGGCGGTCGGCAGGACACCCAACACCGACGGCATAGGGCTGGAGAACATTGGTATAGCAACCGAAAAGGGCTACATACCTGTAGGTGACTATTACCGGACTTCGGTCGAAGGCATATATGCCATCGGCGATGTGGTGAATACTCCGCTGCTGGCCCATGTGGCTTCAAAGGAGGGAGAAATAGCTGCAGAAGACATAGCGGGCATAAGTACGCAAAAGAGGATCGATCCCTTGAGCATACCCGGGGCTGTATACTGCGAGCCACAGGTGGCGAGCTTCGGCTTGTCCGAATGGCGTGCAAAAAAGGAGGGTGTCCCATATGAAAAGGCATCCTTCCCATACAGGGGAGCAGGCAAGTCAGTAGCAGTCGGGCAGCCTGACGGCTTCGTAAAGGTGCTTTACGATCCCAGGACCAAGGAGCTGCTGGGCGCTCATATCATCGGGGCCGATGCCACCGAGATAATCCATGAGCTCCTCCTGATAAGGGCCGCGGAGCTGCTGCCGGAGGATGTCGCGTCCATGGTCCATGCCCATCCCACCATCTCGGAGGTAGTGATGGAGGTCATGCGGGCGGTCGAAGGCAAGGCGGTCCACGTATAGGAAAAGTGCCCAAAACTGACAGCATGCACATTTAAGCTGCGGATACCGCAGCTTTTATTTTCAATTGACGATTGTCCCTGATTATTATATAGTAGATTATGTTGAATATACGAAACAAAGGGGAGGAGCACATGAGGACAGGCAGCGGCTTTTTCAAAACTACTGCCTTCATCACGGCAGCATTGCTATTAGCCTTATTGCTGTGCTCAATCCTTATGCTTTCATACAGTATAGCGCATAGGTCATCACTCTCGGATCCATTGTCTGACAACGGGGCAGAGGCTTTCACCCCCCTGCAGACCAAATACAGCCTGATGGCCCTGCCTGAAAAGGAGCCGGCAAACCATGATATCAAGCTGGTGCAGACCGGCAGAAGGCTCTTTCAGGGCTTTTGCCGGGCACTTGTCTCGGTGCCGGCAAAGCTCTCCGTGCTGGCTCTTGCAGCGGTTGCCATAAGCGCTTTTCTGGCCTTTACCGGCAATATTAACAACCACACATCGGAGATATCCCTGCGGGTCGGAGGACATGCACCTCCTTTCCTTAAAGTGCACTAATAGGCTTAGAGTTGACAACGACATTAAGGGAAGGATGGAATCTATGAACAAAAAGCCAACCTTTTTTATAGTATTGGCAATTTCCTTGTTGATGGCATACACAGCGCTCAACGGACTGGTAGTGCCGCTTTGGAATGCCTGGGAGCTGACGGTAAAGGGCGCTCCTGATATCAGGTTCGGTATCGACATCAGAGGCGGTGTCGATGCAGTGTTCGTGCCTGCTGATATTGACAGGAAGCCAACTGCCGAAGAGCTGGACGCAGCCCGCTCCATCATTGAGACCCGCCTTGACAACCAGAATATCCTGGACAGGGAGGTTACGGTGGACAAGCAGACAGGCTCGGTCATCGTACGCTTCCCCTGGAAAGCTGATGAGACCGAATTTGACCCTGAGACTGCTATCGCTGAGCTTGGTGAAACGGCCATGCTGACCTTCCAGGATGAGGACGGCAACATCCTGGTCCAAGGCTCACATGTCAAGGAGAGCTTTGTATCTACCGACGAGTATGGCGCATATGTTGTCGCCCTGAAGTTTGACGAGGAAGGCACTGAGCTTTTCAGCAAGGCTACCAAGGAGCTGATAGGCAAACCGATAAGCATATATATGGACGAAACCCTGATACAGACCGCCACGGTCAAAGAGCACATAACGAAAGGCGAAGCCATCATTTCAGGCTTGAGCGGCATCAAGGAGGCCAAGGAGCTGTCCGACAAGATAAATGCCGGTGCCCTGCCCTTTTCCATGGTGACCAAGAACCATTCGACCATCAGCCCCATGCTGGGCAGCGGTGCGCTTGACATAATGGTGCTGGCAGGCGTAATTGCCTTTGTTATCATCTGCGCCTTCCTGATCTTCTATTACAGGCTGCCGGGCTTTGTTGCCAGCATCGCCCTGCTGATCCAGGTATCGGGCCAGATCCTTGTGATCTCAGTGCCCCAGATCACCCTGACGCTCACCGGTATTGCAGGTGTCATCCTGTCAATCGGTATGGGCGTTGACGCCAACGTCATCATTTCCGAACGTATCAGCGAGGAGATAAGCAGCGGCAAAAGCCTGGGCTATGCCATATCCTCAGGCTTCCAGAACGCATTTTCTTCAGTATTTGACGGCAACATCACCGTAATGATCGTGGCTGTGATCCTGATGATTTACGGCTCGGGTTCACTCCTGTCCTTCGCATACACGCTTATGACAGGTATAGTCTTCAATTTCCTGGCAGGCGTCACCGCATCCAGGCTGATGATAAGCTCATTGAGCCAGTTTGAGTTCCTGCGCAGGCCTGCCCTGTACAAATGCTTATCAAGGAGGGTTATTGTAAATGAAAATAATTAGATTCTATGAAAACCGTTGGATTTACTTTGCCATCTCATTGACCCTGTTCCTGGTAGGCATTGCTATGATATTTGTCAACGGAGTGCAGCTGGACATCCAGTTCAAGGGCGGTGCCATACTGAAATACAATTATGTTGGTGACATAAATGAGGATAGGGCGACCGATATAGCAGAAGAGGTCACGGGCCGGGTCGTCACCACCCAGATAACCTCCGACCTGGCCACCGATGAAAAACGCCTGGTCCTGAACATTGCCGGCAACCAGGGTCTTGACGCCAAGGTCCAGTCCGAGCTGGACGATGCATTGAAGGCGGAGTTCCCCGACGCAGGCCTCAAGCTTTCCGAGTCATCAATGGTAGAGCCCTTCTTCGGGCATAGGTTCCTGAGAAACGGAATTATAGCCATCCTGCTGGCATCCTTCTTCGTGGTCGTATACGTCTGGATCCGGTTCAGGAGGATCGGCGGCCTTTCAGCCGGCCTTATGGCCCTTGTGGCCCTGTTCCATGACCTTCTTGTAGTCTTTTTCACTTGCGTCATCTTCGGTATACCGATCGGCGATTCCTTTGTTGCTGTGGCCCTTACGATAATCGGTTACTCGATAAACGATACGATCGTTATCTACGACCGTATAAGGGAGAACTTCAAGAAATACCCCAGGCAGCCCATTGAATGGGTCACCAACCTGTCGATCTCCCAGTCCATGATGCGGTCCGTCAACACCAACCTTTGCGTGACATTGAGCGTTGCGATCGTTTATGTACTGGCTTTCGCCAACAGCATCGAATCGATACAGGGCTTTGCGCTCCCCATGGCCATAGGTTCCATAAGCGGCTGCTATTCGACCATATGCATCTCCGGCCCCCTCTGGGTAATGTGGAAAAAGCATAAGGCAGCAAAAAAATAGTTGGTGCGATGTAAAATATAGCTGACAGTGTAAGAAGACCCCCTGGAATGTAAGCCGGGGGGTTTTTTTGATACGGTCGGCCCCCACAAAAATCGAATAGACATTCGCCTGATAAAAATATATAATTTAATCAGCAAAGCAGGCGCTGATAAGGAATACAATGTTTGAGGAGCGAAAGGGATGAACATTGATCAGCTTATAGAGCAAATCAGATCCAACCGGGAAATCATGGACAATGTCACCCACTGGGAGGTCATAGAGGGCAGGGAGGCAGTTTATGGGCCCTTTCCTCAGGGCATAAGGCAGGAGCTGATAGAAGTGCTCGCCAGGAAGGGCATAAGCCGCCTGTACTCCCATCAGTCCAGGGCCATTGAGCAAGTCGGGCAGGGCATTGACGTGGTCGTCGTTACGCCCACTGCCTCCGGCAAGACCCTGTGCTACAACATACCCGTTATTAATGCGATCCTTGAAAACGATGATGCCAGGGCCCTGTATCTGTTCCCGACCAAGGCCCTGTCACAGGACCAGGTAAGTGAGCTCCATGAGATCCTCACCCTGCTTGATCATCCCATCAAAACCTATACATATGACGGTGATACTCCGGTCAGTGCCCGAAAGGCCATACGCCAGGTCGGGCATATAGTAGTGACCAACCCGGATATGCTCCATTCGGGTATACTGCCCCACCACACCAAGTGGGTAAAGCTGTTTGAAAATCTGGAGTATGTGGTGATCGATGAGATCCACTCGTACAGGGGGGTCTTCGGCAGCCATTTTGCCAATGTTTTGAGGCGCTTGAAGCGCATATGCAGGTTTTACGGGTCCAACCCCAGGTTCATCTGCTGTTCGGCGACCATTGCCAATCCGAAGGAGCTTGCAGAGCGCATAACAGGCCGGGAGATGGTTTTGATCGATCAAAACGGTGCTCCGTCAGGCCAAAAGCATATGATCTTTTACAACCCCCCCGTCGTCAACAAGCAGCTCGGTATTCGGAAGAGCTCGATTCTGGAAACGCGCAGGCTCGCTTCGATCTTTTTGAAAAATAGCATCCAGACTATCGTATTTGCCAGGAGCCGGCTCCTGGTCGAGGTCCTGCTGACCTACCTGAAGGACCTCACGCAAGCCAGCCCCGGGCGGCAGGAGACCATCAGGGGCTACCGTGGCGGTTACCTGCCCAACGAGCGAAGGGCTATAGAGCGCGGGCTGAGAGACGGCTCTATACTAGGCGTTGTGAGTACCAATGCCCTTGAGCTCGGCATCGATATTGGACGCCTGCAGGTGTGCATCATGTGCGGCTATCCGGGCACTATAGCCTCCGCCTAGCAGCAGGCCGGCCGGGCGGGCAGGAGGAGCGAGTCGTCCGTTGCCCTTTTGGTTGCCCGGAGCTCACCGCTGGACCAGTTTATCATCCAGCATCCGGAGTACTTTTTCAAAGCCAGCCCGGAGCTTGGCCTTATAAACCCCAACAATCTGTATATCCTGATGTCTCATATTAAGTGTGCTGCCTTTGAGCTCCCCTTTGAGGACGGGGAGACCTTTGGCGTAGATACCCTGGACCAGGTCCTGGAGTATCTGGAGGAGGAGAGAGTACTGCGCCATGTCGGCGGCAGGTGGCACTGGACAGCGGACAGCTTTCCTGCCGACGCGGTCAGCCTGAGAAGCGCTGCTGATGAAAACTTCGTCATAATAGACATATCCACACCTCATCACAGGGTCATAGGCCAGATCGACAGGTTCAGCGCTCCCATGTTTTTGCACGAAGAGGCTATCTATATCCATGAGGGGATCCAGTACCAGGTCGAAAAGCTGGACTTTGAGGAAAAAAAGGCCTATGTGCGCAAGGTTGATGTGGACTATTATACCGATGCGAGCCTGGCAGTCAACCTGAAGGTACTTGATGTGTTCAGGTCGGAGGAAGGGGACCGGATCGGAAGGGCCTGGGGCGAGGTAATGGTTACCGCCCTTGTCACGATGTTTAAAAAGATCAAGTTTGATACCCATGAGAACCTCGGCTGGGGCCCCGTCAGGCTGCCTGAGCTGGAGCTACATACCACAGCCTACTGGGCGACCCTGGAGGACCATCCTGCCGGCATACAAAGCCAGGATGAGCTCCAAAACGCCCTCATGGGAGTAGCCAACGTGCTGGGGCAGATCGCGCCCCTGTATCTGATGTGTGACCCAAAGGACATCAGTGTTGTGTATCACGTCAAATCGCCGTTTACACAAAAGCCGACGATATATATCTATGACAGCTGCCCGGGTGGAGTGGGCTTCAGTGAAAAGCTCTATGAGATCCATACCGACCTGTTTGAAAAGGCCTATGAGGTCATATCCCAGTGCGGCTGCGATACCGGCTGCCCGGGATGCGTAGGCCCGGCTGCGGAGGTCACGGATCAGGGCAAGGACCTTGCATTAAGGATACTGGGAGGAATAATCCTTGATAACCAACCTGAAGGCAAAACTCAGAGAAATGTCTTCGAGCTCCCGTTCAAATGAGTATATCAGGCCCAGGCCCCGGACAGTAGACAGGGGAGACTTCGGGGGCAGGGTTGTAGAAGGGGCTGAAGGCCGGTATGTTCTCAAAAGTGCAGTGTACGATGCTGACAGCAGCTTTGGGACCGTGCCCTTGAGAACGCTTCTCGGCGCAGATTTCAGTGACAGCTGCTGGTGGACGCGGCTGGATGAGGCTATAGACGTAAATGACATCGTTTTTCTGGATACGGAGACCACCGGCCTGGCCGGAGGCACAGGCACCATGGCGTTCCTGATCGGCCTTGGGTCCATAGAAGATGACAGGCTGGTCGTCAGACAGTATCTTGCCAGGGACTTTGACGAGGAATATGCCATACTGGCAGCGGTCCTTGAGGAACTGAAGAAGCGCAGGGTGCTGGTTACCTTCAACGGCAGGTCCTTTGACTGGCCCCTCTTGGAAAGCCGGATCATATATTCAAGGCTTAAGCCCCTCTGCTGGGACGGACGCCACCTGGACCTGCTGCACGTTGCGCGCCGCCTTTGGGGAGACCGGCTTGAGAGCTGTTCCCTGTCATCGCTGGAGGAACACATCCTGGAGCATTCAAGGCCAGATGACATACCAGGATCGATGATACCAGGCATTTACCTTAAATACCTGGATACAGGAGATATTGATGACATGCTTCGGGTCATGAGGCATAACGAATGGGACATCCTTGTAATGGCAGCCCTGCTAGCCCGCATGGCGTATATGTTCAAAAGACCTGCTGCATACTGTGATGATGTGGAGCTTTTGGGCGTGGCAAAGGATCTGGAGCGTGCCGGCAGGACCGAAGAAGCCTGCCGGTGCTACAGGGCTTGTATAGACAAGACCAATACAGGCTATGTAAGGATCCAGGCGCAAAAGCGGCTGGCATTCCTGGTAAAGAGGCATCAGGGGTCTGCGGCCGCCATGGATATATGGGCGGAGATGGCTGAAAGTCCAGGCAACATCATGGTGCTGCCCCTTATAGAGATGGCAAAGCATTTAGAACATAGGGAAAAGGACATTGACAGTGCCCTCAGTCTTACTGAACAGGCTTTGTCCATCTTGCAGACACATCGATCAATATCATCCGGGAAAATATATGACGAACTGCTTCACCGAAGGGCGAGGCTGCTCAGAAAAAAGGGAAGGGTTGAAGGATCGTGGGTTTGATCGGAAACATATATGGTATGCTCGGTTATGCATATCAGATAAGGGGCAAAGCTGACAAGGCTTTAGTATTGTATGAAAAGGCCATGGCAAAGGGGGTGTCCATCCCCGGCTGCCAGATGGCATATGGAGTTATGCTGCTCAGGAGGGGAGAGTTTGAGCAGGCCCGGCAGGTATTCGGCAGGCTGATTATCGAATACCCGCACAGCGACCCAGTAAGAAACAGGGCGAAAGTAAACCAGGCCCTGGCATACTGGAAGCTTGGCGACCTGGATACGGCCCTGGATATGCTCACCGAGGTCCATAACAAGCTGAGGAATTCAAGGACATACAGCATCCTGGGATATCTGCTTATTGAGGCCGGAGATCTGGAAAAGGCCCTTGAGTTCAACCTGGAAGCCCTGGACTACGATGATACCGATGAAGAAATACTGGACAACCTCGGCCAGATATATTACCTCAAGGGCGACCTTGATGAGGCACTCAGGTATTTCGGCAAAGCCTACGAAGAGAATCCGGACCAGCTATCCACCTTGTATCATCTTGGATGCATCTATCATGACAAGGGTGACAAGGCAAAAGCCCTGGAGTATTTGAAGAAGGCAAGCGCACGCGATATCTCAGCTCTTAGCACAGTAAGCCGGGACCGTATAGAGGAGAGGCTTCAGGCTCTTGAGCATGGGCAAGATGAGGGCTGAAATGCCTAGTCGCCCCTCCTGTTGAAGAACCAGTCCCATATGTCACCACCCCTGCCGGGTATTTCAACCTTGATGGTCTCGGTCGGAGTGCCTTCAACAGGCTTTCCATCCTGCTTCATCACTGTGTGTAAGGGCAATACGTAATAGCCATATGTCTTGCCTTTGGCTACCTGGTGATCGATTACTTCGATGGGGTCAAGGGTACCCGTAACTATCTGCCTGACCAGGGTGGGGGATCCCCCATCCTCTTCTATGCGCATTATGTTGTACGCAGCTAAGGTACTGGACGGTGTAAAGGATATGACGGGGAATCCGTCCTCGTTCAGAACGACGCTGAAATTGTACGGTGGTCCGGGAGCCACCCAGTATTCGGATTGCTCTGTCGGTACCGTATCCTTTCTGAAATACTCCTTCAGGACATATTCATCAGGAGTCATTGGAGAGGCCAGCACCACTCTATGCTCATCTTCAAGAGCTTTCCTGTCCAGATCTACCGTGATTACCCCCATTGGCTGCACAAAGTCCGGTGGTTCAGCTCCTTCATACAGAAAATCGAAGATCCTTCTTGCCAGCTGAGCGGGCATATTGCCGCCATACGTTCCCGATGGCAGATAGTTCTGCGCAGTGGTCCGGTCAAAGCCCATCCAGATGGCCAGAGTATAATCGGGATTGTAGGCAGCGATCCAGGCATCGTTTATGCCGCTGATTCCGTTAAATTCGGCCGTTTCCGGCAGCTGGACGGTCCCGGTCTTGGCAGCAAGCTTAAGGCCGCTCAGCCTCCATGCGGTGCCCCCGGGCCCGGCCGCCGATTGCAGTATGCTGCTTACCAGAAAAGCAGTCTCCTCCGTCAGGACCTGCTTTTTCTGCGGGCGATGCTCGTACAGCACGTTGCCATATGAATCAGTTATACAGCGGATCGTAGTGTAATCCTTATAAGCCCCCCTGTCTCCGAGCACCGTGTAAGCCCTGGCAAGGTCTATGGGGCTTATGCCCCGGACCAGTCCTCCCAGTGCTACGGTCAGGCTGTTCCTGTCCTTCGGGTCAAATTCCAGTCCCATCTGTTCTGCAAAGCTGATACCCTGATTAACGCCTATGTCATGTAGTATTTTGACTGCCGGAATGTTTATTGAATCCGCCAGCGCAGTCCTGACTGTCACAAAGCCGTCAAATTTGTTGTCTGCATTTCTAGGAGAATAATCACCAAAGGAGACCGGGGCATCTTCTACGAGAGTTGCCGGTGTATACCGGTTCAGCTCGATGGCCGGCGCATAGACCACCAGTGGCTTGATGGCGGAGCCCGGCTGCCGCTTCTCCAATGCCCTGTTCCATACCTTCCGCTGCCCCTCGGGGTATCTTCTGCCCCCGAGTATGGCTCGTATCTCGCCTGTAGTAGTATCCAGCACTATGAGGGCTGATTCACATGTCTCACCCGAAACAGGGCTCTTCGGAAACAGGCTGTCGTCCGCGTACAAGGCTTCAGCATGCTCCTGGAGAGACTTGTCCAGGGTCGTGTATATGCGATAGCCGCCCGTGTATAGCTGCTCCTGGCCGACATTAAGCAGGGAAGCAGCCTCTGACATCACCATATCCATAAAGTATCCATGCTCGTATTTGGGCTTGGTATCCTCTGCAAACTCGATCTTTTCATTCTTAGCAGCCTCACCTTCTTCAGGAGTCAGCTTTCCGTACTTGACCATCAGGCTGATGACCAGGTCTTTTCGCTGCAGGGCCCGGTCCATGTTTATGAAGGGTGAGTTCTTATGGGGGTTCTTTATGATGCCTGCCAGCAGCGCTCCTTCTGCTACGGTAAGCTCGGAAGCCGATTTGCCGAAGTAGGTCCTTGATGCTGCTTCTATGCCATAAGCACCTTCAGCAAAGTAGATTACATTCAAGTACATCTCAAGGATCTGATCCTTGGAGAATTTTTTCTCAAGCTGCCATGCCAGGAATATCTCCTTGACCTTGCGGTCAATTGTCTTTTCCTGTGTGAGGACAGTGTTTCTGATAACTTGCTGGGTTATTGTGCCCCCGCCTGCAACGATGCCCCCGGCCTTTATGTTCTGGAGCAGGGAGCCGAAAATCCTGCGGATGTCAAAGCCAGGGTGGGACCTGAACCGCCTGTCCTCAGCAGAGATAAAGGCATCCTGCACATGAACGGGTATTTCGCTCAAGGGTATTTGAATCCTGTTTTCTATGCCATGGATGGATGATATGAGGTTATCCTCGCTGTCATAGACGAAGGTGGTCAGCTGGTAGTCATCCAGTGCATCAGGATCGAATTTATCAAGGGTTCCCAGAATGGTATACAGGTATACCCCCGCAGCAATTCCGGCGACCGCTCCAAGAATGAGGAATACTGTCAATATTTTTTTGACAACGGACCAAATGGTCCTTTTTCTATCCTTTTTCCTCCTGTTTTCAATTCGGGATGCTCGCTTGGATCCAGACACCAGTCTCACCTTCTTTGATTTGGAAAATCCAATATAATTTTTCCCAACGGCCCATTAAATAAACAGAAGTCTGACCGAAAGACTGCCTAACTAAATATGGACTTGATCTGATTTATATTATATAATTGAACATATGCATGTATTATGTAAATCTATTAGGAAGGAGGGATTGTGGATGAGAAGAATCAGAATGGTCTACGTGGCTGCGATATTAGTGATCATCGCCATTGCAGCCTCAGCAACATTTTTGATGAAGCCGCCCCAAGCGGAAAAGCTGTCTTACAATGATTTTATCAAGGCGGTCGATGAAGGAAAGGTCGAAAAAGTATATCTAAACGACAGTGATGTCATAACAGGCACATACACGGACGGAAGAGCCTTTTCTACCGACAATCCCCGAAAGGAAGGCTTCAAGGAGGAGCTCCTTAAAAAGGATATCGTTGTAGATGAGCGTATCAAGCAGATGCAGATAGAGCAAACCGGTGGTATCATCCTGACCCTGGGCATATTCGGCGTAGCTCTGTTGCTCTTTCAAAAGAGGGCCAAGCAAGCCCAGGGGGGCTTTGGCAAGTCCGTATTGCTGAGCCCGGAGGAAAACATAAAAGTCACCTTTGACAGTATAGCAGGCAATGCTGAGGCAAAGGAAAGCATGCAAGAGCTTATAGATTTCATCAAATACCCTGATAAATATGCCAGATACGGTGCCCGTCTGCCCAGGGGCGTAATATTGTACGGCCCTCCGGGAACGGGTAAGACCCTGATGGCCAAGGCTGTTGCCGGCGAAGCCGGTGTCCCATTCTTTGCGGTTTCCGGTTCTGATTTCGTTCAGGTTTATGTCGGTGTCGGGGCCGCCAGGATCAGGGACCTGTTCAAAAAGGCCAGGGAGAGCGGCAAATGCGTGATTTTTATTGACGAGATCGATGCCATGGGCAAGAAACGCGACGGTGGGCCTGAAGGCGGGAGCAATGATGAGAGGGACCAGACCCTCAATGCTCTCCTGTCAGAGATGTCAGGGTTCAACGATAACGAAGGCATCGTGGTCATAGCTGCGACCAACCGGCTTGACACACTGGATGAAGCCTTGCTAAGGCCTGGCAGGTTTGACAGGCATATTGAGATAGAGCTGCCTGATGTAAACAGCAGGCTTAGGATACTGGAGCTCCACTCCAGAAACAAGCCCCTGGACAAGGATGTCGACCTTAGGAAGGTAGCCCGGCAGACAGCTTATTTCAGCGGAGCCAAGCTGGAAAGCCTGCTGAATGAAGCGGCGATAATAGCTGCAAGGAGCGATTGCGGCCATATACGCATGGAAGATATCGACAAAGCCTTCTATACCGTAATAGCCGGAGCTGAAAAAAAGGACAGGAGCACCATTGCCCAACGAGATCGGGAGATAACCGCCCACCATGAGGCAGGGCATGCCCTGGTCACGAAGCTGATCGCACCTGAGAACAGGGTGACCAAGGTCACCATAATACCAAGCGCAAGAGGGGCCGGGGGCTTTAGTATGAACATACCGCCCGACCGGATGTACCACAGGAAGGTCGATATGGAAAACAGCATAAAAATAGCCCTGGCCGGCAGGGCAGCGGAAGAGCTGGTTTTTGGTCCTGAAAATATCACCACAGGTGCCGCCAACGACCTGGAGCGGGCTACATCCATACTGCTCGACATGGTAAGGCGGTTTGGTATGAAAGAAAAATCAGGCCTGCTCAACTATGATGTACTGTACAGGAACGGTTTTGCCCAGGTCCAGGCTGATGTGGTGAATGATATAAAGGCATACATGGATGACCTGTATGCCATTACCCTGGATATGCTCAAGGCAAATATGCATGTGCTGAAAAGGATCGCAAACAGCCTGCTTGAAAAGGAAAGCCTTGACGAGAATGATCTGGAGGCCGTTATTCTATCTACCAAGGCTGCTGTATGAACTCTTTGCCGCCATCCTTCATACTATGTTGTTAAGAAGTATACCAAAAGCATTTATATGAAGGAGGCACTTTTATGCAATATGCAGACTGGGGCATGTACCATCCGTGGGATTGCATGTATCCGATAGGATATCATGAAAGATACGGGCATATGTACCCATCGATAGAGCCCGACATATACGATGATATGGTCTCACTGATAATGTACCCCGATATATACTACAGGATCTATCCATATGCCAGCATGATATGCGACCGCATGGACAATCCCTATATGATGTATCCCTCGGAAGCCCATGTGGAAAGCATGATCGATGAGTGTTACGATGTATGCGTCAGAAATATGCCTGATCTGATTGATTATGCAGATATGAAGGCACAGTCTGATGCCGAGGTAAGCCAGCGATTCAGGAGGATGCCCTTACTCAGGGATCTTATCGCAATAATACTGATCAGCGAGCTTTTCAGGAGGCGAAGGCGCAGCTACGCCTATGAAGGCGGTGGCGGATACTGGTATTGATACAAACAACATACAAGATGCAGCTAATTTAGCTGCATTTTTTTGCATCTAAGCAAAAATAGGTGTATAATGTTCTTAGTGCACAAAATTGAGCACAAAAGAAGGAGGCTTTGATATGGATTCAACGAAGTACAGCTTGAAGGATTTTTATGATATACCCGGGAAAGATATCATGGAAAAAGCGGCTGTATTCTCGGAGTATTCCGAGGATGTAAAGCGAAGACATCATTACCAGTACCGAAGGGTGTCATTGACAGGCTCCGGCCCGACCATGGAGGTAATCGATACATATACGGGCAAGGCCAGAGAGATGATCTATATGGCATCCAATGACTACCTGAACCTGACCAAGCACCCGAGGGTGATAGAAGCAGGCAAAAGGGCACTGGAGAAGTACGGGGCAGGGGCCGGGAGCGTACCCCTATTGGGAGGCACGCTGGATATCCATTGCGAGCTGGAAAAGGCCGTTGCAGAGTTCAAGGGCTGCAAGGACGCGATCATATACACATCCGGATTCGGCTCCAACTGCAACACCTTGCTGGCCATGCTCGGCAAAAGCGACATCGCCATACTCGACCAATACGTCCATGCCAGCATAGTAGATGGCTGCAGCCGGACAAATGTGCGCTTTTTCAGGCACAATAACCTGGAAGCTCTCGAAAAGCTCCTTGTAAAGTTTGAAAATGAGTATGTGACAAAGCTTGTGGTCGTTGACGGAGTCTATTCCATGGATGGAGACATAGCGCCCCTCGACCGGATAGTAGAACTTGCCCACAGTCACGGTGCCTATGTGATGGTGGATGAAGCCCATGCAACAGGGGTCATAGGCGAAAACGGCAGGGGCACACCGGAGCACTTCCATATCGAAGGCAAGGTGGACATAGTTGCAGGCACCTTCAGTAAAGGGCTGGGCGCTGTGGGAGGCTTCATAGCGGCCAATCCCGAGCTGATAGAGTACTTAAGGTTCTATTCCAGGGGATACATGTTCTCGACAGCTATGACGCCCCAGGTAGCAGGCTCTCTGCGGGAAGGGCTGAAGGTGATAGTTGATGAGCCCGAGAGAAGAAAACGCCTCTGGGACAACATCAACTACTTCAGGAACAATCTAAAGACCCTGGGCTTCAATCTTGGAAACTCCCAGACAGCCATATTCCCCCTGATCATAGGGGACGACATGAAAGTCAAGGAGATCTGCCGCCGGCTTGATGAAATGGACATATATGTGAATCCGGTATTCTATCCTGCGGTATCAAGAAACCTGGCCAGGATCAGGATCAGCCTGATGTCGGAGCACACCAGGGAACACCTTGACAAGGTGCTGAATGCCCTGGAGTATCTTGGCAAGGAGTATGATATAATATAATCGCAAGGCCCGATCGCGGGCGCGATTTGATAGCAAGCCACTGATCATCCTTTTATGTTTAAAATTAGCAGTATTGGACAAAATATTGCTGACTTTTAGCAGTGAAAGGATGATCCTTTTTATGGGAGAAACGCTCAACATTATGCCCCGAATGACCACGGCGAATGCCGGCAGGCTCAGGCGTGAGGGCTATATACCCGGAGTGCTCTACGGCGGTGGCGCCAATCAGCCTGTGGTATTCGATAAAAAGAGCGCAGAGAGCTTTGTCCTGCATAAGGGTGAGAATGCGGTTTTTCAGGTATCCCTGAATGGGCAGATACAGCCTGTGAGGATACGTGAGGTGCAGCGCCATCCCGTCACCGGCGAGATAGTACATATAGATCTGCAAAAAGTGCAGATGGACAAAAAGGTAAAAGCCACCGTACCGGTAAGGTTCGAAGACAGAGAAAAGATAAGCAGGCTGGGCTATATAATAAACCAGCAGCTCAACACGGTCGAGGTGGAGGGATTACCGGGCAGCATACCGCCCCATATAAGCATTCCCCTTAGGGCATTGGACGGCAGGCGGAGCATAAGGGTCAGTGACATCGAGGCCGCTGAGGAGTTGAGCATCATAAGCGATCCAAGTGACATAATAGCAACAGTTACCAGGGCTTCCCGGACTGAAGAGACAGATGAAGAGGACAAAGGCCAGCCCGGCCAGGAGCAATAGGGTAAACCCATATTGAATTTCTTTGTCGATTGATGTAAACTTATTAAGCAGACTTAAGTAAGGAGCTTGGGGACATGAAATTCGTTTACGCAATACTCACAGTACTGGAGAACAAGCCGATCATGCAGACCCTGGTAAGCAACCGGCAGCTTACGGGCAGGGAGATCCTGGACAAGGTAATACTGACGGAGGATGAGCGAAAAAAGTACAAGGCCTGGAAAGACGAGCACAAGATACTTGAAGACCTCAACAAGCATCAGTCGATCCGGGTAGAGATCCAGGAAGTAGAAGTGCAAAATTAGACCAAGCGATACCAAACCCCTTTGGACAAAAACCAAAGGGGTTGTTGCATTTAAACAGCAATTACGCCAAAAGCATACATTATTCGCTGAAGGATATTCCCTGGCTGCGAAGAATATAAACACTGATTATGACTCTTTCCAAGGGAGGTATACGTCTTGCGGCTAAACAGCAGAAGAGACAAGGATGTGCTGATAGTTGAGCTCTGCGGAGAACTTGACCACCATCATGCCGACGAGGCCAGGGAAAGGCTCGATGAGATGCTTGAGGATACTTCCATAAAGCATATGATATTCGACCTGAGCAAGCTGCAGTTCATGGACAGCTCAGGTATAGGAGTTTTTCTAGGCAGATATAAGACGATAGCCAGGCGCAGCGGTCAGGCTTGCCTGGCCGCCATAAATCCTCAACTGGACAGGATCCTGGATATATCAGGGCTGTACAAGATATTAAAGGTCTATGACAGTGTCGGGCAGGCCATAAAAGGCATTAGGGAGGTGCAGTGATGGAACTGAGGAACGAGATGCGGCTGGAGTTTTTGAGCAAGTCACAGAATGAATCCTTTGCCCGAGCTGCGGTAGCTGCGTTTGCGGCCCAGCTTGACCCCACCCTGGAAGAAATTGCCGACATCAAGACTGCCGTTTCCGAGGCGGTGACCAACGCTATAATACATGGCTATGAAAGTCCGGACAAATATGTACAGGTCATAACGAAGATATATGATGGCACAGTGGTCATAGAAGTGATCGACCATGGCAAGGGCATAGAAGACGTAGAGCTGGCGCGACAGCCCCTTTATACGACAAAGCCTGAGCTTGAGCGGTCCGGTATGGGCTTCACGGTCATGGAGACCTTTATGGATGAGGTGGAGGTGACCTCAGCGCCGGGGCAGGGCACAAGGGTACGGATGGTAAAGCATATCAGAAGTAATTCCGGAGAAACGGGGAATGGCTGATGTGTGCAGTTACTGACTTCGGGGAAGACAGAGAGCTGCTTTCCCATGAAGAGACCCTCAGCCTGATCAGGAAGGCCCAGAACGGAGATGAAGAAGCGAAGGACAGGCTGGTGCGCAAAAACATCGCCCTGGTCAAGAGTCTGGTAAAGAAGTTTCTGAACCGAGGCTACGAGTATGAGGATCTGTTTCAACTGGGATCAATAGGCCTCATAAAGGCCATACAGAACTATGAGCCCAAGTACAACGTTCGTTTTTCAACCTATGCTGTTCCATTGATAGTGGGGGAGATAAAGCGTTTCCTGAGGGATGATGGGATAATAAAGGTAAGCCGGTCCCTGAAGGAGCTTGTGAACAAGGCTTTGGCAGTCAAGGAGCAGCTCAAGGGGACCCTGGGCAGAGATCCGAGCATTCAGGAGATCGCAGAAGCAACGGGCAGTACTCCTGAAGACATCATCTATGCCATGGAGGCTGTGCGGACTCCGGCTTCGATATATGATGTGATCTATGAGGATGATGACAATCCGATCCTGCTGATCGACAAGATGGCAGAAGACAGCACGCAAATGGAGGAATCCACCAACAGAATGACATTGAAGGATATGCTGTCCAGGCTCGACAAGAGGGAACGGACAGTCATCATATTGAGATACTTCAAGGACAAGACCCAGAGTGAGATAGCCCAGCTCCTTAACATTTCCCAGGTCCAGGTCTCACGGATCGAAAAAAAGGTCCTGCTCAAGATGCGGGAGATGATGTGATATGATCTTAGGCTGTTCATTCTGACAGGTCTTTTTTTTATTTAAAGGATTTCACTTCATCCAGGCCTTGGAATGGTTTCCGTATAATACACACAAGGGCTGCACATACTAGCTATAGCATTTCGGGCTGATTAGGCCACTTTTATCTATCATGCATTGAGGGATGATGTACCGTGAGATCCGGAAGGATTATTTTAAGGCTTTTTGTCGCGATTTTACTGCTTGCCGCGATCAGCGCCCTGTCAGTTCTGGCCGTTGTACATTACCAGGCCATCAAGAACAAGACATACTCCGGGGCAATATACATAAATGTCTGCTATACTGACCTGATATGAACCGGCACGATCAAAATGGCAGGGTCATATACACCCAGTTCAAAACCGGATTCAGGGCTGAACCTGGCAAGCCGGTACTGATCGGAGATATCCTTGACATATCCTGTCCCCCGGGGCTTAAAGACAAAGTCGTGAGGATCCGGGTTTTTTCCGAGGGGATTAAAAGGCCTGTAAAGCTTTCAGCAGTACAGATCGTAGACATCATAACCTCAGAAATCGGGGATGCGGCCATAAACCATATGGGCAATACGAACATCCTGCTGGTACCGTCAAAACAGCAGAAGGAGAACAGGCTGTTTGCATACATAAGACTTATTCTCGCCATGATCCTCCTGTTTTTGGGGTCTGCCCTGGCTATAATGTACTTCCATGCTGACGTGAACATGAAGGAGGTCCACAGGTTGATCAGCCGCCTGATTAACGGGGACCGTGCCGCAAGTCCCTTGCTGTTCAGCATCCCCTATTCCCTGGGTATTGGTATCGGGATCGGGGTATTTTTCAATGTATTTTCGGGCAAGGACAAAAAGAGCCGGCCCGGCCCCCTGGAGCTGGAGCTGCATCAGAGCAAGCGGGAGCTTCATGACTATCTGATCGACATGGAGGAGCAAAATAAAAGTTGAGATACATCATTTCCGTGCTGACTGCACTTGCCGGCGGGCTGGCAGTAGGCGCAGCTGTTGTTGCATTTTTAACTGTACTGGGGGTTATTATAAGGATAGTGGAGCTGACCGGGGAAAGCTTCAGTATCCGTTGGTATCAGACAAGCATCATACTGGGGAGCTTGTTTTCCTGCGCCGCGTACTTCCTCGACCCGGACCTGTCAGGCTGCAGGATACTGGCTGTCCCGGCGGGACTTGTCTGTGGCATCTATATTGGCATGATCGCAGCTGCCCTGACAGAAACCTTCGATATATTGACGGTTGCGGCAGATACCTTCAGTATAGTTAGGTGGATCTACCTGCTGGTATGGACCGTTGTTTTGGGCAAGATCATAGGCTCGGTCATATTCTTTATGTATTAGTTCAATAGTTGCTGCATAGGGAGTGATGTTCAGATTGAACAGGGTCAGGCATCAGATCAGACAGCCTGAAACAGAAGGGAGAAACCCTGAGGAGAATGAAATACATCACAAGGAGATAAGTGATATCGCAATAAGCAAGGATATCAGAAATACCGCTATAGGAAGGGATACTTCCGAATAGCGGCGCGGATGAAGGAGGGACAGGCGTGTCAGTATACAAGATACTGGACCTTGTAGGGTCATCGACCGTAAGCTGGCAGGATGCGGTGGAAAACTGCGTAGCTACTGCTGCCAGGACCATAGATAATATAGTGGGTGTAGAAGTGATCAGCCAGACCGCTAAGGTTGAAAACGGCAAAATAGTGGAATACAGGGCCAATGTACATGTTTCCTTCAGGGTCGAAAACAGGGACTGAACAAGGCTGCAAGAGATAAGGAAAGAGAGGCATTTGCCTCTCTTTTCGTTGTTCTGTCACTTATCTATGCTGTTGTTGATATCATCATCTGCCGGAGTATATCCGTGCCAGCACCGTATCATAAGCAGCTACGAGGCTGTTCATTTTATCTCTGACCAGGTCTGGCTGCAGGTGAGGTATACTTGTGTAATAGGGCTGTCCGTCTCCTGGCGGCGCTACTTTGCTTTCTTTGAGGGCATTTTCTACTGCTTCGATCGCTTTCTCCAGTACGGTCAGCTCCTCCTGTGTCATCATGCTGCTATATCTGCGGATGTTGTCATTGATCTGGTCGATCAGCCTGCTTGCCTCAGCCTCAAGGGCAGGCCTCTGGCTTTCGGCTGCCTGCCACTCTTCAGTGTGCAGGTGGCAGAAGGAATCCCGCTGGGATGGATCGTAGTAGTTCATTTCCGAGTTGACGGGCTTGCGGAATGCACCGGGCACATATACTGCCAGCTCTTCATCGGTCAGCAGCTGATAGGGCGAATTCTCAGGGATCACTACGATGGACTTCCTGGCCAGATGCTCGGTCGGGCAGTAGGGCGTCGGAAGCTTGCCTGAATACTTGCATATGAGCAGCTCCTGATGCATATCGCACTCTTCCGTCGGTACGGCATAATCGGGATAGTATTCGGTAACCAGCTTGGTGCAATGCTCATTCGGCAGCTTGCCCGACAGGGCGCAGACCGTAGCTTTGGTGACTCCCTCGGGGACACTTTCGTAGAATGGCTTATTAGGAAGGTCCTTATGGATTTTTTCCATGAAGGCTTTCCAAAGGGGGGCTGCAGTCCTGCCGCCTGTACTGTTTGATGCCAGGGGCTTGTAGTCATCTACAGCTATGCCGACCACTGCTGTATAGTAGGGGGTGTACCCCGCAAAGAAGACACCTCTGTGACTGGTATTGGTACCTGTCTTGCCCGCAATGGACATGTTGGGAAAGGCTGCCCTGGTGCCCGTTCCCTTGGACACGACATCCTGAAGTATGTCGGTGATTATAAAGGCGGTGCTTTCCTTGAACACAGTGAGCTTGCGCTGAGTATTGTTGCTGAGTATTATGTTGCCGTCCTTGTCAAGCACCTTGGTAAAGGAGATCGGCTGGCGGTACTCGCCTTTGTTTGCAAGAGCACCATAAGCCCCGACCGCCTCGATCATGTTCACCGTGTCTGTACCCAGGGCCAGGTTGTTCGGCATGGGGTTATCCACATACAGCCGGGAAGTAATGCCGAGCTCTTTGAGCTTGTTGGCTGAATACTCGACGCCGACCCTTTCGAGAAGGGTCCTGGCTGAGGATACGTTATAGGATTGAACAATGGCTTGCCGCACCGGGGTAGGGCCGTAAAACTCGCCTGCTGTAAAATTGAAGGGATAACCCTTGTCACCTCCGTCATCCCAGCCTTTGATCGGGACAGGCACATCTTCTATTATTATTCCCCCTGGATAGCCTGCCTCAATAAAGGAAGCGTATACGCCCAGGGGCTTTATTGATGAACCCAGGGGGAAGCCCGCTTTAGAGCCGGCCCTGTTGAGCCAGCGCCTTCCCTGCGGTTCGATCCTGCCGCCGACTATGGCTCTTAGCTCGCCTGTATTATGATCCAGTACGACAGCAGCCGCCTGGGGCTGCGGCAGTTCTATGACCATGTCGCCAATGACCTGCCTGCGCACGCTGTCTTTGGGATTGGCAGTCTTGGGATAATTGTCCCAGTTGTACAAGGTATCCTCAACGATCTTCTGGATCTCGGGGTCCACTGTCGTGTATATGTGGAGGCCGCCGTTTAGCAAGAGGTTCTGGGCTCTGCTGTAGCCTTCATTGCCTGTCCAGCCGTTCTGCTTCATCAGCGCGTCGATGACATCCTCCACTACATACTCGATAAAATAGGGCATGTCATAGAGCTTCTGGTGGCTTGACTCCTCTATGACCATAAAGCCTGCATTCTTGGTCTCATCACCCTGGGTGTCGAAAAGTGCCTGTTCATATTCGCTCTTGGTGATAAAGCCATTCTCGTACATGAGAGTGAGCACCAGGTTCGCTCTTTTGTACGTGACCTCGGGCCTGTTCCTGGTATAGATGTTCAACCTGGGATCGAAATAATAGGGGTTCTTGGTGATGCCTGCGATCACGGCACATTCCCTGAGGGTAAGGTCCTTGAGCTCCTTGCCGAAATAGTTCATGGCGGCTGCTTTTACTCCGTAATTGCCGCTACCGAGGTAAATAGTATTGAGATAGGCTTCAAGGATCTCCTGCTTTGTATATTCCTGCTCCAGCTGCAGGGCGAGATAGGCTTCCTGGATCTTCCTCTTGTAAGTTTGCTCCGGGCTGAGCAGGGTGTTTTTTATGAGCTGCTGGGTTATCGTACTGCCGCCCTGGACGGTCTCGCTGAGCAAGTTGTTGATAAATGCGCCCACAAGCCTTTTATAATCCAGGCCGTTGTGCGCCATAAAGCGGACGTCCTCGGTCGCGATGAATGCATCTATCAAATCCTGGGGCATTTCATCGAGGGTCGCCCAGATACGGTGCTCCAGCCCTTTGTACTCGGTTATAAGGTTCCCGTTCATGTCATATATAAATGAGGTAAGGTTCTGATCCTCTATCCGCCTGACATCAAGGGTGGGGGTACCGTCTACATAAGCCTTGGCCACTCCGAGCAAGGTGCCAAAGCCTGCGAAGCCTGCGACTATCAAGAAGATGATGAAAAGCCTTGCGGTAGTCACGATTACCGAAAGCACAAAGTTCGGTTCCTTTTTTCTGGGCACGAGATGGCGCTTAAGCCAGCCTTTTATCTTCGATCCGGCCTTGTCGCCCTTACTTTTGCCTTGGGTCATTCTTCTCATTTCAAACCTCCGTTTTGAGTCCGGATTTTATAATATTATATCATACATGGACAGTATCGTGTATTAATACGAAATTACAATTATATTACCATATTGTATAACCATATGTGTCAAAAGTAAAGCAATGCTAAATTGAGCCATGCCTTCTGCCTGTCAATGTGTCACGTTTTACGCCTGAAGGCATAAAATGTAGGGGAGGCGTATGCTTATGAAGCAGGTCAAAATCGGGAGGAAGCTCCTTATCATAACCCTGATCGTAATCGGAGCATCCATAGTTGTCTTCGTTCTGATAGATATCGGCATAAAACCAACGATAATAGCTATGTCCGAAGCAAAGGTAGAGTATATAGCCATACTTGCCATGAACAATGCGGTCAACAAGATCCTGGGCTCGGACATAAAGTATACTGACCTTACAGATGTGCTGCTGGACAAGGACGGGAAGATCTCCATGATCCAGTATAATACCATTCTGATCAACAGGCTGGCCCGGGAAACTTCTACCCTGGCCCAGGACGAGATCAGGTCCCTGGGTGAGGAGGGCGTAACCGTGCCTCTGGGCTCGATCACACGCAGCAAGATACTGTCGGGCCTGGGGCCCAATATCAAGGTCAGGATAATCCCGGTCGGTGCGGTCTCCACAGATTTTACCGATGAGTTCCAGCAGGCGGGCATCAATCAGACCAGGCACAAAATATATCTCCAGCTCAGGACCCAGGTCAGGATAGTCGTGCCCTTGGGCAGTGAGACCATAAACGTTTCGACCAGGGTACCGATCAGCGAGTCAATAGTGGTGGGCGACGTGCCCAACACCTATGTCAATGTGGCGAATGAAGACCAGATGCTCAACCTCATACCCATTGAATAAAGCCCGTTTTCTTTACAGGAGTGCCGACATGTGATATCATTAAATGTTAGTAGCATATAGGAGGTTAAAATATGGCCGGCCACTCGAAATGGGCAAATATAAAACATAAAAAGGAAAAGACGGACGCACAGAAGGGCAAGATCTTTACAAAGCTCGGCAGGGAACTGGCTGTAGCAGTCAAGGAGGGAGGCGGAAGCGACCCATCTACGAACTCCAGGCTTCGCGATGCGATAGCCAAGGCGAAGGCTGCCAATATGCCCAATGAAAATATCATGCGCAGCATCAAGAAGGCAGCTGGAGAGCTCGGCTCGGTCACTTATGAAAATGTTACATACGAGGGGTATGGACCCAACGGTGTAGCAGTCATAGTGGAAGCCCTGACAGACAACAGGAACAGGACGGCGAGCGAGATGCGGTACATCTTCGACCGCAACGGGGGCAGCCTGGGAGCGACGGGATGCGTATCATGGATGTTTGACCGGAAAGGTGTACTTGTCATTGAAAACACCGGCGATATTGACCCGGATGCCCTGATGATGGAAGCCCTGGAGGCTGGAGCGGAGGATATCGAGGAGAGCGAGGATGCCTTTGAGATCTATACCGACCCTTCTAACTTCTCAGCAGTAAGGGATGCCCTGGAAAATGCAAACTACAAGTTTGTATCAGCTTCCATCGAAATGATCCCGCAGAACACTATAAAGCTTGAAGCCACGCAGGCTGAGCAGGTGGAAAACCTGATAGATAAGCTCGAGGACAACGATGATGTCCAGAATGTGTTCCACAACCTGGAGATAGTATAACGGCAGATACCCCCCGCACATATACTGGTAGCAGTATAAGTGCGGGGGTTTTTGGTATGTATGGCTTGAAACTGGCCTATGACAGGCAAAAGGCATTGGATTATTCCAATCGGTGGGCCCTTGGCAGGAATCCTGCCTACTACGACTACTCGAACCTGGGAGGCGACTGCACCAATTTCATATCCCAGTGCATATATGCCGGGTGTGGAAGGATGAACTACACAAAGGATCTGGGCTGGTACTATATCAGTCCCAATGACAAGGCGCCTGCCTGGACGGGTGTGCAGTACCTGTACAACTTTCTGACCAGAAGGACCCTGGACCCGGGGCCTTACGGGCTGGAGGTGGATGTATCCGAGATCGAGCCTGGGGACATCATACAGTTGGCTTTCCAGGATCCGGGGCAGTTTGCCCATTCCCTCTTCGTAGTCCGCTGTGGCGCCCTGCCTGCGGTTGATAATATTTTCATCAATACTCACTCCTATGACAGAAAGGATTATCCCCTGTCCGAATATTACTGGACCAGGATCAGATTTCTGAAAATCCTTGGCGTAAGGTGAGCGCTTATGGGCCTGCTGTTTGGTCCAGGCCTTCAAACAGAACATGTTTGGCAGGATAGTGCGGCATGGGACTCTGTGGACTTCTTTTCTTGTAAATGATCATATTTGAGTGTAAAATTATATAAAAACTCTGGCAGGGGGGTCCTTCTTGACCGAACTAAAAAACAGGATAAAAGCTGCAAACAAGATCGTGATAAAGGTAGGAACATCCACCGTCACCCACCCGAACGGCAAGCCCAACATCATGCTCATCGAAAGGCTCGTCAGGGTCATCTCCAACCTTGTCAACCAGGGCAGGCATGTGGTACTGGTAACCTCCGGAGCTATCGGTGTTGGCCGGGCGAAGATGGGACAGGACCATAAGCCTGCGAGCATACCTGAAAAGCAGGCCCTTGCAGCCATAGGCCAGGTCAACCTTATGTACATATACTCCAAGCTCTTCAGCGAGTATGGCCAGACCGCCGCCCAGGTGCTCCTGACTAGGGACGTGCTGGACAACGGAGTACGGGAGCAGAATACCATCAATACCTTCAACACTCTTTTGCTGCAGTACAACAGCATTCCCATAGTGAATGAAAATGACACGGTATCGACCGAGCAGATCGAGTTTGGCGACAATGATACCCTGTCCGCAATGGTTGCTGCCTTGATAAGGGCAGACCTTCTCATTCTCCTGTCCGACATAGACGGCCTCTATGACAAGGACCCGAAAAACAGCGCTGATGCCAGGTTTATTCCCACGGTGTATGGAATAACAGACGAGATCGTGAGCATGTGTGGGGGCACCAATGGGAATCTTGGCACAGGGGGCATGAAGACCAAGATAGAGGCGGCAAGGATATGCATAGATGCGGGCGTCCCGATGGTCATCGCCAACGGTGACGATCCGGAGAATATAAACAGGATAATATCAGGCCAGGAGCTGGGGACCCTCTTCGTACCCCATAGAAAGGAGGACTAAGGTTGAGCGAGGTAAGGACCAAGGCCCTATTGGCCAAAAGCGCATCCAGATCCCTGGCTGACCTTTCATCCGTTGAAAGGGACAGGGCGCTGGAACTGATGGCCGATGCTCTTATCCGGAATGCAGACCGGATCATGAAGGAAAACAGAAAGGATATGGTTAAGGCTGAAGAGAATGGAAAGCCTCAGGCATTCCTTGACAGGCTCATGCTCAATGAGACCAGGATAGGGGATATGGCCAAAGGCCTCATGAGCATCAGGCAGCTCAGTGACCCCATAGGTGAAACGGTTGCAGCCTGGGTCAGGCCTAACGGGCTTGAGATAGCCCAGATCAGGGTGCCCTTGGGGGTTGTGGGCATGATCTACGAGTCCAGGCCCAATGTAACTGCCGATGCTGTGGGCTTGTGCATTAAAACAGCCAACGCGGTGGTCCTGAGGGGTGGGTCGGATGCCATAAACTCGAACCGGATCATAGCTGATGTTCTTGCCCAGGCTTCTCTGGAAGCAGGCATACCCGAAGGGGCCATACAGCTGATCCACGATACGGACCGGAGCAGTGCAGTCGAGCTGATGACCTTAAGCGGCATAATAGACGTGCTCATCCCCAGAGGGGGAGGAGGGCTCATCAGGTCAGTGGTGGAGAACGCGAAAGTACCTGTGATCGAAACCGGGGAGGGCAACTGTCATGTGTATATAGACGATGACTGTGACCCTCAGATGGCGATCGACATTGTAGTAAATGCCAAGACCAGCCGGCCTGGAGTATGCAATGCCGCAGAAAAGCTTCTTATCTCCAGAAAATCAGCCCCAAGGCTGCTGCCTGACCTGGTCAGGGCATTGAAAGAAAAAGGTGTCGAACTCAGGGGATGTCCGGAAGCCATGAGGCTGGCCAACGGGATAATGCCGGCTGCGGAGGATGACTGGGGCAGGGAGTACCTCAGCCTTATCATGGCAATAAAGGTGGTGGACGGCATTAATGAGGCGATAGAGCACATAAACCGTTATGGCTCAGGGCATTCGGAGGCTATCGTCACATCCAGCTACTTCAACAGCCGCAAATTCACATCCCAGGTGGATGCAGCCGCCGTATATGTCAATGCATCCACAAGGTTCACTGATGGATATGAATACGGCTTTGGGGCAGAGATAGGCATCAGCACCCAAAAGTTCCATGCCAGGGGCCCGATGGGACTCAAGGCTCTGACCACCATCAAGTATGTGGTACATGGAAACGGACAGACGCGGTAAGTCTGCGTTGACATGCCCGGTCAAAAGGCATAATATTGTCTATGGACGAACGAGCATTCAGGGGTTCAGGGAAGGGTGACTCTATTGAGAGTTCTTGGAATAGATCCGGGTATGGCGATAATGGGATACGGTGTAGTTGAAGACCGGGGCAATAGCCTCAAGGTTTTGGACTATGGTGTGATCACCACCTCGCCCGATATGGAAACTCCGCAAAGACTGCTCCATATATACAACTCGGCTGCAGAGTTGATCAAGCGCTATTCACCGGATGCTGCCGCCCTTGAAGAGCTGTTCTTCAACAAAAACGCCAAAACCGCGATAATCATCGGCCATGCCAGAGGAGCGGCGGTAGTGGCCTGTGCAGGCTTAGGGATCGACCTATATGAATATACTCCCCTGCAGGTCAAGCAATCCGTTGTAGGATACGGCCGGGCTGACAAGCACCAGGTCCAGCAGATGGTAAAGCTGCTCTTGAACCTCAAGGACGTGCCCCGGCCTGATGATGCCGCGGATGCTCTGGCAGTGGCGGTTTGTCATATACATAGCTCGCAGATGGGACGTAAACTGGGAGATCGATAGGAGATAAGAGATGTACGCATATATAAAGGGGACTCTGGAAGAGGTCGGCAATCAGCAGGTCATCCTCGAAGCCAATGGCATCGGGTACCTGATATATGTTCCGAATACCGTCATATCCGACCTGCCCGGGCAGGGAGAAGCTACAAAGCTGTTTACATATATGCACCTCAGGGAGGATGTACAGGAGCTATACGGCTTTCTCGATGAGGAGGACAAGCTTTTTTTCGAAAAGCTGATCACAGTATCGGGCATCGGACCGAAAGCAGCCTTGAACATGCTATCCAGCTACAGCAGGCTCCAGCTTGCCACAGCCATATTGACCGGCGACAGCAAGCTGCTCAGCACAGTGCCCGGAGTGGGCAGGAAGACGGCGGACCGCATAATACTAGAGCTGAAGGACAAGCTTGACAAGGCAGCCCTTGCAGCGAAAGCCGGCCCTGCACTGCCGGCAGCCCGGGGCAGCATGTACTTTGAAGCCCTGGAAGCCCTCCAGGGGCTAGGATACTCTGCTGCTGATGCAGAGGATGCTTTGCGGGGCCTGGAAGGGAAGGATGCCTCAGAGCTTATCAGGCAGGCGCTCAAAAGCCTGGATAATCGAAACAGATAGGGGGAGTCGTTTTGGACGAGCTCCAGGATCGGATAATAGCAGCAAACAGAACGGTCGAGGACCAGGACATAGAGCTGAGCCTTAGGCCAAGGACTATGAACGAGTATATCGGCCAGACCAAGGTCAAGGAACAGATATTGATATTCATACAGGCTGCCCGGGAGCGCAACGAGGCTCTCGACCATGTCCTGCTGTACGGCCCGCCCGGGCTTGGCAAGACTACCCTGGCCAACATAATTGCCAATGAGCTTGGCGTCAGCATAAGGATAACCTCAGGCCCGGCCATTGAGAAGCCGGGAGATCTGGCTGCCATACTGACCAACCTGGGGGACAGGGATGTCCTCTTCATAGATGAGATACACAGGCTCAACCGCAGCGTTGAAGAAATACTGTATCCTGCGATGGAGGATTTCGCGCTGGATATAATCATCGGCAAGGGGCCCAGTGCCAGGTCGATCAGGCTCGACCTGCCCAGGTTCACCCTGGTGGGTGCCACGACCCGGGCAGGTATGCTCACATCACCCCTTAGGGACAGGTTTGGGGTCATAAACAGGCTTGAGCTATACAGCCCGGCTGACCTGGCAAGGATCGTCACGAGGTCTGCCGGCATACTGGGTATTGAAATAGACCCTGAAGGTGCTATGGAGATCGCAAAGCGCTCCAGGGGGACGCCGAGGGTGGCCAACAGGCTGCTCAAGAGGGTAAGGGACTACGCCCAGATCAAGGCCGGCAATGTTATCACCCTGGATGTGGCCAACGATGCCCTGAACATGCTTGAGGTCGATGCCATAGGGCTTGACGAGGTCGACAGGCGCATCCTCAGGACCATTTATGAAAAATTCGACGGCGGCCCTGTCGGACTGGAGACCCTTGCAGCATCCACTGGAGAAGAGAGCACCACGATTGAGGATGTATACGAGCCATACCTGCTGCAACTGGGCTTTATTGCCCGTACGCCCAGGGGAAGGGTGATCACATCCCTGGGGCTCAGGCATCTGAATATCCCCGTGGAAGAACAGGCAAGCCTTTTGTAGGACCGGTGCAGATGGTATAATAAGCGGGATTCGGGATATTATGAAATTACATATAACATCTTTCAAAATAACACATGAAACGGAGAGGCACTGTTGAAGGTTTCGGATTTTGATTACAGCCTGCCCGAAGAACTGATTGCCCAAAGGCCGATCGATAAACGGGACGAATCAAGGCTCCTTGTTTACAACAGGGCTGACGGCAGTATAGAGCACAGGGTGTTCAAGGATATCGTGGATTACCTCGATAAGGGCGACTGTCTCGTCCTCAATGATACGAAGGTCATACCTGCAAGGCTTTTGGGAAAAAAGGAAGATACGGGCGGCAGCATGGAATTTGTTCTGCTCAGCAGGCAAGAGGATGATGTATGGCGTGTACTGGTAAAGCCAGGTAAGAGGGCGCAGATCGGGACACGCTTTATATTTGCAGACGGCCTGCTAAAGGCTGAGGTCCTGGCTAAAACCGAGGAAGGCGGACGCCTGGTAAGATTCCACTACGACGGAGTGTTCGAGGAGGTCCTGGACAAGGCGGGGATCATGCCCCTGCCCCCATACATCCATGAGGAGTTGAAGGACAGGGACCGGTATCAGACCGTTTATGCCCAGCATAGCGGTTCGGCAGCGGCGCCCACCGCCGGGCTCCACTTTACGCCGGACCTGCTGCGGAGGATCGAGGAGTCCGGTGTACGGATCGCCAAGGTGACGCTGCATGTAGGCATTGGCACCTTCCGTCCGGTCAAGACGGAAAACCTTGAAGACCACCATATGCACGAGGAGGTCTACAATGTGGATGCGAAAGCGGCCGATATCATCAACAGGACAAGGGACGCAGGAGGCAGGGTGATAGCAGTAGGGACCACATCCCTTAGGACCATTGAATCGATCGCTGATGAAACAGGCCATGTAAAACCGGGCAGCGGTTCTACCGGTATCTTCATATACCCGGGATACAAGTTCAAAGTGACTGATGCCCTCATCACCAACTTCCATCTTCCCAAATCCACCCTGCTCATGCTTGTCAGCGCCCTTGCGGGCAGGGAGGAAATACTGAGGGTATACAGGGAAGCCATAGAAAAGCGTTACAGGTTTTTCAGCTTCGGTGACGCCATGTTTATATATTGACGGTTGGTTTATGTTTGTCTATATTTGCCTAGAATCATAAAAGAAATATGGAGGCACGATGTTTGAGTTTGAACTGATAAAAGAGGATACCCGGACAGGAGCTAGGCTCGGAAGATTCCATACACCCCACGGCAGCTTTGACACACCGGTCTTCATGCCCGTTGGTACCCAGGCTACCGTAAAGGCAGTCACTCCAAGGGACCTTAAGGATATTGGGGCCAGGATAATACTGTCCAATACATACCATCTTTATATGAGACCTGGCCACAAGCTTGTAGAGGAAGCCGGCGGGCTGCACAGGTTCATGAACTGGGACCGGCCGATCCTGACGGACAGCGGGGGCTTTCAGGTCTTTAGCCTGAGCGACCTGCGCCACATAACAGATGAGGGGGTCACTTTCAAGTCCCACCTGGATGGGTCCACCCATTTCCTGGGGCCGGAAGAAGCTATCGAGATCGAGAACTCCCTCGGGGCGGATATTATCATGGCCTTTGACGAGTGCGTGCCCTATCCGGCAGACTATGATTATGCTGCCAGATCAGTGGACAGGACGACAAACTGGCTGGAGCGTTGTGTAAAGGCCCATAAGCGTGAGGACCAGGCCTTGTTCGGAATAGTGCAGGGCAGCATGTACCCCGATCTCAGGCTGAAAAGCGCAAGGGATGTCACATCCTTCGACCTGCCGGGCTACGGTATCGGAGGACTAAGCGTCGGTGAGCCAAAAGCCGTGATGTATGAGATGCTCGACGTTCTTATGCCGGTCATGCCCAAACACAAGCCCAGGTATCTCATGGGCGTAGGATCGCCCGATTGTCTGATCGAGGGTGTGATGAGGGGCATAGACATGTTTGACTGCGTACTGCCTACCAGGATCGCGAGAAACGGGACCGTGCTCACCAGCCGGGGCAAGGTGGTAGTAAGGAATGCAACCTATGAAAGGGATTTCTCGCCCCTTGATCCCGAATGCGACTGCTATACATGCAAAAACTTCACCCGGGCTTATATCCGGCACCTGATCAAGGCCAACGAGATCCTAGCGGCGACCCTTGCCACCATACACAACCTGAGGTTCCTGATCAACCTGATGGAAAACATCAGGACCGCCATCATGGAGGACAGGCTGCCGGAGTTCAGAACGGAGTTTTATGCAAAGTTTGGCTATGAGTAAAGATTTTTCACATATTGTCTTGATAAAGCAGGACAAAGGGATTAGAATATTACTATATACACAAAGGATGATACAGAATGCTGTTTACCGCACTGGCATCAACACCGACACCAACAGGGACGCCCGGACCGGGAGATGTTAATCCGGTGGCTGCAATGCTTGTTCAGTTTGCTCCCTTTATAATCATTATAGTTGTTTTCTACTTTATGCTGATCCGTCCCCAGCGCAAAAAGGAAAAGGAGACCAAGGAGATGCTGGCCTCACTGAAGGTTGGCGACAATGTCACGACAATAGGCGGAATCTGCGGCAAGATCACTGCAATCCGGGATGACGTCGTTACCATCGAAGTCGGAAATGACAAAGTGAAGCTTGTTTTCGAACGCTGGGCTATTCGTGACGTAGACAGACCTATATCGGATGACTGACAAAAAGCCTGTTTCCGGATCCGGAAGCAGGTTTTTTATAAGTAATATATGCTGCTCCCGGTGCATAGATTTAACTAAGATGCATTGGGGGAGTTGAGTGGAATGAGAAGGAGCCGCCAGTTTTCCGCGAAGCAGGAAGACAACTCCTTGCTGCAGGAATTGGTGCTGGTCGTCAAGGGAGCTGTCCTTGCAGTCATCATCACGCTTGTATGCATAATAATATTTTCCTTCGTTATGCAGCTGACTGAGCTGCACGACTCTGTCATAAAGCCTGTACTGCAGGTAGTGAGGATATTCAGCATAGCCTTCGGCGGAGCATATGCGGCGCGGCTTATACGGAAAAACGGCTGGCTGAAGGGTGCTGCCTCGGGGCTGCTATACATATTGCTTGTTTCTATAATAAGCCTTATTTTCGGAGGAAAGGTAGCCTTTGACATGATCATGCTTTCAGATACCCTGATGGCCCTGATCGCAGGAGCGATCGGCGGCGCGATAGGGGTAAATCTTAAATAATGCTTTCTACTTCAGGTACATTATGCTATAATATGATGGAGACTGTTTTTGAGAGAGGAATGACTGTTATGAAGCATATCAAGACACTACATAAGGGCAATTTGAAGCAGAGCCTGTCCAAAGGCGGCTGTGGCGAGTGTCAGGCATCCTGCCAGTCAGCATGCAAGACATCCTGCACTGTAGCCAACCAGAGTTGCCAGAAATAAGGCCGTTCCAAGCCGAATAGTACAAGACGATGGCAGTAGCGCAGCTACTGCTATCTTTGTTGAATCAAATGCGATTTCCGCCTTGGCTGCCAAGCCGACAGACAGGGTCACTCAAACGCAATCGATGAAGGGGTTTAGCTGATGATACACAAGTTTGAAGTAAATGGCATAAAGATGGTCCTTGATGTAAACAGCGGGGCCGTACATGTGATCGATGAGCTTATCTGGGATCTGCTCGATCATGGACCCGGGTTCGATCCGGATGCTGTAATCAAAGCGCTAAGCGGCAAATATCCGGTCTCAGACATCCGGGAAGCTCTGGATGAGCTGAATGTCCTTATTAAGGAAAACATGCTGTATACAAGCTGGGAAGACGAAATCCCGTCCATGGCCGGCGAACCGGTCATAAAGGCTATGTGCCTTCATGCCGCCCATGACTGCAACCTGCGCTGCTCCTATTGCTTTGCTTCCACCGGGGACTTTAAAGGCGAAAGAGAACTTCTTGACTATGATACAGGAAAGAAAGCCCTGGAGTTCCTGGTGATGCATTCAGGCTTCCGCAGGAACCTTGAGGTCGACTTTTTCGGCGGGGAGCCGCTGATGAATTTTGATACCGTAAAGAAACTGATAGCTTATGGCCGAGAGCTGGAGGACAAGTACAACAAGAAGTTCAAGTTCACTATAACCACAAACGGTCTGCTCCTGGATGAAGAGACCATAGACTACATAAACCGCGAGTTCGTCAACGTGGTCATCAGCATAGACGGCCGCCCGGAAGTACATGACAGCATGCGTAAGACTTGTACAGGCCGGGGCAGCTATGACATAATAGTGCCAAGGGCAATCAGACTGGCTGACAGCCGGGGCCAGAACAACTATTATGTCAGGGGCACCTTTACTAGGTTCAACAAGGATTTCGACAGGGATGTCCTCCACCTGGCAGACCAGGGCTTTAGGCAGATATCCGTAGAGCCTGTCGTTGCACCGGATACCGAGGACTATGCCTTGACAGAGGCAGATCTGCAGGACATCCTGGCTGCTTACGACAGACTGGCTGAGGCCTATCTGAAAAGGCGGAAGGAAGGCAGGGGCTTTAATTTCTTCCATTTCATGGTAGACCTCAACCAGGGTCCCTGCGCCGCCAAGAGGTCTACAGGCTGCGGAGCAGGCAATGAATATATCGCCGTTACGCCCAAGGGAGACATATATCCCTGCCATCAGTTCGTAGGTGATGAGGAATATAGGATGGGCAGCGTGGTGGATGGTTCCTTTGACCGGGAAAAGCAGCTGCTGTTCAGGGGCACCAATGTATTCACAAAGGAAAAGTGCGCTGCCTGCTGGGCGAAATTCTACTGCAGCGGAGGGTGTGCCGCAAATGCCTTTCATTTCAACGGCTCGATCGACAAGCCCTATGATCTCGGCTGTGAGATGGAGAAAAAGCGTCTGGAATGCGCCCTGGCGATAAAAGCCCTGGAAACATTCGGGGAGTGGGACTGATTTTGGCTTTGATGCAATATGTCAAAATTGTATAAATATTTTATTGACAATCAGGCATTCTATCCATATAATGGATGTTAGTAGGATATTCTGCTTCAGTTTGGTGCAGAAGCCAAACTTGATATATGGGCAAACTATACGAAAGTATAGGACGCAAAGCTATGAGTCTAAGGTATCATCCGTCCTTGGATAATACTATGATCGTCAGGCTGCAGGTTAAGTTTTTTGATCCGGCAGCCTTGTTTTCTTTGCGATGACGATAATGCTTCATCCTTTGAAGCTCAAGGCCAGCAGGTGTAAATATACCAAAGGTCAGTGCAGACATCCCCATACTGGAGGGTACCAGCAACACCAACCTTAAGGTAGGGGGAAGGGCATATAACAGGTGCATCCGGGCCGGGCGGCATAGGGATACAGCCTTGCCGCTCACCGGAGCCGCACCTATGGATGTTCAGCCGACATTATACTTTACTATTGGCAGGATATCATAATATAATAAATATGCGATCTTGAAGCTTCCGATTGAGAAGCTTTTCTTTTTGACTATTTTACATGAGGGGTTTGGATGGCTGTTTACGAACTAATGAGTCCTGCGCTGAACAATATGGACAGCACAGTGTTGATGCTGAAATATGAGCTCGCCATCAGCGAGGTTGCAGCAAGGCTGCTGGTCAACCGGGGGATAACCACCCCGGAGGAAGCCAGGTTGTTTCTCTACCCGGCTTTGAGCGGGCTGCATGACCCATATCTCCTTAACGGAATGGACAAGGCTGTTGAGCGTGTCAAAAAGGCGATTTCAAGCGGAGAAAAAATCATAGTGTATGGTGATTACGATGTGGACGGCGTGACTTCCACATCGATGTTGTACCTGTATTTCAGGTCAATAAATGCAAATTCAGATATATATATACCGAACCGCAAGGACGAAGGCTACGGCCTGCACCTGGAGGCCCTGCAAGCGCTCAGGGAACAGGGAGCGGGGCTCATAATAACTGTAGACTGCGGCATTACAGCCGTTGATGAGATAAATGCCATGAAGCCCTGTCTGGACATAATAGTGACCGACCATCACAACCCGGGCGAAACAGTGCCGGAAGCCTATGCGGTCATAAACCCCAAGCTGCCCGGGCAGGCTTACCCTTTCAAGGATCTGGCAGGCGTCGGTGTTGCCCTGAAGCTGGTCCAGGCCCTTGGGGGGACAGCTGCTGTAGAGGAATACATTGATCTGGCTGCTATCGGTACTATAGCTGATGTAGTCCCGCTTACAGGTGAAGATCGCATATTGGCGGCATTAGGCCTTAAGGCCGTTAACGAGAGGCCCAGGCCGGGGATCAAGGCTCTGACCATAGCGTTGGGTTATGAGGATGGCATCATAGATGCAGGCAGGGTCTCATTCGGAATAGCACCCTGCCTCAATGCGCCGGGTAGGATGTCGAGCTTTCGAAAGGGCTTTGAGCTTCTTACAGCAGACAACCTGGATAAGGCCATGCCGGTGGCAGAGGCTCTGGCGGCGGAAAACAATGCCCGCAAGGAGACTGAAAACAGCATACTCCGGTCTGTCTTTGAAAACATCAGGCACCAGACTGATCCAGCCCGTGAAAAAGTGATTGTGGTCTGTGGGGAGGGCTGGCATCCGGGGGTCATCGGCATTGCGGCATCCAGAGTTGTTGAGCAGTACAATCGTCCCTGTGTGCTTATCTCAGTAAATGACGGTGAAGGTACAGCCTCCTGCAGGAGCATCAGAGGTTTCAATATATATGAAGCGCTGAAATCCTGCAGAGACCTGATGACCAGGTTTGGCGGCCACGAGCAGGCGGCCGGCCTGTCCCTGCCCTCTGCCAACATCGATGCTTTCAGAAAAAGAATATGTGAGTACGCAGAAGAAAATATAAATGAAGACCTATTGCTTCCCCGGCATTTTTATGACGGGCAGCTCAAGCCCGAGGACATAACGCCGGATCTGCACAGGGAGATAGAGATGCTTGCGCCCTTTGGCTTTGGGAACCCTGTACCAAAGTTCCTGATCCGGTCCGCCTCCGTAGAAAGCCGGAGGCTATTGGGTAAGGACGGGAAACACCTTAAGCTTGCCCTGGGATTGGGGCAAAGGTCCTGGGATGCAATAGGGTTCAACATGGCCGCTTTGGACAATGAGCTGCAGCTGGGCTGTGAGGTCGACCTGCTGGCTTCACTGAAGTTGAACGAGTGGATGGGCATAAGTACGACTCAGCTACAGATCCACAGCCTGGACAGGTCCTATCGGAGCCGGAGGGACCTTGAGAAGCTGCTCGAGATGTTCTATGACAAACTTTTTAATGCCTTTTTTGCTGAATTTATGTATAATGATAATGTAGTTATTACAGAAACGGCAGGATCAAGCAACACCCTTGAGGAAATAAGTCTTGATGATTTCCATGCTCTGCTTGAGTCCTGCAAGTTCGGTGTCGCTGTGCTGGTCCATACGCCCTGCGCAGCCCAGGCCCTGCTGGGATATTTGCTCAGCCATGGTGCTTTGGATAAAGTTGCAGTCAGGTATAATGTGCCATGCATCGGAGACGGCGCAGGGAGGAACACTATCCTGCTTGCTCCTGATATGACAGCTTTTCCTGCCGAAAACTATCATACTGTCATTGTTCCCGACAGCGAAACCGGCTTTGCAGACAGAATACGCAGATTCAATGCCTGCCCGGATGGTAAACGCTTTATGATTATAGCGGACGGCATGCATTTAAAGGCCAGCCCTTATCATATGGAACTGGAGCTGACCCGCGAGCAGTTCGAGGTCTTCTACAAATGGCTGCGTGCCGCCAAACCCGGCAGGAACTACTGGACCGATACCTGCCACCTGTCAGCCAGCTTCAAGGCAGATACAGGGGTCGAGCTGAACAGCTTTCAGCTATTGCTCGCCCTGGAGGTTTTTAAAGAGCTCAATTTCATAGCCCTGGAATCGGGTACACATTACATCAGGGTCAACTGCGTAAAAAACCCGAAAAGCAGAAAGCTTGCCGAAAGCAGGATATTTGCATTCCATAGGGCGTGGTTAGCTGGATTGATACAAATGAACAATCATTGATTTTTTATCAAGGAGGAAGGATTATGGATCTAAAGCAAAAAATCAGGGTTATTGAGGATTTCCCAAAGGAAGGCATATCATTCAAAGACATTACCACGCTGCTTAAGGATGCAGAAGCATACCGGTACACAGTAGATTCGCTGGTTGCTTATTGCAGGGATAAGAATGCGGATATAATAGTGGGTCCCGAGGCGAGGGGATTTGTTCTGGGTGCTCCTGTGGCATACGGTCTGGGCGTAGGCTTTGTACCGGTCAGAAAGCCCGGGAAGCTGCCTGCTGAGACCGTCAGGTATGAGTATGAGCTCGAATACGGCACAGATGCCCTTGAGCTTCACAAGGACGCGATAAAGCCCGGCCAGAGGGTCATCATAGCCGACGACCTCTTGGCTACCGGCGGTACTTCCCTGGCAACGGCCAGGCTGGTTGAAAAGCTGGGCGGGGAGGTCGTAGGGATCATATTCGTCATTGAGCTTACAGAGCTGAAGGGCAGGGAAATGCTCAAGGACTATGAGGTGAAGTCACTCGTAAGCTATTGAGTATAGCTGTTATCTTGCAAGTCCTGCTGTAACCTGGACAGAAAGGAGTTTAGCATGCTGGAAAAGCTGCAGCATGAGCTGGAGACAAAAATCGAAAAAGCGTATGGACCAAGTGTTGCTGAAAAAATAGGAGAGGTCTGCGACTTTGTCATCAAGGCGCACGAGGGCCAAAAACGGTCTTCCGGCGAACCTTACAGCATCCATCCCATCGAGGTGGCCAAGATCCTTATCGATATGGGCATGGATGTAGATACCATCACAGCAGGGCTGCTCCATGATACGATCGAGGATACCGATACGACACAGGAAGAACTGGAAAAAAGATTCGGTTCGGAAGTGGCGATGCTGGTAGACGGCGTTACCAAGCTCAGCAGGCTTTCATACAAGACAAAGGAAGAGCAGCAGGTCGAAAACCTGCGCAAGATGTTCCTGGCCATGGCCAAGGACATCAGGGTCATCATTATCAAGCTGGCCGACAGGCTGCACAATTTGCGGACCCTTGAGTATGTTGACGAAGAGAAGCAGCGTGAAAAGGCCTATGAGACCCTGGAGATATATGCGCCCCTGGCTCACCGTCTGGGTATTTACAAGATCAAGTGGGAGCTTGAGGATATTTCCTTGAGATTCATCGATCCCAAAGGATACTATGACCTGGTCGAAAAGGTAGCCAAAAAGCGCAGGGAACGGGAAGCACATATCCAGGAAGTGATCGACACACTCAAGCAAAAGCTCTCCGACATAGTCGGAGACTTTGATATAGAGGGCAGGCCGAAAAACTTCTACAGCATATACAAAAAAATGTACATGCAGCACAAGGAGTTTGAGCAGATATATGATCTGCTTGCGGTCAGGATCCTTGTCAACAATATAAAGGATTGCTATGGCGTCCTGGGGGTGGTCCATACCCTCTGGAAGCCCATACCCGGAAGGTTCAAGGACTATATAGCAGTGCCCAAGCCCAATATGTACCAGTCACTGCATACCACGGTCATAGGCCCCCACGGAGATCCGATCGAGATCCAGATCCGCACCTGGGAAATGCATCGGACGGCGGAATATGGCATAGCTGCCCATTGGAAATATAAAGAGGGCCGCAGGACTTCATATGATATGGACAAAAAATTCGCCTGGCTAAGGCAGCTTTTGGAGTGGCAGAACGACCAGAGCGATGCCAGGGAGTTCATGGAATCCCTCAAGATAGAGCTGTTTACCGACGAGGTTTTTGTTTTTACGCCCAGGGGTGATGTGATCGACCTGCCAAAGGGTGCTACGCCCCTTGATTTTGCATATGCGATTCACAGTGCCATAGGCAACAGGTGTATAGGGGCCAAGGTCAACGGTAAGATAGTGCCGCTGGAGTATGAGCTGCGTACGGGCGAAATAGTCGAAATACTGACATCTCCTTCAACCTCCCATGGACCAAGCAGGGACTGGCTCAAAATAGTCAAGACCAGCCAGGCCAAAAACAAGATCCGGCAATGGTTCAAGAAGGAAAAACGGGAGGAGAATATCGAAAAAGGCAAGGAGATGCTGGAGCGGGAGGCCAAGAGGCAGGGCTTTGTCCTCTCCCAGCTGGTCAAAAACGAATGGGTCGAAGGCATATTCAGAAAGTATGGATTCCATACCCTTGATGATATGTACTCTGCGGTGGGATACGGCGGCCTGACCACCAATCAGGTGCTCACACGGCTCATCGAAGAATACAGGAAGTCCAACGATACAGCTGAGCCTGCCGGCCTTGTGCCAAAGGAAACCAGGCCTGTCAGGGAAAAGAGCTCATCAGACAACGGCGTCAGGGTAAAGGGTATAGACAATGTGCTGGTGCGCTTTGCCAAGTGCTGCAACCCGGTGCCCGGCGACCCGATCATAGGTTATATCACAAGAGGCAGGGGCGTGTCAGTACACAGGGCGGATTGCATCAACCTGACGGACCAGGCCGTTGAGGCAAATCGCCTGGTGGAAGTAAGCTGGGCTGCTGAGAGCAAGGCCTCCTATAATGCCGAGATCCAGATCATCGCAAGGGACAGGCAGGCCATACTGGCGGATATCACCAATGCCCTGGCTGAGATCAAGATAAACGTTACGGCGATCAACGCGCGGACAGCTAAGAACAAGCTGGCTATCATCAATCTTGTGTTGGAAATACACGATACCCATCAACTGGAAAAGGTCATCAAGTTCTTTGGCCGGGTAAAGGATGTGCTTGATGTATTCAGGGTCAATGCGTGATAAAAGGAGCTAATGGACGTGAGGGCAGTATTGCAACGGGTCAGGAGAGCAAAAGTAACTGTAAACGAACAAGTGACCGGCGCGATCGATGCGGGTCTACTTGTTTTTTTAGGTGTGGAAAGCGGAGACACTATCAAGGACGCGGAATATATGGCTGATAAAATAGTCAACCTCCGTATCTTTGAAGACGAGAACGGCAAGATGAACCTGTCCTTGAAGGACACAGGAGGAGCCATGCTGGCAGTGTCCCAGTTCACCCTGTGCGGGGACTGCAGGAAGGGCAGGCGTCCCAGCTTTGACAAGGCTGCGGCTCCGGATGAGGCCAATGTTTTGTATGAGGAGTTTTGCCGCCTGGTTGAAACCATGGGGATCAGGGTGGAAACAGGGATATTCAGGGCCCACATGCTCGTTGACCTGATCAACGACGGGCCGGTGACGATGCTCATAGACAGCAGGAGACAGTTCTAGGGAGGTTTCAGACATAGTGCTCAAGAGGGATGTCTGCATATGATTCTGATCGATGCACGGCAGGTTCCATACGAAAATGAAATAATCGACCTTGCCAGGGTCTTTTTCCCGAATGACACCGTGGATTTCGCTAACAAGCATGAGGTACCTTCGCCTGAGGCATCCTCAGCGGACGCGATGGCGCATAAGTCAACACTGATAAGGTGCGGTTATGTAGCCTGCCAGGGGGGCACCGGCCAAGTGGAAGTCGGCCAAGGAGAAGCCCTCCAGGGAGGATGCTATACCTTCTATGCCCGGCTTACAGAGGACAACGGCAACACCTTGGAACACAGACTTGATCGATATATAGAAGCAGACGACGGCAATGCCTTGCACAGGAGCATAAAGAACGCCCTCAAGGGCTGCGTATATGAGCTTTTATCCGCCTATACGGGCCGAAGGCCCAAATGGGGCATCCTGACGGGCATCAGGCCTGTCAAGCTGGTCAATCAGATGATTAGGGACGGAATGCTCAAGGACTCCATTCGCAAGGAGCTTACCGAAGCCTACAGGATACATCCGGAAAAAGCGGAACTGATGCTGAAAGTAGCTGACGTCCAGGCGCCCTATGTCAGGGATGTCTCTGGCAGGACAGCCTGTCTTTATGTCCATGTGCCCTTCTGCGCCTCCAGGTGCAATTACTGCTCATTCCCTTCGGATCTGATATCCAGGGTCTCGGACAGGATGGACCGGTACCTCGACTGTGTCCAGGCGGAGCTGACGGAGGCATTCAAGCTTTTCAGGATCAAAGGCACCAGCATCGATACCGTTTACATTGGTGGCGGCACACCGACAGTACTGGAGCTTCCGGCCCTGAAACGCCTGCTTGACATTATTGGATCAGCCCTTGATTCCCTGCCGGAAAACCGATTACAGGAATATACCGTGGAGGCGGGCAGGCCGGACAGCCTGGATGATGACAAGCTTATGCTGATGAAGGACTATGGAGTCACCAGGCTCAGCATAAACCCCCAGTCCATGAACCAGCGCACCCTTGACCTGATAGGCAGGAACCATACGGTGGATGACATAAAGGATATATATCACAAGGCAAGGCGCGCAGGCTTTGACAATATCAACATGGACGTAATAGCCGGACTGCCGGGGGAGACCGTTGAGGATTTCAGCAAAACCATGGAAGAAATAGCCCGCTTGGAGCCGGACAATATAACTGTGCACACCCTGGCGGTAAAGCGCGGGTCCATGCTCAGGGATTCCTTCAGCCAGTATGACCCGGAGCGTCAGGGCCTGGCCGAAGCGATGGCAGAGGTCTGCCGCACATGGATCGGCAGGCTCAATATGGCCCCCTATTACCTGTACAGGCAGAAGTACATGCTTGACCATATGGAAAACATCGGATACTCCATACCGGGCAAGGAATGCTTGTACAACATCCACATAATGGAGGAAAAAAGGAGCATCTGGGCCTTTGGGGCAGGTGCGGCCAGCAAGGTATATTATCCTGATGAGGACAGGCTGGAGCGGATTGCCAATGTTAAAAACCTGAAGGACTATATCGAGCGGATAGACGACATGATAGAGAAAAAGCGGAAAGTGCTCCTCCAAGGTTGACACTGGCAGATCTTTTGATTATAATACAATAAATCCATATTTATGCGATGATTGAGAGAGTACCTGATACGGAAGCAACAGAGAGGAGATACCGCGGCTGGAAGTATCTCTTGCGGGAAGTACCGGGGAAGGACACTCATGAGCAGATCTGCTGAAAAGGGCAGTAGGCAGGTCCGCTTTTATGCGTTATATGAAAAAGCGGGAGGTTTCAAGCCTCCAACCGGGGTGGTACCGCGGGCAGTCCAGTCTCTCGTCCCTATTGTGGATGAAGGGATTTTTTTATTGTAGGAAAAACTAAGTGTGACAGGAGGAACAGGAATGTTGACAAAAGCGCCGAAGGGCACAAAGGATGTTTTGCCCCAGGAGTCATACAAATGGCATTACATAGAAGACACTATACGCGATATAACAAGGAGCTTTGGGTACAGCGAGATCCGGACTCCTGTTTTCGAGCATACCGAGCTGTTTGTAAGGAGTGTAGGCGATACTACTGACATAGTGAAGAAGGAAATGTTCACATTCGAGGATAAGGGGCACAGGAGTCTTACCCTGAGGCCGGAAGGGACGGCCGGGGTGGTCAGAGCATACATAGAACACAACCTTTATACCGACCTGCAGCCGGCCAAGCTCTACTACATCGCTCCCTGCTTCCGGCATGAAAGGCCGCAGGCGGGCCGGCTCAGGGAGTTCCACCAGTTCGGGATCGAAGCCTTTGGCGGCAAGGAGGCGTCACTGGATGCAGAAATCATAGCCCTGGCTGTTACATTGTTCGACAGATTGGGTATAAAAGGCTTGAAGACTGGTATCAACAGCATAGGGTGTCCGGAATGCAGGCCAAAATACCATGAGACTCTGAGGGAATTTTTAAAAAGCAACCTGGACGGTCTATGTGCGGTCTGCAAGGAGAGGTTTGAGAAAAACCCGCTCCGCATCCTCGACTGCAAGGAGGAAAAATGCAAGGAGGTCGTCAGAAACGTCCCCCATATGCTCGACCACCTGTGTGATGGATGCAGGGTGCACTTTGACGAGCTGAAAGGCTATCTTGATGCCGCAGGCATAAAATATGAAGTCGATCCGATGATAGTCAGAGGCCTTGATTATTACACAAAAACCGTTTTTGAAATAGTGTCGGATTCCCTGGGGGCCCAGAGCACTGTCTGCGGTGGCGGGCGCTATGACCGTCTCGTCGAGGAGTGCGGCGGCCCAAGCGTGCCAGGTGTAGGCTTTGGCCTTGGTCTGGAGCGCCTTCTCCTTATCATGGAGGCCCAGGGGATAGAGGCAGGAAAGCCCTGCGCATATGACGCGTATATCGCCGCTTTAGGTGATCAGGCAAGACACAAGGCTTTTGAAATCGTGCAGAAGCTGCGCAGCATGGGCATTTGTGCGGATATGGACCACGCAGGCAGGAGCCTGAAGGCGCAGTTCAGATATGCCGACAAGCAGGGAGCCAGGTATGTGTGCACCCTGGGAGACAATGAGCTCACCGCAGGAGAGCTGCAGGTCAAGAACATGGCAACAGGCACGGCAGCAAACGTACCGATAGACATGATAGGCACCTATTTAAAGGAGCAGTTGGGAGGAATAGAAAATGAATGAGCTGTTGGGCGGGTTGAAACGGACCCATATGTGCGGTATGATAAACAGAGATCTGGTAGGCCGGCAAGTGACGGTAATGGGCTGGGTGCAGCGCAGGAGGGACCTGGGCAGGCTGATCTTTGTCTACCTGCGCGACCGTGAGGGCTTTGTCCAGGTTGTCATCGACGCTGAGAAAAGCAGCGATATTTTTGACAAGGCCCAGGCTGTCCGTAGCGAATATGTCCTTGCTGTGAGCGGGACCGTAGTCAAACGGGATGAGTCGGCCATAAATCCCAAATATCCAAACGGGGACATAGAGATCATGGCTGACGAGTTGAAGATACTGTCCACAGCGGCTACCCCGCCTATCTATATAGAGGACGGGTTGGACGCATCGGAGGCCGTCAGGTTGAAATACAGGTATCTGGACCTGAGAAGGCCTGAAATGCAGAAAAACCTCATCCTAAGGCACAAGGTCACAAAATGGGTGCGTGACTTCCTGGACAATGAGGGTTTTCTGGAGATCGAGACGCCCATGCTGACCAAAAGTACGCCGGAAGGTGCAAGGGACTACCTGGTGCCGAGCAGGGTCCATCCTGGAAAATTCTATGCCTTGCCCCAGTCGCCCCAGCTTTTCAAGCAGCTCTTGATGCTGGCTGGATATGACAGGTACTTCCAGATAGCCCGGTGCTTCAGGGATGAGGACCTCAGGGCTGACAGGCAGCCTGAGTTCACCCAGATAGATATGGAGATGTCCTTTGTCGATGTAGACGATGTCATATCTTTAAATGAAAGGCTCCTGGCATATATATTCAAAAAAGCCAAAGGAGTGGATATTAAGCTGCCCCTTCCGAGGATAAAGTATAAAGAAGCAATGGAAAGGTACGGCTCGGATAAACCGGACACAAGGTTCGGGCTGGAGCTCGTTGATGTCAGCGATATTGCAAAGGACTGCGGGTTCAAGGTGTTTGCCGATGCCGTATCCGGCGGCGGCAGCGTAAGGGCCATCAACGCCAAGGGCTGCGGCGAGAGATTTTCCCGCAGGGAAATCGACGCCCTGGGTGAGACGGTGAAAACCTACAGGGCCAAGGGCCTGGCCTGGATCAATGTGACCGGGGAAGGCATAAAGTCCCCTATCGCCAAATTTATGTCGGATGAGCATATGGATGCGATCCTGAAACGCCTTGGGGCTGAAACGGGTGACCTGCTGCTGTTTGTGGCTGACCAGAAAAATGATGTGGTGTTCCAGTCGTTGGGTCATCTTAGGCTTGAGCTGGCTGAAAAGCTGGGCCTTGTTGACGATGATACGATGAACCTTTTGTGGGTCACTGAGTTCCCGCTGCTGGAGTACGATGAAGAGGAGCAGCGCTATGTGGCAAAGCATCATCCCTTTACCTCGCCGATGGACGAGGACATACCCTTGCTGGAGACCCAGCCTGAAAAGGTGAGGGCAAAGGCCTATGATATCGTGCTCAACGGTGTGGAGATAGGCGGGGGCAGCATCAGGATACACAGCACCGAACTCCAGGAGAAGATGTTCGATGCTTTGGGATTCACCAGGGAGCAGGCCTGGGAACGCTTCGGCTTCCTGCTTGAGGCCTTCAGATATGGCACTCCTCCCCACGGAGGCATTGCATATGGCCTTGACAGGCTCATAATGCTGCTTGCCAACCGCAGCTCGCTCAGGGACGTGATAGCTTTCCCCAAGGTGCAGAACGCATCGGACCTGATGACTGAAGCGCCTGGCTTCGTTGACGACAAGCAGCTCGAGGAACTGGGGTTGAAATAATGGTGCATGCGTATACACGTACGGAGATGCTGATAGGCCCTGAAGCCCTGGCAAAGCTCAAGCAGAGCAAGGTCGCGGTCTTTGGCATAGGCGGGGTAGGGTCCTTCACTGTTGAAGCCCTGGCCAGGTGCGGTATTGGTTCCCTGGTCCTGGTAGACTACGACTGCGTCGAGCTGACAAACATAAACCGACAGCTGCACGCCACCTGTGATACCATAGGCAAGCCCAAGGTGGACCTGATGAGGGACAGGATAAGAACCATAGACCCAAGCACAGAGGTGACAGCTATCAGGGCTCTATATGCCATCGATAATGCCAATGAGCTCGTGAGCGGCGATTATGACTATGTGGTGGATGCAATAGACACGATTACTGCAAAGATAGACCTGGCTGTCCGCTGCACTCAGCAGGGCATACCTATCATATCCAGCATGGGTGCAGGGAACAAGCTTGACCCAACAGCCTTCAGGGTGGGTGATATTTATGAGACCTCTGTCGACCCGATAGCCAAGGTGATGCGGAAGGAGCTCAAAAAGCGGGGCGTGGCAGGACTCAAGGTCGTATATTCGACCGAGGCCCCTATAAAGCCCCGGGTGCCCGAATACATGAAGGCAGGAGACAAGGACGCGGATGACAGCTCTAAACAGCCAAGGCTCAAAAAAAGGGCCGTGCCCGGCAGCATAGCCTTTGTGCCATCCGTAGCAGGGCTCATAATAGCCGGTGAGGTCGTGAAGGACCTGATCGGCTGGAAGCAGGACCAGTAACATAGGGAGACGATATCATTGAACGAATATGGCCAGATAATCCAAATAAAAGATGATAAAGCGGTCATAAAAATAAACAGGAGCTCGGCATGCGCTTCATGCGGTGCTTGTGGCATAGGGTCGCACAAGGGCGAGATGCTGCTGACCATACCCAACACCCTGAACGGTGAAGTGGGCGACTATGCGGAACTGGAGCTTTCCTCCACCCAGGTGCTCAAAGCGTCTGTGATCGTCTATCTGATCCCGCTGATCGCGCTATTCTTAGGGGTCGCGGGCGGATTTCTCCTGGCTCCAGGCCTTGGCATGGATCCGGAGCTTTTGGGCGCTGTATCAGGCATAGGGCTTACGGTCATAGCATTCCTGGGGATCAGGATGATTGAACCCAGATTTAAAAAGGACCATAGCTTTTCACCTAAAATGGTAAATATAATAAAGACTAATAAGAAGGGAGAAGATTTGAGTGGCAAGTGATAAGGTCGTAATTCTGAACGCAGAAAATTTTGAGAGTGAGGTACTTAACTCTGCAGAGCCGGTGCTCGTGGATTTCTGGGCTTCCTGGTGCGGACCCTGCAAAATGATAGCGCCGATCATCGACCAGCTGGCCGAGGAATATGCAGGCAGGATCAAGGTAGCCAAGCTCAATGTGGATGAAAGCAGGAGCGTGGCAGAGCAGTACAGGATTATGAGCATCCCCACCCTGCTCGTATTCAAGGACGGCGAAGTGGTGAACCAGGCGATAGGGGCAAGACCCAAGGGCGACCTGGAAAAGATGCTTGAGAACGTGCTTTGAGATTAATAAATATACATAAGGGAAATACCGGCGCTGTTTTATATGCTGGTATTTTTTCTTGTCAAGCGGCAGTAGGGTAACTATAATTATTATAAATATTTACCGCTATGAACAAAGGAGTTTGAAACCATGAACCTAAGAGCCATTCAAAGCACGGATCCCGAAATATATGCAGCAATTATAAATGAGCTGTATCGTCAGAGAGACCATCTGGAGCTCATAGCCTCTGAAAACTTCGTGAGCCCGGCTGTATTGGCAGCCGCAGGCACACATCTCACCAATAAATATGCAGAGGGATATCCGGGAAGAAGGTATTATGGCGGGTGCGATTTTGTCGATGTTGTGGAATCCCTGGCAATAGAAAGGGCAAAGAAAATATTCGGAGCTGATCATGCCAATGTCCAGCCCCATTCAGGGGCCCAGGCCAACACGGCCGTCTATTTTGCGATGCTTAAGCCGGGTGATACCATAATGGGCATGAACCTGGCCCACGGAGGGCACCTGACCCATGGCAGCCCGGTCAATATATCAGGAAAATACTTCAACATAGTATCATATGGGGTAGATGAGCGGACAGGCAGGATCGACTATGACAGGGTGGCGGACCTGGCCCTGGAGCACAGGCCAAGGCTCATCGTGGCAGGGGCAAGCGCTTACCCGCGGGTCATCGATTTCGCAAGGTTCAGGGAGATCGCGGATAAGGTGGGGGCCTACTTTATGGTAGATATGGCCCACATAGCCGGCCTCGTGGCAGCAGGCGTCCACCCAAACCCCATACCTTATGCCGACTTTGTTACCGGCACGACCCATAAAACAATGCGAGGCCCGAGGGGAGGCATGATCCTCTGCCGGCAGGAATATGCCAAGGCCATAGACAAGGCCATCTTCCCCGGCACCCAGGGCGGCCCCCTGATGCATATAATCGCTGCAAAGGCCGTAGCCTTCAAGGAAGCCATGGATCCGGCCTTTGTCGAATACCAGAGGCAGACGGTAAAAAATGCCTCTGCCCTTGCCCAGGCCCTGCTTGATGAAGAATTTGACCTGGTATCCGGAGGTACGGACAATCACCTTATGCTTATCGATCTAAGAAATAAAGGAATTACAGGCAAGGATGCAGAAATCCTCCTTGACAGGGTACGGATAACTGTCAACAAGAACGCCATTCCCAACGATTCCCAGAGTCCCAATGTCACCAGCGGCATCAGGCTGGGGACTCCGGCAGTCACGACCAGGGGCATGAAAGAGGGGGAAATGAGATGCATAGCCAGGGCTATCCGCCTTGCCCTTGAGGATTTCGAGCGCGCAAGCCGGGAGGTCTTGTCGATTGTAGACAGGCTGTGCTCAGACTTTCCGCTATACCCGGATATGGGTGACGAGTAGGTGCACTATTAAGACTGCAGTTTTCCGCTGCAAGGGAGGGAGCTTCAATGGACCAGTTAATGCCATTGGCTGCACGGATGCGCCCGCAAACACTGGAAGACTTTATAGGGCAGAAGCATATCATAGGCAAAAACAAGCTACTCTACAGGGCTATCAAAGGTGACAGGCTCACATCCGTCATATTCTTTGGTCCTCCGGGCACGGGGAAGACGACGCTGGCTCGTATCATCTCCAATGAAACAAAATATGCGTTCAAACAGCTCAATGCAGTCACGGCCGGTGTAAAGGATATCAGGGATGCCGCGGCGGAGGCAAAAAACTATATACTTAATCCCAAAGGGAAGATCATACTGTTTTTTGACGAGATCCACCGGTTGAACAAGGGGCAGCAGGATGTCCTGCTGCCTTTTGTCGAGGACGGGACGATCATACTGATCGGCGCCACTACAGAAAACCCTTATTTTGAGGTCAATAAGGCCTTGTTGTCCAGGTCTACCATTTTCCGTTTTGAGCCGCTGACCCAGGAGGATATAAAGGAGATCGTCATCAAGGCCCTTACAGACAAGGAAAGGGGCTTGGGGAACTACGATATCGTCATCCACGAGGATGCCCTTGAGCATATAACCCTGTTAAGCGACGGAGATGCCCGTGTCGCCCTGAATGCTCTGGAGCTGGCTGTACTAACTACTGAGAAGGATGAAAAGGGCACGATAGTGATCGACCTGGAGACTGCCCAGGACTGCATCCAGCAAAAGGCTCTGAAGTACGACAAGGATGGGGACAACCATTATGACATAGCCAGCGCTTTTATAAAAAGCATGCGCAACTATATGGAGCCTGACGCGGTCCTGCATTACCTGGCACGCATGATAGAAGCAGGTGAAAAGCCGGAGTTCATAGCCAGAAGGATCATCATCACTGCAGCAGAGGATGTAGGGCTGGCAAATCCGACAGCCCTCAGTGTTGCTGTTGCAGCAGCCCAGGCGGTCGAGCGGATCGGATGGCCGGAGAGCAGGATCATCCTGGCAGAGGCAGCCCTGATGGTCGCCTGCTCGCCCAAGTCGAACTCGGCCTGCGTAGGGATAGACAAGGCGCTGGAGGATGTACGAAATAAGCATGTGGGACAAGTCCCGACCCACTTGAGAGATGCCCATTATGCCGGTGCCAGGGAGCTGGGCCACGGTATAGGCTACAAGTATTCCCATGACTATCCCAATGCAAATGCTCCCCAGCAGTACCTGCCTGATGAGCTTGCAGATGCCCGGTATTACTACCCGAAAAACTCGGGTTACGAGGCCAAGATCCTGGAAAGGTTCAACGCCCTGAAGGGAATAAAAGACAGTAATAATGAAAAATAAAACTGGTTAAAATTATTGAGACGAATCTTGACAAGATTACTCGGGTATGATAGTATACCTTTGAAAATCCCAAGTGATTTAGTCGGATTTGGAGGTGGACCCGTGAGGCTTTCTACAAAAGGCAGATATGGTGTAAAGGCTATGGTGGATCTGGCGCTGCATTCAGGCGGAGAGCAGCCGGTCCCCTTGAAGGATATCGCAGACCGGCAGGAGATCTCGGAGCACTATCTGGAGCAGCTGATCGCAGGCCTCAGGAAGGCCGGCCTGGTCAAAAGCGTAAGAGGAGCCCAGGGAGGTTACCTTCTGGCCCAGGCACCGGATGCCATAGTAGTAGGGGACATAATCCGAACCCTTGAGGGCACGATCGCACCAGCTGATTGCGTTGCCGAAGGGGCCCCGGTCAACTGCGAGCGTGCCGACAACTGTGTGACGAGGATACTATGGGAAAAAATCCATGACAGCATCAACAGTGTTGTCAATTCTATCACCCTTCAGGATATGGTAAATGAATACAAACGACTGAACGGGCAGGAGTCAATGTGAGATCGTGGCTTGTTAAGCAGTAAAGGAGCGCTATTTTATGGGACAAAAGGTATATATGGATCATGCGGCTACTACATATACTAAGCCGGAAGTATTGGAGGAAATGCTACCGTACTTTACAGAAGTTTTCGGCAACCCGTCAAGTGTGCACGGCTTTGGCAGGCAGGCAAGACGAGCCCTGGACCACGCGAGGGAGAGGACAGCCAAAGCGCTGAATGCCCAGCCCAGTGAGATATTCTTCACGGCAGGCGGCAGTGAGTCCGACAACTGGGCCATCAAGGGGACAGCCCTCGCCAACAGGGACAAGGGCAATCACATAATCACAACATCCATAGAGCACCATGCCGTATTTGACACATGCAAGTTCCTGGAAAAGAACGGATTTGAGGTCACTTACCTCCCTGTAGATGAGTATGGCATGGTGTCTGTAGAAAAGCTCAAGGAGGCCATAACCGACAGGACCATACTGATCTCGGTCATGTTTGCCAACAACGAGATCGGAACGATACAGCCCATAGAAGAGATCGGCCGGATCGCCAGGGAGCGTAAAATATACTTCCATACGGACGCTGTACAGGCAGTCGGCAACATACCCATAGACGTTGAAAAGCTCAACATAGATATGCTGTCCCTGTCAGCCCACAAGTTTTACGGGCCCAAGGGAGTAGGCGCCCTGTATATAAAGCGGGGAGTAAAGATACTGCCTTATATACATGGGGGAGCCCAGGAACGCAACAGAAGGGCAGGCACTGAAAATCTGCCGGGCATAGTCGGCCTTGGCAAAGCCATAGAGCTGGCCGTTGAAAACATGGCAGCCCACAATGAAAGGCTCACTGCCATGAGGGACCGCCTGATCAGGGAGATCTTGTCCAGGGTGGAATACTCAAGGCTGAACGGGCATCCGACCAAAAGGCTGCCAGGCAACGTAAATTTCAGCTTTGAATTCATAGAAGGCGAGGCATTGCTGCTCAGCCTGGACTTGAAAGGCATCGCGGGCTCAAGCGGGTCTGCCTGCACATCAGGTTCGCTTGATCCCTCCCATGTGTTGCTGGCCATCGGCCTGCCCCATGAGATAGCCCATGGTTCGCTGCGGCTGACCCTGGGAGATGGTAATACAGATGATGATGTAGATTATGTCATTGAGGTTTTGCCTGAAATAGTTGCCAGATTGAGGGAGATGTCACCGTTATTTGCACAAAACAAAGGGGGTAGCGAATTTGTATAGCGAACAGGTAATGGATCATTTCATAAATCCCAGGAATGTGGGGGAAATAGAAAACGCCGATGGTGTAGGTCAGGTTGGCAATGCCAAATGCGGAGACATAATGAAGGTTTATCTTAAGATCGAAAATGACATCATAGTGGATGCCAAGTTCAAAACCTTTGGCTGCGGCGCTGCCATAGCAACCAGCAGCATGTCTACAGAGCTCATAAAGGGCAAGAGCATACACGAGGCATTGAAGCTGACCAATAAGGCAGTTGCAGAAGCCCTGGGCGGCCTTCCGCCGGTGAAGATGCACTGCTCGGTCCTGGCTGAGGATGCGGTTAAGGCCGCCATTGAAGACTACCTGAAAAAGCAGGGCAGGACCGAATAGGAAACGCCATAGGAAGGATCTGACGGAAGACCGGACGAACGCTCCGGTTTTCTTTTTTTTTAAGCAGGGATTGCCTGTATTTAGATAAAGGCTTGGGGACAAATTAATAATATGCGATTTTGTTTCAGGTGATGTGATTGGGCATGAGCGAAAGGTTGAGCTACATAAAGCGGGAGTCGGTCATCGGTCTGCCGGTCATAGATGGTAAGACCAACAGGAAGCTTGGGATCGTCAAGGATTTTTACACAAACAAGGGGAACACCCATGTCGAAGGCTTGTTCGTAGCCCGTGACGGATGGGGCAACAACGATCTGGATATTTCCTTTTCCGGTGTTACCATAGGCACAGACGCCATAATCGCCGAGGGCGGGATACAACAGGGCGCAAAGTCAGCGGATGAAGCCAGTTCTCTTGACAAGCTGCTGAAAAAGCGGGCGATCAGGGAGGACGGGCAGGAGCTTGGCATAATAAGCGATATATTGATCGACCCGATCACAGGCAGGATCGAAGGTCTTGAGCTGTCGGTAAGCGTGCTGGACGACCTGCTTACAGGAAGGCGCATCATACCCAATATGCCATATGAACAGGGCAGCGGCGATGTGATCGTTGTTTCCCTGGATCAGGCCGCGAAGATCGAGTCTTACAACAGAGGAATAAAAAACATATTTCTAAGCAAAATATGATATAAAGAAGGGATGTGTTCTTATGAGCTTTAAGCATGTAAAAAGCTTCATGATAGGCGGCCTGATGGGAGTTGTGGCCGGCATGCTGCTTGCGCCGCGCATTGAACCGGATATACGAAGAAGATTGCTGAATCAGGGTGAAGAAGTCATAGAAAAAACCTCAGAAAGAGTAACGGAAATAAAAATGTGAATCGGCATTGGATAAATGCAAGGAGAGGGACTGTCTGTCCCTTTTCTTTTATGCAGGCATCCCTAAGGTGAGCACCTATGACTAAAACAAGAAAGTACGCTGCCATAGCAATCCTTTTGGCTGTTCCCTTGTTGGCCCTCCTGCTGGTCATCATATACTGGTCTGAAGTAGTAAGGCTGTTCAGGATAGTCGTGATAGCCATAGTATTTGCCTATGTGCTGACGCCATTGTGCGACCTGCTGGAAAGGAGAATGCCCAGGACAGCAGCCGTCGTCCTTATTTTCCTTTTTCTGGCCCTGGTGCTGGCCGGCTTGTTTGTGTTCGTTATACCAAGCTTTGTAAACGAGGTCAAGGTCATCTATGAAAGGCTGCCTCTTCTTTTCGATAATGTGAGGAAGTTCCTGCTAAAAGCCCAGATGAGCCTGGAAAGGCTCAATATCCCCGATGGGATACGGGAGCCGATTTTCGAGTATACGAACACGATCCAGACAAGGGCTATGGACTGGTTGAGAGGCGTCATGGACAAGGTCGTGGGCAGTGTGGCCGGTCTGCCCTCCCTTCTGATATCCCCTGTGCTCGGTTTTTATTTTTTAAAGGACAGGGAGTATTTTTCAAAGGTCCTGGCTGGCTTTGTACCGATAAAATCACGGAGGATGGTCAGCCAGATAGCAGCGGAGATAAACCGGATACTGCACAGGTTCATAAGGGGTGAGGCCTTTGTCGCTGTGGTGGTGTTCGGGCTGGCGACTCTGACTTACCTGATCATTGGCCTGCCCTATGCTCTGGTCCTGGGTTTTCTCGCAGGCATTTTCGAGTTCATTCCCTATTTCGGGCCATGGCTGGGCGCAGTACCTGCCATAGCTATAGCCTATGCCGGCGGTACCGGCAAGCTGATATGGACCTTAGTGGCAGTGATATTGATACAGCAGCTGGAAGGCGCCTTCATCACACCAAGGATCCTGGGTGGTGTCGTGGAGCTCCACCCGGTATACATCATCCTGGCCCTTTGGGCAGGCGGCCTTGTCTTCGGCGTGGCAGGCATGTTCTTTGCCGTACCGTTGCTGCTCATATTGAAGGTGATCATCAGGCATCTATATCTTGCCATCGTTTCCGTCAAATAGCGCATATCTTGTCTCTATACATATATCGTGATAGAATTAGGATAAATACGATAATGGCAGGGAACGGCCCATAATGAGTACCAAGCACGAGAAGATCCTAAAGTATATATATGGCCTGGACATAGGCACAGCTATTTCCGTCAGAAAGATCGCCAAAGACCTGGGCGTCAGTGAAGGGACGGCTTATCGCGCCATAAAGGAAGCAGAGAACAAGGAGTATGTCAAAACATTTCCCAGGGTCGGGACCTTGCGGGTAGAAAAAGCTGAGAAAACAGATATAAAGCGGCTCACCTTTTCAGAGGTCGTTTCCATAGTAGACGGTACAGTCCTCGGAGGTGCCAACGGCCTTGACAAGTCCCTGACCAGGTTTGTGATCGGGGCCATGACTACAGACGCCATGGCAAAATATCTTACCTCAGGCAGCCTGCTCATAGTAGGCAACAGGGATGAAGTATTCCCGATGGCGCTTGAGAACGGTTGCGCCGTCCTTATCTCCGGAGGCTTCAAATGCAGTGACACCATAAGGCGGCTGGCCGATGAGCTGGCGCTGCCGGTCATCTCATCAAGCTATGACACTTTTACCATTGCGACTCTGATAAACAAGGCTATTTCAGAACGCATGATCAAAAAGGAGATCCTCCTTGTCGAAGATATAATGATCAAAAATCCCAAGTACCTGCTGAAGACAGATCCGATAGTCAAATGGCGGACCTTTCTCCACGAAACCGGCCACAGCCGTTTTCCGGTGGTGGACGAGGATATGCGGATAGTCGGGATACTTACATCCAAGGATATGCCCGAATCAACAGATGGTATCGTTGAGCATGTCATGACTCCCAATCCCATCACGGTAGAGCGCAAGACTACAGTCGCCTATGCCGCCCACCTGATGATCTGGGAAGGGATAGAGCTGCTCCCTGTCGTCGAGCAGAAGAAGCTGGTAGGGGTCATCAACCGGGGCGATGTGATCAAGGCGCTGCAGTATATGCGAAGCCAGCCCCAGGTCGGTGAGACCCTTGAGGACCTGCTGATTTCAGGCTTTGAGTCCAGAAGGACAGATGACGGGATAATATACACCGGTCCGGTCACTCCCATGCTCCTAAGCCAAATCGGCACTGCCAGCTGGAGTGCCATGATCATGCTCATGTCGACCGTGGGTATAGTAGCTCTGCGGACAAGCAAGCAGCTGGACATTGTGGTCGACAGCTTTACCGTATATTTCGTAAAGCCCGTCCAGCTCGACGATGTGCTCGATATAGCCGTAAGCACCATCGAAGAGGGCAGGAGCTATTATAAATCCGAGATCTGTGTCTACCATCAGAAGGACCTGATTGCCAAAGCATTGCTGGCAGTGAAGGCTATGAAGCGATAAGTGTTTAGGGGGTGAGGGCATTGCCTGGTTTCGTTCATCTGCATGTACATACCGAATACAGCCTGCTGGACGGAGCATGCCGCATTCCTGATCTCCTTGACAGGTGCAAAGAGCTTGATATGCCGGGCATAGCCATAACCGACCACGGGGCAATGTACGGTGTGATAGACTTTTACAAGGAAGCCAGGGCAAGAGGCCTAAAGCCACTCATCGGTTGCGAGGTATACGTGGCTCCGCGCAGGATGCAGGACAAGGAGGCCAACAAGGACAGCAGCTATTCCCATCTCGTACTGCTGGCAGAAAACCAGACAGGCTATAAAAACCTCATGGCCCTGTCATCAGCCGGGTTCACAGAAGGCTTTTACTATAAACCGCGCATAGACTATGATTTGCTCGCCCGGCATTCAGAGGGGCTGATCGGGTTGAGCGGCTGTCTTGCAGGAGATATCCAGCGTCTGCTCCTGCAGGACAGGTATAAGGAAGCTTTGGAGCTGACCCTTCGCTTAAAGTCCATCTTTGCCCCTGATTGCTTTTACCTGGAGCTGCAGGATCACGGACTGGCAGAGCAGCAGAAGGTTAACAGGGAGCTTATAAGGCTTAGCCGGGAGACAGGGGTGCCCCTGGTCGCTACCAATGACGTGCACTACATCGAACGTGAGGATGCTTATGCCCAGGATGTACTTTTGTGCATCCAAACAGGGAAGACCGTTGATGACCCTGACAGGATGCGCTTTGAGACCCGGGAGTTTTATCTGAAATCCCCGGAAGAAATGCATGCTGTTTTCAGGGACAACGAGGAAGCACTTCTCAATACAGTTAAAATATTCGAACGCTGCAACGTGGACTTTGACTTTGGCAAGGTCCACCTGCCCAAATTCGATGTCCCCGAAGGAAAGGACGCATATGAGTATTTAAGTGAGCTGTGCTATGAGGGACTTAAGCGTAAATACCCTGAGATAACGGATGAGATCAAAGCCAGGCTGCAATATGAGCTGGACACTATCCGCCAGATGGGCTATGTGGACTATTTCCTCATAGTCTGGGACTTTATCAGATATGCAAGGGACAACGGCATCATGGTCGGGCCGGGCAGGGGGAGCGCCGCCGGCAGCCTGGTGGCCTATACCCTTGACATCACCCAGATCGATCCGCTGAAATACGGTCTCCTTTTCGAGCGGTTTTTGAACCCCGAACGCATCAGCATGCCTGACATAGATATAGACTTTTGCTATGAACGGCGCCAGGAAGTCATCGATTATGTCATCAGGAAGTATGGGGAAGACCGGGTCGCCCAGATCATAACCTTTGGTACGATGGCTGCGCGGGCTGCCATCCGGGACGTGGGGCGGGCGCTCAATATGCCCTACGGGGATGTGGACCGGATAGCAAAAATGATACCCTTTGAGCTGGGGATGACCATCGATAAGGCCCTTGATCTCAATACAGAGCTCAGGATGCTCTATGAGGAGGACCCGGCAGTAAAGAATCTGATCGACACCTCAAGAAGCCTCGAAGGGTTGCCCCGCCATGCTTCGACCCATGCAGCCGGTGTGGTCATATCCAAGCTGCCCATTACCGAGTATGTCCCCCTGCAGAAAAACGATGACTGCATAACCACTCAGTTTTCCATGGGGATCCTGGAGCAGCTGGGCCTTTTGAAAATGGACTTCCTTGGCCTCAGGACCCTTACGGTCATTCGTGACGCCCTGCAGCACATTGAAGAGAACTACGGCAAGAAGATAGATATATACAGTATACCCCTTGATGATCCCGCAGTATATGAAATGCTCAGCCAGGGGGACACCGACGGGGTCTTCCAGCTTGAGAGCGCAGGTATGCGTCAGTTTATGAAAGAGCTCAGGCCAACGACCTTTGAAGATATCATAGCGGGTATTTCCCTGTACCGTCCGGGGCCAATGGACCAGATACCACGCTACATTGAAAACAAGAACCATCCCGATTCGATCGTATACACCGATGAAAGGCTAGCCCCGGTCCTGAGCGTGACCTATGGCTGTATGGTGTACCAGGAACAGGTCATGCAGATAGTGCGTGACCTGGCGGGATATTCCCTGGGCAGGTCCGACCTGGTCAGAAGGGCAATGGCCAAGAAGAAAGCTGACGTGATGCAGAAGGAGCGCGAGTATTTCATCCACGGGATACTTGATGAGGATGGCAATGTCATCGTGCCAGGCGCCCTGCGCAACGGGATCTCCGAAGAGACTGCCAACAGGATATTCGACGAGATGATGGAGTTTGCCAAGTATGCCTTCAACAAATCCCATGCAGCGGCATATGCACTGGTAGCGTACCAGACTGCATGGCTCAAATGCTATTACCCGGTACAGTTCATGGCGGCGCTCCTGACAAGTGTCATGGGCAACACCGGAAAGGTTGCGGCTTATATCCAGTACTGCATCAAAAACAACATAGAGGTCCTGAAGCCCGATGTTAATGAAAGCTATGCTAAGTTTACCGTAGTGAACAATAAAATAAGGTTCGGCCTTGCGGCCGTTAAAAACGTAGGCTTGCCCGCCATTGAGTCAATCATAGATGCCCGGCGCAAAAAGGGGAGATTCGTGAGCTTTACGGATTTCTGCCACAAGGTGGAGGGGGCGGGCATCAACAAAAGGCTCGTAGAAAGCCTTATAAAATGCGGGGCCTTTGACTCCCTCAAAGTGAACCGGTCACAGCTCATGGCTGTTTATGATAAGGTACTGGACGGGGTCATGCAGGAGCGCAGGAGGAACATAACCGGGCAGCTCTCCCTCTTTGGAAGCCAGACCTCCGGTACAGTCAGTGAGGACGTCCTGCCCCAGGTGGAGGAATACAGCCTGAAGACCCTGCTGGCGATGGAAAAGGAGACCACAGGCCTTTATATCAGCGGCCACCCCCTTGATGAGTACAAGGATGCCATGGAAGGCCTCAATACGACTCTGGAGATACTCGGCCTCAGCAGTGACGAGGAAAGCGGCGTAGGCCTTGCCAGGCAGCTTAAGGACGGGGCAGAGGTCACCCTGGGCGGGATCATAACCGACAAGAAGATAAAGTACACGAGGAAAAACAGCGCAATGGCATTTGTCACCCTGGAGGACCTTTATGGCGTGATCGAGGTGATCGTATTCCCAACGACCCTGGATCGGTATGGTAAGCTCCTGGAGCCTGACAGCGCCGTGGTCATCAGGGGGAGGATCAGCCTGAGGGAAGATGAGGAGCCTAAAGTAGTGTGCAACACCGTCGAGCCCCTGGCAGCCGGCAGCGGCCAGAAGCTGTATATCAAGATCGAAAAAGATAAAAGCCCTGAGGTCAGGGAGGATATATGCAATGTTTTGAAGAAGTACAGTGGCAACACACCGGTTTATCTATATATGGAGTCTGACAACAGGTATTATAAATCGAGCAGGGATCTATGGGTCAGTGCAAATTCCGATTTAATGCGTGAACTTAACTATATGCTGGGACCGCAGTGTGTTAAAATAGTAGAGAAGGGCAAACCTAAGGGCAGATAAAAAGGAGGCCTTATATATGTGGAGAGTTGTCTATTTAGCCCAGACCAAGCCGATAGCTGACCACATATTTGAACTGTTGACCAAGGAGGGCTTTTTGGTTAAGCTCAAGCCTTTATATAAAAACGTTCCGGATGATGACAACTATTATGAAGTGCTGGCGCCCCAATCGGAAGCCCAGGAGGTTCATAACATTCTGATGGAGCATGGTTTCTAAACTTGATGTGATTTGAGGAGGAGTATGATGAAAACCATCGGCGTATTAACAAGCGGCGGCGATGCACCAGGCATGAACGCTGCCATCAGGGCGGTAGTCAGGACCGCGATCTTTAAAGGAATGAAGGTGTATGGGATCCGCAGGGGCTACAACGGACTCATAAACGGCGATATCCGTGAAATGGACCTAAAATCCGTCGGCGAGATACTGCACCGTGGAGGTACCATACTGAACACCGCCAGGTCGGAAATTTTCAAGACTGAGGAAGGCCTCAAAAAGGCTGTTACGGTCATAAATGTCTTTGGTATAGAGGGGCTTGTGGTTATCGGCGGCGACGGGTCATTCAGGGGGGCCAGGGATTTGAGCGCTCTTGGAGTACCCACTGTGGGGATACCCGGCACCATCGACAATGACATACCCTGCACCGATTACACGATCGGATTCGATACAGCCGTCAATACGGTCCTGGATGCTATCAACAAGATCAGGGACACCGTATCTTCTCATGAAAGGACCAACATAATAGAGGTCATGGGCCGCCGCCATGGTGACATCGCCATATACACAGGTCTTGCCGGAGGCGCGGAGGGGATACTGATCCCGGAAATGCCTTTGGATATAGACAATTTGTGCAGGCGCATCATTGAAGGCAGGAACAGGGGCAAGTCATCCAGCATAATAATCCTGGCAGAAGGTGCAGGAAAAGCCCTTGAGCTGGAAAAGATAATCGAACAGAAAACAGGCATGGAGACCAGGGCGACGGTGCTGGGCTACATCCAGAGAGGCGGCAGCCCGACAGCAGCAGACATAATCCTTGCCAGCCGGATGGGCTATCACGCAGTAGAGCTTCTGGAAAAGAACATAGGCAACAGGGTGGTTTGCATACGGGACAACAAGATCACCGATTGCGATATAAACGAAGCCCTTTCAATGGAAAGCAGGTTTGACAAGGAGCTTTTCGAGCTTGCTCAGATCCTTTCGATCTAGCGGGAGGCGATGTTTGCTACTGAGGGCAGGACTTGCGTCAGGTACAAGAAAACTGACCAGATGGGAGTGGTCCACCATTCCAATTACTATATCTGCTTTGAGGCCAAACGGTCAGGCTTTCTCAAGGCACCCTGCCTTATACTGCAGATAGCTGGAGCAGAGGGGCCTGATGCTCCCGGTATACGATGTGTTTATCAAGTGTCTTGGAAAATAGAAAAGCCGTAAAGGCGGACAGGATGACTGTCCGCCTTTTCAGTCGCCAAATAAATCCTTGCTTTGTATTGGCTTTTCCAGAAGAAATCTGGATTGTTCTTTATCATTCTTCATTTTCGCAATCTCCATCTGGATATCTTTTCGCGAGAGTATATGTTCGATTTATGTTTTGTGTCCATTATCATCCTCGGTTGTTATGCGTACGATATCATATGGCTCATCAGTTGTATAGCGGGTTCCTATAAGGCGCGTAATATGGATTGCTGTGATTATACGGTCAAATACCGCTATTATCAAGCCGTATTTGCAAAAAAGGTCAAGCATGAAAGCCGCGGGATAATAAGAAACACCTATGGATCTCATGGTTCATAGGTGTTTCTTTGTCAGGCTGTAAGTCGATCAAGGTTTTTAATCGTTGCCGGTCTTTGATGCCTTTCCCAGCGCGCGCTTTACGGCTGTCCTGAATTTATTGGTCGTGCCGGTAGCGCCGCTGTAATCATCAATTTCATCGACATTCTGCTTTTCGATCAGCTGATCGGGCAGCTCTTCAAAGGCTTTAAGAGCAGCCTCGTATTCATAGCCGTTCTCAGTGGTCTTTTCCTTGTCATCCGACGTATACTCCTTGTAATCCACCTCCGTGATTTTTTCATTTTCGATAGTCACTGTGGCGATACCATATCCTCCGCGTTCGTCGGTGTCTGACCTTCCTGTGTATTCCCCGTCTGCCAGACCTTCAGGTGTGCTTGCCTCAGGCCCGCCCGTCTCATCTTCCCCGGGGCTCTGGGTTGGCTCGGGGGTTGGGCTGGGGGTAGTGGTAGTGCCAGGAGAAGGGCTCTGAGTAGGTGCCTGGTCCCGCGGAGCGCATGCCGCCAGCATGAGAATGGAGATTAACAGAAAAGCGGTTAGCCTAAACGTTCTTTTCACTTTCATCACCCTCGCTATTCTTTATTTTTAGTTAGCTTATCCTGTTTTTTCAAAAATTACACCTGAAACTTGCAACTATACCGGACATACACGATTTGAATATGGTATAATTGGCCTTGCGGCAGATCAATGGACATATAAAAAACTATGATATGAGGATTTTTACATGCTAGGACTTGATTCTACAGAATTACTGCTATTAGTATGCGCTGCGCTTCTGATCGGGTTTTCCAAGTCAGGCATCACGGGAGCCTCTCTTCCGGCTGTTGCCATGATAGCATACAGCTTTGACGGTAAAACAGCTTCGGGTATAATGCTCACGATGCTGATAGCCGCAGACATACCGGCCATAATTAAATATGGCAGGTACATCAGGTTTGCTGAGATGGTCAGGCTCTTGCCCCCGGCCATAATCGGCATTGTCATTGGTGCGCTGGCAGGGAGATCTCTTAACGATGCGCATTTCAAGCTGCTCATGGGTATAATCGTACTAGGCTGCCTTGTACTGATAATTTACGGCCAGGTTTTCAAAAAGCCGCTGAAGGCACCGGACAGCAAGGTTTTCCACTATGCTACTGGAATAATAAGCGGCTTTTCTTCCATGGTAGGTAATGCGGCAGGACCTGTTTTCAATGTATACCTCCTGTCCATGTCACTTGATAAATACAGATTTTTGGGCACGACCGCCTGGTTTTTCTTCACTATCAACTTAATCAAGGTGCCCTTCCATGTATTTATGTGGAAGACCATAACACTGTCAAGCCTGCAGTATGCCCTTGTCATGCTGCCGGTAATACTGGCAGGAGCGTTCATTGGGATATACCTTGTAAAAAAGATAGACGACAAATACTTCAAGGCGATAGTTGCAATAATGACTGCGATAGCGGCTGTCAACCTGATGCTGTGATATATTGGCGGAGTATCCTTTGCCTTCATCTACACATAATAGTCCTATGATGATGCCAGGAGGCTTTGTATGAAGGTAAGGTTGGGATACGTAGCTATTGCGCTTGGCCTGCCAAAGGTTACATCCTCCAGCCAGGTGACCTTTACCAATTACCAGAAGCTGATCTCCGAGGAAAACAGGCTGAACAAGCTTAAGAGCGTGGCGTATTCGAACATAGAGGACCTGAAGAAGATCCTTATGTATAATATTGAAAAGGAGATCCACTTTTACAGGATCACATCAGCGCTGATCCCACTGGCGACCCATCCGGAGGTCAACTGGGATTATGCCGGAATATTCGACAGGGATCTAAAGCTGGCCGGCGATATCGTGAAGGAAAGCAATATGAGAGTGGATACCCATCCGGACCAGTTCAATGTGATAAACAGCATGGATGAAAAGGTGGTTGAGAATACTGAGCGCAACCTTTGGTTCCATGTCAACCTTTTCAAAAGCATGGATTATCCCGAGGGCAAAATGGTGCTCCATATCGGAAGCTCAGCAGGAGGCAAGGAGGCGGCGCTTGAGCGCTTTATCGCCAACTTCAGGAGATTTCCTGAAGAAATAACAAAAAGGATTATCCTTGAAAATGACGACAAGGTGTTTACCGCAAGGGATACCCTTAAGCTGTGCCAATACCTCGGTGTGCCAATGGTGCTTGACGTGCACCATCATCTGTGCAACAATGACGGAGCTGATTTGGACGAGCTGATTCCGGAAGTTTTCAAGACATGGGACAAGGAAGACCTGCCTCCAAAGGTGCATATATCAAGCCCCAAGGACAGCCCTCTGGATAGAAAGCATGCGGACTTTATTGACGGACAGCAGTTCGTGGAGCTTGTAGAAAGATGCATACCTCTAAACAGGGATTTTGATGTTATGATCGAAGCCAAGATGAAGGACCTGGCCTTATTCGAGCTGGCGCACACTACCCGAAAGCTGCGAAGCAATTGGAACTGGACGGATCTCTCCACCCTGGACATTTGATGGCATACCAAAATACAGAACTGGAGAACAATAATCTATGCACAACTGGAGATGGAAGACCATACTGTTTTTATCCAGCCAGACGATATCCTTGTTTGGCTCATCGCTGGTACAATACGCAATAATGTGGCATATTACGCTAAACACCAAATCCGGTATTATGATGACTATATCTATAATATGCGGATTTTTGCCGATGTTTTTCCTGTCACCCTTTGCAGGGGTCTGGGCAGACCGTTATAACCGGAAAATACTGATCATGCTGGCTGATTCCTTTATAGCGCTGGCTACCTTGCTGGTTGCAGTACTGTTTTTCATGGGCTATGATTCAGTCTGGCTGCTTTTTGCGGTATCTGCCGTGCGTGCTGTGGGCTCCGGCCTGCAGAATCCTGCAGTAGGGGCTATGGTGCCCCAGATAGTGCCACAGGACAGGCTGGTCAGGGTAAACGCCATAAACAGCAGCGTCCAGTCCTTTGTGACCCTGGTGTCCCCAGCGGTCAGCGGTGCGCTCCTGACCTTTGCGACCATAGAATACATTTTCTTTATTGATGTCATAACGGCGGCAATAGCAGTGTTCATACTGGCATTCTTCCTGCGCATACCGCCCCATGCCAAAGCAGCGGAAAAGCAGTCGGTCAGCTATTTCCACGACTTACTCGAAGGCTGGCGGTATATCACAGGACATAAGTTCATCTTGTTCTCATGCCTGTTCAATATAGCCTACTTCATACTGATCGCACCTGCAGCATTCCTGACGCCTCTGCAGGTGGCCATAAGCTTTGGTGATGATGTCTGGCGGTTGTCAGCTATAGAAATGGCTTTCTCTCTCGGCATGATGGCAGGCGGTGCCATAATTGCTGCCTGGGGCGGCTTTAAGAACAAGCTGCATACGATGGTGCTGGCAAACCTTATGATCGGATTTGGGACTTTCGCTCTTGGCGTGATACATATCTTCGCAATCTACCTGGCGCTCATGACGCTCATCGGAATATCCATGCCGATATTCAACACTCCATTCACGTCTCTGATCCAGCAAAAGGTAGCGGAGGACTATCTTGGCAGGGTTTTCGGAGTATTCGGGATGCTGGTCAGTGTGATGATGCCCCTGGGCATGCTGATATTCGGGCCGTTGGCTGAGTTTGTCAGGATAGAGCTGATGCTTGTCGCAACAGGGCTGCTCATAGTAGTACTCAGCTTTATAATGCTGAACAACAAAGTGCTCTTGGAGGCAGGCAAGCCTGCAGCACAAAAGGCTGAAGGAGATCCGGAGGTATGAAGATGGACGCATCAATACCGGTACAGAAAAACGTAGACTATGAGATGAACATAGACAGCCTGGGGATAAACGGAGAAGGCATAGGCCGGATCGATGGCTTTACCGTCTTCGTGGAAGGGGCATTGGCAGGTGAAAGGGTGCTTGTCAAAATAGTCAAGGTCACTAAAAGCTATGCCTATGGGAAGCTTTTGCATGTGATCCAGGCGTCCAAATACCGCATAGAGCCAAAGTGTCCCCATTATAAGCGCTGCGGCGGATGCCAGCTCCAGCATTTGGCGTATGAAGCCCAGCTCAACTACAAAAGGCAGCTTGTGAAGGATGCCCTTGAGCGGATAGGGCGTTTGGAGGATGTCAAAGTCAATCCGACCATAGGTATGGATGATCCCTGGAGCTATCGCAACAAGGCCCAGTTTCCGGTGGGTCTTGTCAAAAACAGGCTGGCGATCGGTTTCTTCGCTGCTCGCAGCCATGACCTGATAGACGTACAGAGCTGTCCCATCCAGCATGGTATCACCGCTAAGGTAAACTCGCTTGTAAGAAGGTTCATAAATACATACAATGTGCCTGTTTATGATGAAAGCACACACAAGGGGATCATCCGCCATGTAGTGACCAGAGTCGGCTTCAAGAGCAACCAGCTCATGGTAATCATCGTCACAAAAGGTGACCTGCCTCGAAAGCGAGAGCTGGTCGATATTTTGAGGGAAGGTATCCCGGGCATAACCAGCATCGTTCAGAACATACAGAATGAAAAGACAAACGTGATACTGGGCAAGGGGAATATAACCCTCTGGGGCAAGAATCATATACTCGATGCCATCAGTGACCTGAAGTTCAAAATCTCACCCTTGTCCTTTTTCCAGGTAAATCCTGTCCAAACCGAGAAGCTATATGCAAAAGCCCTGGAATACGCCGCCCTTACCGGCAGTGAAAAGGTCATAGACGCATATTGCGGCATAGGCACCATCTCGCTCTTCCTTGCCAGGAAAGCCGCCAAGGTATATGGGGTGGAGGTAGTAGAACAGGCGATAGAGGATGCAAAGGAAAATGCCAGGCTCAATGGGATCGAAAACGCAGAGTTCATAGAAGGGGAATCTGAGGTCATCATCCCAAGGCTGGCCCGGCTAGGCCTGCATGCGGATGTTGTCGTTGTGGATCCGCCGCGCAAGGGCTGTGATGAAGCACTCCTGAAAACCATCGTAGAGATGGCGCCTGACCGGATGGTATATGTCTCCTGCAATCCTGCTACCCTGGCCAGGGACCTTAAGTTCTTGACGGAGAATGGGTATAGGCTGGGAGAAGTGCAGCCGGTGGACATGTTTCCTCATACAAGCCATGTTGAGTGTCTGGTATTGATGTCAAGGATGGATAAATAGAAGGTTCAAAAATGCTTATAAATAGAGGGTTTCCAGACATTGATTATTTCTTTTGGCAGCTCTGCCTTAGATGATAATGTCAGGAGGCCCTTA
>JAKPIB010000051.1 GCA_029549985.1 Bacillota bacterium
GCATCATACCAGTTCCCAAGTCCGCTGCAGGCTTTAGCATATACCTGTGCGAGGGCACCTATTCCGCGGAAATGGCCGGCTTTATAAGCTTTAGCAAGCCCTATGCATTGAAAATAACGGGAGCAGCCGCCGACAAGACGATCATCGCAGGGGGCAGCCGGATACGCACCAGCAATGCTGCAGCAATTGACATAAGCGGTACTCCGGTATCCCCGGCTAAGGGTATCGTAATAGAAAACCTTACCATAAAGGGCTTCGAGTACGGAATAAGGGTAAACTGCGGTGACAACATGACCCTGCAGGGGCTGAACATTACTGAAAACCGTTTCATAGGTGTACAGCTTTCCAATACTGTGAACAGCACTATTAAAGACAGCGAAATAAGCCTGAACGGTGATCCAACAGGCACCGATACCGGCTATGGCCTGTCATTATTGCTTGGCAGCAAGGACAACACCGTAACCGGAGTGGTATATAAAAACAATGCGAACAGGAATGCCGTAGATTTTCTTGAGCGCGGAGCGATGGACCTGCCGGAAGGGAACAGCATTTCAATGGAAATGGTCTATGATATTGAACGTAAGGACGTACCGGTCACAGATCCCTTTGAGGAAGCACAAAATGCCAAGCCCTCCGACAAAGCGATTCGTTTTGAGCTGGAGGATGCGATCCTGGATAATATAGGCGCTGTCGTGACCACCAATACCGAAAAGGTAGAGAAGTATTCAGGAAAGGGCTTTGTCTTTCTTTTCAATACGAAGATCACTCTCAAGGTAAACCTGAAGGAAGCAGGACGCTACAGGGTATTCGTCGCAGGCACATCTGATGACGGCAACAACAAATGCGATATAGTCCAGGTCAACGGTGGTGGAAAATACTACACATCCTACCTGGGCAAGAACAAGGGGAAATGGCAGCTCAGCCAGCCAGGTACTGAATACTGGGAAAACGATGAGCTGCATCCGATAGCGCTTGTAGACGGGTTTGAATTCAAGGCCGGTGAGAATGTGATAGAAATAATAGCAAACTGGGGTTATTGTTGCTATGACTACATCATCCTCGACCCGATATCTAAGGGGGATAGCCAATGAAACGTTTGATATGCATCGTATTATGCCTGCTGGTGCTTGCTGCGGCTTTTTCGGCATCAGCAGCAGGACAAAACAACGAATCAGGAGGTAAGCTGCCGGTGTTGTCAGGAATGTTTGTCGCTCCTGAGCTGGTTACAGGGAAAAACTCATGGGATCAGCAGGACTGGGACAGCGTTATGTCCCAGATGAAGGCTGTTGGAATAGATCAGGTCGTGATCCAGTATTCTGTCCAGTACTACAGCGATATAGTAAAAAACCATTATTATGTACCCGGGTTTGAGCAAGCCGGTACAGACAATACAGGCAAGCAGCAGCAGATACCCTTTGCATTGAAGGCTGCTAAAAAGCATGGTGTAAAAATCTGGCTAGGCCTTCATATAGCGGAGGATGCGTGGTTCAGGGCTATGCCTGCAGGCTTCCAAGATCTCAACTTTCTAATAGACAGCGCTGAATATTCAAAAAAGATCTTTGATGATCTATGGAGCCAGTTCAAGGGCGAATATGCCGGTACGATCGCAGGCTGGTACCTGCCCTTTGAGTTCAACAATGTAGACGTTAAGGGCGAAGCAAAGACAAGGCTTATCAATTATTTCTACAAGCCGCTTACCCAGCATATCAAGAGCGTGACCCCCGACAAGCTGATCATGGTTTCGCCTCTTGTGTATGCTTCACTGACAGTGCCTCCAGCAAAGCAGGCAGTAGATGCATGGAAAGACCTACTGTACGATATCTGGGCCAATACACGGGTCGATGTGATAGCACCCCAGGATGGCTGCGGCTGGGAATCCACCATGAAGGAAACACTGGAGCCCTGGTACAAGGCCATGGACGAGGCCAGACGCCAGGCTCAGCCGGTGCGCGATTCAAAGAAGTACGGCCCGGCATTGGCATGGAACAACCCGGAAAGCTACAGCATGAACGGGACAGGCAACATGACAATCAAACGCCTGACGGACAATATGAAGGCAGTAGACAAATATGTTTCAGCCCACGTAAGCTTCAGTCTGCACTCACTGGCCTATCTTCCGGGTGACAAACCCGGGCAAAACAGCCCTGTAAACGAGCTGTACTACCGTGCTTACGAGTATGCAGTAATAAACAACAGGCTGTATACTCCCGGTACTCCCATAGCGGCGCCTGAAAACCTTGAAGCTAAAATCTTAAGTGGGGTGGATGTCCAGCTTTCCTGGGACAGGACAGAGGCTGTCGGTGACCAGATGCCGGTCGCAGGCTATGAAGTATGGCGCAAGAAGGCTGACGAGGATGACAGCCATTTTATAAGGATCAAGGAATTAAGCCAGCCATCCCGGGATGAGAAAAGGGTCATGGTAACGGATTATCAGACAGATCCGGGCACCTCTTATGTCTATGCGGTATATGCCTTTGATGCCACCGGCAACCGGTCCTCAAAGCCTGCTATTATAAATGCTGATATTGATGGATTTGGCATTGCCCTCAACCGCACCTACGGTGCTGATGTAACAGGAACATTGAATTTTACTGTAGACGGTTTCATAAATACATCGGTGAAATTCGGCAGCGCGGCCAAGCTTAAGGATAAGACCATAGGCCAGAGCATGGCCAGGTGGGACAATAACAACAGCTCCTGGACGGGCATCGAAAAAACCAGGCGCGAGGACCTGGGAAGATTCAACCTGAATATCGAAAACAATACGGGCAAAAAGCTGAGCTTTATATACATAAGCATGCTTAACCAGCCTACTTCCGATGTATATCTTCCCGAAAAAATCGATGTGATCGCTGATGGACGC
>JAKPIB010000043.1 GCA_029549985.1 Bacillota bacterium
TGCCGTCGACGTTTTCATAGTTTTCCGATACGATCACCGGCTTGTGCTTGAGGGTGGTCGGTATTTTCATCATTTTGACCTCCGATCGATTTAATGTGCAATTAGTAAATTACTAATTTACTAACTTACTTATTTGCTAGTTAATTATATGTGATATATCTCGGTTTTGTCAACCACCGAATTTCAAATATGGACCCAGGGACTTATATGTCACGCGAGCTTGCGGACTAGTATGTTAACAAGATAAAAAAGATGGGCACTTAAAAAAAGCCAAGGGCATAACAAAAGACCGTCCGGGTCATACCCTGAACGGCCTCGCAGCCTATAGCCTCACAGCCTATAGCCTTATAGCCCTGTTGATGCTGAGCAGGTAGAGGATCCGCTCCCCGACCGGCTTGCCGGTAAGCTTCTCCAGGGCTTCGGTGTACAGGTCGATCTGTATGCGGTAATTATTGACCGCCCTTGCTATGTCCGCTTCGGTCTCTATCAGGTCGGTCTTGTAATCAACAAGCACCCAGTGTCCGTTTTCTTCAAAGAAGCAGTCGATAACGCCCTGTATGAGCAGGGTCTCGCCTGTCCTGTCAAGGCCTTCGACCACCTCGGAGGCTTCCTTTTTGAAGTTGAAGGGGACCTCCCTCCATACCCTCCCGGCACTAAGTATCCGTTTGCCGGTCTCGCCCCGGAAAAACTCAACGATGATCCCGACATCCGCCACCTTGGCCTCCTCGGGAGTCAATAGCTCCAGGGCTATCATGTCGTTGATCTGCTGCTTTACGGCTTCCCTGGTGGCCACCCTGGTCAGATCAAGGTGCTGCATTATAAAGTGCATAATGCTGCCCCGCTCAGCCGCGGTGAACTGCTTTTTGCCCTCAATGAACTTAGGCCGGTCGACCAGTACCGGGGTTTTGTAAAGCGACTTGGGCGTGTTGATTTTCTTTATCTCGGTAACGGTGAGCTCTGAAGGTATCTCCGATGCAAACCGGTAGGGATAGGAGTAGGAAAACCGCCCTTCTATCAGCTTCTTCAGCTCGCCGTCAGAAGCCGCCGGTGGGTCATCCAGCAAGGCTTTAAGCTGCTGCCTGTCCTTTGCCATGCCGCCAACCATTTTTGATACGTCGCTCCTGGTGTATATCCTGATGTGCCAGCTGGAGCCGTAGTCATCCTTCACGCGGCCGTCAAGCAAGCCCCCCTGCTCTTCAGCATCCCCTGCAGGGCCTAAAAGCCCTCTCAGGGGCCCTCCGTCCTTGTGGCGCATCAGTACCGGGCAGATCCAATCCAGGTAGGTCCTGCCGCAGGAGAGGGTGTAGGGACTCACCTTCCTGGCCCACTTGAGCGCAGCCTTGTCCAGGCCGCCCACCGAGCCTATCAGGATCAGCCTGTCCTTGGCGCGGGTCAGGGCTACGTACAGAATGCGCATTTCCTCGGAGAGGTTTTCCAGGGCCGCCACCTGCTTTATAGCTGATTTGGCCAGGGTATCAAAGGACCGCCGGGTCTCCGGGTTCGTGTATTTCGGCCCCAAGCCCAGGTCCTTGTGGATCAGGAAGGACGCCCTCGAATCCTTCACATTGAATTGCCTGCCCAGGCCGGTGACGATGCATACGGGGAACTCCAGCCCCTTGCTCTTGTGTATGCTCATGATGCGGAGCACGTTTTCGTTTTCGCCTATGGCCTTTGCCACCCTCATGTCTCCGCTGCTTTCCGTCAGCTTG
>JAKPIB010000044.1 GCA_029549985.1 Bacillota bacterium
TTCAGATTCAGCCTGTAGCCGTGCTGGATATAAAAAAGCGTCTTCAGTGTAAGTGCAGGGGTAATCCTGTACATTATGTTCATTGGCGCCAGCACTATATCTTTAACAGTTTTGTTCATGATTTTTTCATCCTCTCAGCCCTGAAAGCACCCTAACGAGTATTTGCCGGTGTATTATTCGCCAAGAGCCTTCAGTTCCTGCATTTCAGCTCCGGTTATTTCATGCTCGTAAATCTTGGCATCTACCAGAAATCTGTACCAGTAGCATTCCAGGTAATGGAATATATAGCCCTCCCGGCCATCTAAAAAGCCAAGGCGGAAGTAGTAATTATATACAAACCACAGCCAGGCCCTGAGGAACTTTGGAGCCTTATAATAGATGCCGAATTTCTTCTTACGCTGCTTCTGTATCAGTTCATCGGTCCTAATTTCCTGGCTTGCTCCCTTCTTGTATTCTATATAGTCCTGCAGCTCCCTGATAGCATAAAAATTATACTTTTCTATAAAGCTCGTTATATCCTTGAAATCGTAGTGTATAAACCTTTCCTTTGCATAAACGGATGTACCCGAGGATAGTACGCTGTGGGCATCACGCTTGCGGTCCTCTATCCTTCCTATGCCCGTTTTAAATATCATAAGCTTACGCTTTTTGCTCAGCCCGTGGGAAAGCCTCCGGTTTAGAAAATACAGCCATGCTTCCATTGTTATCCCATTTACATCATCATCTGCATGCTGCTCCATCAAGGCTTCGGCTTCTGCGCACAGCTCGGGGGTGAACCTCTCATCCGCGTCCAGTCTCAGTATCCATTTGGTTGTTATATTGGTATTGTCGATGCCCCAGTTGAACTGCTTGGCATAATACTCAAACTTGTTGTAGTAGACATCGGCTCCATACCGCTTTGCTATCTCCACTGTGTCATCGGTGCTGCCGCTGTCCACTACGACTACCCTTTTGGCAAAGCCCTTGATAGATTCCAGGCATGGGCCTATATTCTTGCTTTCGTTTTTAGTCAATATAATAGCAGTCAAATCCGCCATCGCTTGCCTCCAAATATTCAAAAAGAGGGGCTCATAGATCCTCTCATGATTTATTCAACACCCTCTGTTGATTCAATACCCTCTGTAACTTCTATGGATTCCTCCAGGCTCCTCACCCTGTAATTCTCCTTGTACTCAGACATGGCCATGTCGTAGGCCATGTCTCCGAAGACCTTGTTTATCAGGCCGGTAAACCTGGCCATGACTTTCAATGCCGGGTTGAATATGCGGGTGAGCCTGATGTTCCTCCCATGGGCCCTGGCGATCAGCCTGACCAGCTCGCTTGTGGATACATACTCGGCGTTTTGCGGGAAAAAGGTCCCTCTCTCCTCATTGTCGATCATGAGCCTGATGAATTCGCACAGGTTGTCTATGTGAAGCATGCTGCGCTTATTGTGCATATCGGGAAAGAAGGGCAGCTTCTTCGCGGCCTTTGCCAGCCTGGGGTAGTTGCCCTTTGCGCCTTTTCCGTAGATCATCGGCGGCCTCAGTATGACTACCTTGAATGATTCGCTGTCCAAAGCCCTGATACCTTCCTCCGCCTGAAGCTTGCTGTCGCCATAAAAATTGGCAGGCCTTGGCTCCGTGTCCCGGTATATGACCTTTCCCCTGCCACTGTCACCATAGACTATTACGCTGCTCATGAAAATAAACTGCCTCACGCCTTCGCTTCTGGCCTTGCGGGCAGTCTCTATCGCCAGGTCCCGGTTCACCCTGTAGTACAGGTCCTTGTACTTGGGGTCAGTTGATACATGGGCGATCCCGGCAACATGAAAAACGACATCATAGCGTGAAAAGTCCTTTTCTCTCCATGAGTCGCTTCTCATATCGATCGTATCTATTTCGTATCTGCCGGGGTACCTATGCAGCCATTTTTCGACGCTGGTGCCTATATAGCTGCCTTCTCCCGTTATCAGTATTCGCTTCATCTGCTGATAAGCTCCTCGTGATTATTTAAGTGGTGGTCCTGCGGTTTTGCTTGTACTCTTTGCGGGCAGCCTTCAAGCTTCCTGTGCCGCCCTCGACCACTCCGTCACTTTTTATCACGGAAATGATCGTACCAAAAAAGCACTTGATATCCATTGCCAGGCCCAGCTTTTGCACATATTCTCCATCCAGCCTGGCCTTTTCCTTGATGGGCAGCTCGTCCCGTCCGTTGATCTGGGCCCAGCCCGTAAGTCCGGGGAGTATATCGTTGGCCCCGTAATTGTCCCGCTCAGCGATAAGGTCATACTGGTTCCAAAGGGCAGGCCTCGGTCCTATTATGCTCATATCACCCTTGATGATATTTAGGATCTGTGGGAGTTCATCAAGGGATGTCTTCCTCAAGAACCTCCCTACCCGTGTGATCCACTTCTCCGGGTCCTTAAGCATATGGGTCGGTGTGTCCTTTGGCGTATCGATCCGCATCGTGCGGAATTTGTATATATAGAAGGTCCGCTTGCCCTTCCCGATCCTCTTTTGCTTGAATAAGACCGGACCTTTGGAATCAAGCTTTATGATCACTGCTATCGCCAGAAGCAAAGGCAGCAGCAGTATCAACCCTGTCACAGCCAAAATCAGGTCTATAGGTCTTTTAAGCTTTGGGTATATCATTAGTGATCCTCCGCGCCTTGTTATGCATCAATGCTCAAGCATTATCATCCAGCGTGGCTACTGCTTCCGTTGCTGGCATCGAATAGGTGGGTACTATCTCCTTGATCAGCTCCATCAATACTTCCTTGGGACCGTTCATGACGAATTTCAGCTTCTCAAGATCCTGACGCAGCTTATTGATGTCTATATCCGAGGGCTTTCCGATAAAGATCTTGCTGTGGCTGGTCGAAGTCAGCCCCTCCTCAGACATCAGCAGCTCCTCATAGAGCTTTTCTCCGGGCCTTAGGCCTGTAAATTTTATCTCTATGTCTACATCGGGCTCCAGGCCGGACAGCCTGATGAGGTCCCTTGCCAGGTCCACTATTTTCACCGGTTTCCCCATATCCAGTACAAATATCTCTCCGCCCCTGGCCATCGAGCCTGCTTCCAGCACAAGCTGCACAGCTTCGGGTATGGTCATGAAGAACCTGTTTATCTCCGGATGGGTGACCGTGACAGGGCCGCCCTCGGCTATCTGCTTTTTAAATAGCGGTATCACGCTGCCGTTGCTGCCCAGCACATTGCCGAAGCGAACGGCAACAAACTCGGTCTTGCTGTGCTTGTTCATCCCCTGGATGATCATCTCTGCTATCCGCTTGGTTGCACCCATAATATTGGTTGGGTTGACAGCCTTGTCGGTAGAAATGAGCACAAATCGCTTGACTCCGTATTTGTCGGCACATTCAGCGGTATTCAGGGTACCGAACACATTGTTCTTTATGGCCTCTGATGGGTTGTGCTCCATTAGGGGCACGTGCTTGTGCGCTGCTGCGTGGAACACCGCAGATGGCCTGTATTGCTCAAATATCTGCTCAAGCCTTGCCCTATCCCTGACGGAGGCTATTATCACCTCATGGTCAAGCTCCGGATGGGTCATCAGGAGCTCCTGCTGAAGGTCATATGCATTGTTTTCATAGATATCCAGGATGAGCAGCTTCCTGGGGTTGAACCGGGCTATCTGCCGGCAGAGCTCTGAACCTATGGAGCCTCCGCCGCCCGTGACCAGCACCGTTTCATTCTGTATATAGCCGCAGATCTCTTCGATGTTGAGGTTTACCGGTTCCCTGCCAAGCAGGTCTTCTATCTGCACGTCACGCAGCTGGCTTACTGATACGCGGTCGTTGATTATCTCGTATACGCCGGGCAGTATTTTCAGCTTGCATTTTGTCTGCTTGCAGATTTCCAGGATCTCGGTCTGGATCTGCCTGGGCGCAGATGGCAGGGCCACTATGATCATATCGATATCCAGCTTGTCCACTACCTCGATGATCTTTTCCCTGCCGCCGTGGACCTTTACACCCATGATCCTGCAGCCGTGCTTCAGCTTGTCATCATCGATCAAGGCAACCGGATCAAGGCCCATCTCATAATGGCGCCTAAGCTCGCGAATAACCATGACACCGGCATCACCGGCACCGATTATGAGGACCCGCTTGAAGTCCGATGCGACTGTGGAGCCCAGCTTTGATATGCGCCTGAGCATGCGGTAACCAAGGCGGCTCACACCAAGAAATACTGTGTTCAATACCAGTACCAGGAAGTGTACGCTATATGAAATTTTATAGCCAACCAGCAGCATGGTGACAAAAAACAGCGCTTCCGTAATAAAGCCGGATACCAGTACATTAAGAAGCTCGTTGATGCTCGCATACTGCCATAGGCTCCTATACAAGCCTGTGAAGTAGTTGACTGCTATGCTTGTGACTGTCGCCGCAGCCCAGATGGTTATCCACTGGACCAGCTTGAAGTCCGGCAGATCATCAGGGCCGTGCTTTATCACAAAGGCCAGATATAGGGTCAAGGATATCAGGAATATATCCAAAAGAACAAGTGTCAATCTTCTCAAAAATGCCTGCAATCGGTTCACTTCCTTCCAATTTCCGTGGAAACCGTGTTACACGGTATACGGAACAACTACATATCCCCAAGGCAATTATATCCAATATACACCCGGGCTAATCTGCAGGCGTATCTATTTTTCCATTGATACAGTGGTACATTTTATATCAGACAGTTTGTACACATCAACCAGGTGGGCCCCAAGGTCGATACGCCGCGTCCTGCCCATAAAGTCAAGTCTTATCTTTATTCGCTTTTTCCTATGGTCATAGGACTCTATGATGCCCTCAAGCCCCTTTAGCGGGCCGTCAACTACCCTGATCGCATTGCCTTCCTTGTATACGCTTGAAAAATCTATCACATCACCGTTGTCCGTCAGGGCCAGGATGACTGCTATCTCCCGCTCCAAAACCTCTACAGGCTCGCTTTCGTCCCTCAGGACCCTTATTAGGTTGGGCACCGTTTTCAGCTCATAATAGAGCTCCTGGCTCATATCTGCCTTTATGAGCACATATCCGGGCAGCAGTGTTTTGATCTTTTCGCAATTCCTGCCGCCACGGCGCTCAATGATCTTGCGCTTGGGGATCAGGATCCTCATCTCCCGGTCAGACAGGACCCTTTCAAGATGCAAGCGCACATGCTCCTCTTCGCCTGTCCTAACAAAAAGCGCATACCATTTCAAGCATACTCCTCCTATGGGGATCTGCCTCACATATAAACGCATATATAGCAGACAAGTTGCACGTCATTGTGAATTATAACATAACATAAGTCTAATTACAATAACGATATATGTCTATATATATCTGTTATATATAAATAGATATATAACACTGAAGCGAATATGAAAAAACCGGGGCATGCAGCCCCGGCTCGTCTGTCTTCTTTTATTTATGCGAAATTGAGTTCATTCTGTTCGTCAGCTCTGACAATGCCGTTTCGTAAGCCCTGTATTGGTTCTCATTCCTGATTTCCTTATATATATACTCAGTATCCTTCGACTTTATGATCGACCGTGATATATATTCAAGGAAGTGCGGGTTCTTGGCCAATATAGGCCCGATCACATATGTGCCATAGAAATTGTTGTACCGGATGCCTTCCTTGTTGCTGTCCTTGTTTGCCCCGACACCAAATCTGACCTCAAAGAGGTGGGTGTCTATGCCGTAGGCCATGCCAGCCCTGTTCACATACCCGACCAGGTCCCGCTCCAGGAAATCCGCCCTGTAGATGATATCGGTCGAGATCCTCTCCCTGCACCATTCGGCATGATAATCAAACAGGCCCAGGCCCTCCCGGGTCTGCCCGTCAGTGTCCCTTATATACCTGCCAAACAGCTCAATGGAGTTTCCCGTGGCCAGCATCACCAGGCCGCCGTCAATGGCAGCCTTGAGCTCATCTCTGTGGCGCTTCAGGTCATTGAGGGCAACAAACTGGTTGCGCTCGGTGCCCGAGCCTATATAGACGAAGTCATAGGCTGCAAAATCCACATCATCCCCTACGGAGCCGCCCTGTACGGAAACAATGATCCCCTGATCCGCAAGGTGCTTCGACAGTACCTTTATATTGCCTATCTCACCATACAGGTTCAATAGGTCATGATACAGATGCAAAATCCTCAGTTCCATTTTCTCACCCTGTCGATAAATTTCTGCTTGTCCGAAAAACAGGTCAAAACGAAGGTTTTCCCGCCCGGTACCGCCATATCGTTGATCGCCTTCATAAGGTCGTCAAGGTCCGGGATGATGCTTATCCTGTTTTCATCGATCCCCGTGTGTTTAAACCTGAAGCCCAGCTCATAGGCATATTTCCCGGCCAATATTATACGCCTTACGTTATCGCTTCTCAGCAGCTCAAAATCGATGTCCCAGAGCCAGGAGGTCTCGTTGGTGTAGTATTTCCGGCTGATCGAGTCTACTATTATGACTGCTGTCAGATCACCCTTCTGACCGGTTATGTACCTTAGGGACTGGTTGTAGGATATGGAGTTTTCATGCTTGGAGATGATCATCATGCCCTTGCCCGCAGCCGTAACAAACTCAATGATCCTCTCCTTTTTGACTATATAGCCGTTGAGGGAGGCGCATATCCTGTCAGGCCCGACACCGAGAAGGCTTGCGACAGTGAAGGCTGCCAGCAGGTTGTATATGTTGTAGAAGCTTTTGAAGTTCAGGGTTATCTTATGCTCACCGTTGATGGTAAAGCTGCCTTCGTCAAAGTCGATCCCGGTGACTGCAAACTCCGGATCATGGCGCCTGTGCCCGCAGGCCTCGCAATGATAGGAGCCTATGTGGTTGTAATGGTAGTAGTCGTATTCCATTTTAGCCTTGCAGTTGGGACAATATGCCCCGTCATTGTACATGCTCGTATTGATATCGGTGCTGAGCTCATTTTTGTTGATCCCGAAATAGGTGACCCTGTCCTTGCCCATTCCCATCATGGATGATAGTGGGTCGTCGGTATTCAGGACCAGGTGCATGTCATCAGTGACTCCCTCATTGATGATGGAGTAGACGAGCTCCGGATGCCCGTTCCTGGTCAGCTGGTCCCTGTACAGGTTGGTTATTACGTAGTACCTGGGCTTGATAAACTTAAGCACATACCTTGTATACCGCTCATCGACCTCCAATACCAGGGCATCCTTTTTTACCCTGCCTGCAAGGTCGGAGATCCTGAGCAGGAGGGTCGCCACGCCCTCGATCTGGTTGGAGCCTTCATAGTTGTACCCTACGTCGAAGCCGTTTTCCACAAGCACATCGTTTATCATGCCGGCCGTAGTGGTCTTGCCGTTGCTCCCTGTGATCATGACGATATTTTCCGGCAAGGTCAGCCTTGCAAGGATATCCGGGCAAAGCTTCAAAGCGAGCTTGCCCGGCAGGCTGCTGCCTTTGCCCATGATGCTCCCGGCCATATACAGGATCTTAGTCAATATGATTACAACAAGCTTTTTCATGTATCCACCCTGCAATCCTCTATACTATCATGTATGCCTGTTCAAATATAGCTGCTGCCCGCAATTGTCAAGCGCCGTCGTCCCATGCGGCTGGCTCATAGCTGGTTATTTGATATAAAGCCTTTGACGACCTGCTCCATATGATCCGCCTTTTGCTCCATATCCCGAACCAGCCTGAGCTGTGTCCTGGCCCGGACCAGGTTGTGATCCTCATACTTTATCTTGTAATATGTATCACCATTGAGATAATCCGTAAGAAACCTTATACCCTGCTCCAGGGTCATGAGCTTTGCCGAAAAGGGCAGGTACTCAAGCTCTGTGGCATTAAGCGAGCCATATGCAGCGCTCAGGAAGCCTTCAGTGAACTCCTTGTACAGCTCAAGGTCCATCCATACCCTGTCAGGGTCCTGCTCGTCTTCAAGGGCCGAGCTGGCCCCGGACCTGATCGCATCACCGAAATCATACAGGGCAGTACCCGGCATGACCGTGTCCAGATCGACCAGGCATACGCCTTCTCCGGTCACATCATCTATCATGATGTTCCCAAGCTTCGTGTCATTGTGGGTGACCTCCAGGGGCAGTTCCTTCCTCATGATAAGATCGGTCAGGACCCGTGTGTCATCCGCCCTGCTTTCGATAAATTCTATCTCTGCTCTTGCGTCCTTCGCCCGGTTTTTTGTATCCTCTTCCAACGCCCGGAGAAAGGCCTTGAACCGCTTTGGCGTATCATGAAATCCCGGTATGGTCTCATGAAGGCTCTCTGCCGGGAAATCAGCCAGCAACTCCTGGAACCTGCCGACGGCCTTGCCGGCATTCCTCATATGCCCTGGGTCCACGGCCCTTTCATAGGTACGGGCATTTTCTATGAACAAGAACCCTCGCCAGTATTCGCCTTCTGGGCTCTTGTAAAATGCCTGCCCATCCCTTGTCGGTATAAGGTTCAGGGCCTCCCTGCCGGGGTCACCGCCGCAGGCGGTGATCCTTTTGCGCAGGTGCTCTGTCACCCTGACCATGTTGTCCATGAGCAGGTCCGGTTTTTTGAACACGCCGGTGTTTATCCGCTGCAATATATAGCGCTTTACCCTGCCCCTCTCACCTTCATGGTAGACCGTATAGGTATCGTTGATATGGCCCTGCCCGTGAGGGACAGCCTTTAAAAATACACCGTCAAATGCAAACTTCGCTGCTGTCTTTGCCGGATCAAAGCCCAAGTCCATGCTTCTGTCTACCCCCATAGGTTTTCCGGATAGAGCCCCTTTTCGACCATGGCCTTGATCTGCTGCCTCACCATCTCCCTATCCTCATGATAGGTCATACCGTACCAGCGCTCTTTTGTTTCCAGGACCTTTACCCTGGCCCTGTTTTCCGCCAGCAGCCGGTCCACGACGGAAGGCAGGTAAAATTCACGGGTCTGCAGATCATCCCTGTTTGCCTTGAGGAAGTCCTCAAACTGCCTTTCGAACTCATCAAAAATGCCCGGTGTGAACCCCCATGCGTTCATTGAAACGATGCTGTCCGGGGCGATATCGACCCAGGTGTCGTTGTCCAGATACCTAATAGCCTTGCCAAATTTCTGGATTTTAGTACGTTCAACGATGTTCCTGAGGTAGCCTTCCGGGTCCAGGGTACAGACTCCCCGTGCGACTGACCCATGCTCGGAAAGGGTGTTTTCAAGGACAAAGCCCACCATGCAGCAGTCATAGACCCCGCCTGTATCCCCGGCATTTGTCAGATGCTCGTAAAGGGCCTTGTAGGATGCCTGGCCGTAAAAATCATCGGCATTTATCACTGCAAAGGGCTCATGCACCGCTTCACGGCAGCAAAGCACGGCATGGCCCGTACCCCAGGGCTTTTTCCTGTCCGGCGGGACTGAAAACCCTTCAGGCAGCTTGTCCAGGCTCTGTATCACATAGGCCGTTTCGATCCTTTTCTCATACCTTTTTAGTATATTGGCCTTGAACTCGTCCTCGATTGCTTTGCTTATTATAAACACGACCTTGCCGAAACCTGCCCTCGCAGCGTCGTAGACCGAATAATCCATAATGGTCTCATTGCTTGGGCCTACCGGCTCAATTTGCTTAAGGCCGCCGTACCTGCTGCCCATGCCCGCCGCCATGACGGCCAGGGTAGGCCTTGCATCGACTGATGCCATATTCCCTTACCTCCGTATCCAGTTCATTGAATAACATATAACATGTCAGTATTCCACAAGATATCTCGTTTTCCTTCATAGACAGGGCATAATGTAAAAAAACCCGATCTCCGTAGGAAATCAGGTTTTTTCTGTTTGCAGACCGTCTTTTGTGTCTTACTTGGTTCCGACTCTTTCCCTTTCACGGAACAGGAGCGAAATGCAGTACAAGCCTGCAAGGCCTACAAGGCCGTAGATGATACGGCTCAGGACCGCGTCCTGGCCGCCGAACAGGTTGGCAACCAGGTCAAACCTGAACAGGGCGATGAGGCCCCAGTTTATCGCTCCGATTATCACTAGAACAAGAGCTAATCTATCCATTGCAACAACTCCTTTTTTCCAAAATGAGTTTTACAATGTTAGTATTTACATATCCTGACGGTCTATTCATTGCCCCAGAACTTGCCGCCGCCTTATGACTTTCTAGCGTGAGCGCATGGGCAAGGCTATATTCGAAGGAAGTCATCAATGATTTATTGCCTGATGATCATGTCCTCGCCCTGTGACCGGCCAGTATCTCATCCATGACGCGGCTGGAGCGGGCGGCGGTCCTGCCTGTGCTCGGGCATCTGCCGCAGCCGTTCAGCTCGTCTACGATGCTTTGTATGAGCTGCTGCTGGATGTGTAGGGGATTCTGGATCGAAAACTCCTGCACCCCATCCCTGTTTTCCAGACGGATCGGCTCCTGGCCGAAGGTGGAAAAGGACAGCTTGCCCCTGGTGCCGACTATCTCATTCATGTCATAGTCCTGCCAGGTTGTGAAGCACCATGCCCCTGTCCCCTTTACCTCGGACAAAAAGGACAGGCTGGCTGTCACTATATCCTCAGCCGGATACATCCTGCCCTGGTTGCCTGTATAGCCCTTGGCCTCGTTGATGGGGCCCAGGATATAATCCATTATGTCCAGCGTATGGCAGGCCAGGTCTACAAAGAGGCCGCCGCCGGCGATCTCCGGGACCACCCTCCAGGGCAGGTCATTCCTGTCCTTGATCTCCATAGGCCTTTGATAAAGGGTAATGGTCACGAAGCGGACCTCCCCTATGGCCCCGGAGCTTATCAGCTCCTTGACCTTGTTGAACCGGTCCAAAGCTCTCCTGTAGTAAGCGACAAACAAGGGGACTCCGGCCTTTTCACTGGCCTCGATCATCTCCAGGCATTCCTCGTAGTTGAGGGCCATGGGCTTTTCCACATATACGGGCTTGCCCGCCTTTATCGCTTTCAGCGCATATTCCTTGTGATAAGCCGGAGGGGTGGCAACGTAGACCGCATCGACCTCAGGGTCGTTTATCAGCCTGTCAGCGTCATCGTACCATTTCGGTACATCGTGGCGCCGGGCATAGTCCCTTGCCAACTCGCCATTGCGGCGCATAACAGCCACAAGGGCTGAGTTTTTAGCCTTCTGAAAAGCCGGCCCTGACTTGACCTCCGTGACATCCCCGCATCCGATTATTCCCCAGCGAATGGTTTTCATCTGTTTACCTTCCTTTCGGTTGAAGATGCTACCAGCAGAATAGGTTTATGATCTGGCTAATCCCTATCATCATACTGGGCCCGTTGCCCGCCTATGAGCTTGCGCCTGGTCCGGGCACAAACAAGGTTGGCCTGCCCTATGGCCTTTATGCTCACTCGGACGGGGACAGCCACAGGCATCAGGTGCATGCCGATCAGCGTATCCCCGATATCCATGCCGGCCCTTGCCTGTATCGCTTCCACCGCCACAGGTCGGATGAACTTTTGGTACGCCACTGTAGAAAAGGCCCCTCCCGCTTTGGGGTAGGGCACGACATTGACCGCGGGATAGCGATAGTATTCCGCGGCCTCTTCCTCCAGTATCAATGCGCGGTTTAAGTGCTCGCAGCACTGGGCTGCCAGATAGATGCCCTTTCCCTTCAGGATCGGATAAATGGCGCTGAAAATCGATTCCGCTATCTCAGTGCTGGAGAAGGTGCCGATCCTGTGGCCTGCCACTTCGCTGGTAGAGCAGCCCACCACAAGGATATCCTTTTCCTTTAGCCTGGCAACCTCTAAGAGCTCCAGCAAGGCCCTCGCAGTGTCACTTTTGATTTGCTCCAGCATAACAAACCATCCCCTTGCTAGTTGTTTTCAGCGATCTTGGAAGTCTGGCGCTGGGCCATGACCAGCCTGTAATATATTCCCCTTTTCTTTAAAAGCTCTATATGGGTGCCTACCTCGGCTATCCTCCCGTTTTCCAAAACCACCAGCCGGTCGGCATTCCGCAAGGTCGACAGGCGGTGGGCGATGGCTATGGTAGTCCGCCCCTTCACTATTTTGTTCAGGCTGTCCTGTATTATTGATTCGGTCTCCACATCCAGGGAACTGGTGGCCTCATCCAGTATCAGTATCGACGGGTTCTTTATTATAGCCCGGGCTATGGCTATCCTTTGCCTTTCGCCGCCGGACAGGGTATGGCCGTTTTCCCCGATGATGGTATTGTAGCCGTCGGCGGTCTGCATGATGAAGTCATGGGCATTGGCGATCTTGGCCGCCGCGATGACCTCTTCCGTCGTAGCGTCCGGTTTTGCGTAAGCGATGTTGTCATAGATCGTACCGGAGAAAAGGAAGGTATCCTGGAACACGACGCCGATGCACTGGTGCAGGTGCTCCGGACTCATATCCCTGATATCTACCCCGTTTATCAATATCCTGCCCTGGGTCGGGTCATACAGGCGCATCAACAGGTTTATCAAAGTAGACTTGCCCACGCCCGAGCGGCCAACCAGGCCGATCATCTCGCCCGGCTGGATCTCCAGGTTTATGTTCTTGAGTACCGGCTCATAGGACTTGTAGCCGAAGGTCACGTTCTCAAAGGTCACCTTGCCCGTCAGGGGCACATCCCTGGGTTCGGCTATCGAAGCGATCTCCGGTTCCTCATCCAATATCTCGAATATCTTGACCATGCTGGTCATGGCCTCGGCCAGCCAGCGGGGGAAGGAGACCATCCACCGCAAGGGGGCATAGATATAGGTTATATACATAGTAAACTGGACCAGCACACCAAAGCTCATGGTGCCGCTCAATATCCTGTTGCCTCCGTAGTACAGGACCAGGAATTCGCCGATGCCTGTTAAGAACATCAAGGTAGGAAAGAGCAGGGCCCAGACGGATTCGTTGTCGGATGAGATCTGAGCCAGCTTATAGGTGGCATCCGAGTATTTCCTGATCTCATCATCCTCTTTCCCGAAGGACTTTACGGTACGGATGCCCCTGATGATGTCATGGAGGATGGACTGGCATTTGGAGTTTTGGCGCCACTGCCGCTCGTAGCGGATATGGATATAGCTCCAGAAACGGGACAAGGCCAGGCATACCAGCGGTACCGGTATGAACACCAGCATGGTGAACCAGAAGTTGGTGACTATAAGGATGACGAACACGACGACGAACATGACCATCTGTTCGATAGCAAAGCGGCCGCCGTCGGATATGAAGTTCCTTACGGTGCTCGTATCCTCCATCACGCGCCTAATAAGATCCCCCGGTGTCCTCTTGGACAGGGAGTTCATGGACAGCTTCTGGATCTTTTCATAGGCCAGGTTCCTCAAATGGTTGGAATACATTATGCTTGCCGAGTTGAATACCCGTGAGCTCAGCACGAATATGACCTCGCCCAAGGCCCTGGCAAGGAACATCGCGCCTCCCAGCAGGGCGATCTGCTCAAAGGTCCCTGTCATAGGCCGCAGGTAATCGTCGATGATCATCCGGCTGAACAGCGGCACCAGGAGGTACAGGACCGAGGACAGGGTTATGAAGATCTCAGCCGGGATGATTTTTCCGGCAAAGGGCTTCATCAGGTCAAGGGCCCGCTTTATCAGGCCTATCTTGTTGTAGCAGAACAGGCAGACCGACATGCCCTCCACCAGGGGACGGCCGCATTTCTCGCACACGGGCTTTGTTTTTTCTTCCGGTGCCGTATATTCCTTTGTCTGGATATAGTAGTTGACCACCTTGCAGAACTCACCGGCGGCCTTCAGGGCCGACATGGTGAAACGGCAGATCAGGATCTCCCTTTCGTCAGTCATCCTGGCATACATAAGGCCGCAGCCTACGCCTGCGATGACCGCCATCTCGGACATGTCAGCGGCAGACAGGGCTCTAATCGTCTCATCGCCTATGTACGCCTTAACAGCTCCCGTTTCATCGAAGGTGACGGTCCCTTCCGCCGGTTGCATCCTAAGGTCCAGGTCAAAGTTGAACTCATGTATTTTTGACATGTTAAGCTGCCTTTCTCTTAGAAAAGATATGGTTCAAGCCTCTTCAAGCTCTTTTTGTCCAGCTTGCTAAGGGACTGGATTATATACCTGTTCCCGTCCACATCGAATATGGCAAGCCTTTCATCATCGAGCATCCTGATGTTCTTGCTTACATCCTTTACGGCACAGTTCTTTTTATACAGAAGATCATCCCGCTTCAGGACCAGCTCCAGGTATACATAGCCCAGTTTGTCCTTCACCGATCTTACTTCCTGCACCGTTGGGCAGTAATACCTGTTTTCCAGCTCGGCCATCACGATCTCATACTGGTCTTTTCTAAGCTCTGAAAGCGACCGTATTATGCCGATCTCCTTGTTGTCCTTGTCGGCCACTGAGATATACTCATCCGGGTACTTGACGGGCAGCGCGCGGCGCAGGGTTATGCGGCTGTAGTCCTGTCCGTCATACCTAAGGCCGGTGAATCCGCCCTCGGTTATATAAAACTCCGCCTTTTCAAGATCGAGTATGCCAATATCGATAGCATCGCTTAGCGCCGAAACGGCTAATTTCGCTGCGGTTTCCATAAAAACCCCCCTATATATCGAAACACCTTTCTTCTGATCAACTCATATCTGCTTGAATGATGCAAATTCAGTCCATGGCTGCCGGTCAGGCATCCATGTTAATGATCTTCAGGCCCTCCAGCTGTATGGTATACAGCTTGAAATACTCGCCTTTTTTCTGCATCAGCTCCTTGTGGGTGCCGCTCTCCACCACCCTGCCGTCGCTAATGACCGCAAGGGTATCCGCATCCCTCAAGGTAGAAAGCCTGTGGGCTATCGCTATGGTCGTGCGCCCCTTTTGCAGCTCAGCCAGGGCCTTCTGGATGCTTGCCTCGGTCTCGGTATCCATGGCTGCCGTTGCCTCGTCCAGTATAAGGATGTCCGGGTCCTGGAGTATCGTACGGGCTATGGACAGCCGCTGCTTCTCTCCGCCCGACAGGTCCTGTCCCCCTGCCCCTACCCTTGTCTCATAGGCATCCGGGAGCGCCATGATGAAGTCGTGGGCCGAAGCAGCCTTTGCGGCCCGGATAACATCCTCCATGCTGGCATCCGGCCTGGCATACCTAATATTGTCCGCTATGGTGCCGATAAAGAGGTAGATATCCTGGGACACGATGCCGATGCTCTTCCTCAACTGGCTTAGGGAAAGCTGCTTTATATCGACCCCGTCTATGGTGATGGTGCCCTCGGTGACATCGTACAGCCTAGCGATCAGGTTTGCCATGGTGGTCTTGCCAGCCCCTGTCTTACCTACTATGCCCAGCATCTGCCCTGCCTTGACCGACAGGTCCAGGCCCTTGAGCACGGGCTTTGCCGGCTCATACTCAAAGGTCACGCCCTTAAGCTCGATGTTGCCCTGGATGCGGTCGAGTATGACCGGGTTTTCCGGCTCGGTCACGTCGGGCTTTGCATCTATTATCTCAAAGACCCTCTGGGCAGAGTCCACACAGCGCGCCCACCAGTTCGAGACCCAGGACATGAACTCCAGCGGCCCGTACAGCATCGAAAGGTAGGCAATGAAGGTGAGCAGGGTGCCCAGGGTGATCTCCCTGTTCAAAACCATGTTGCCACCGATGATGGTGACCAGGACCTGGCCTATGAACATAAAGAGGTATATCAGGGGAAAAGCCGTATATCCTGTGTTAAAGGACTGTATCTCTACCATGGACTGCTTGCCGCCCACCTGGGCAAACCGCTCCGCCTCCTCATCCTCCCTGGCAAAGGCCTTTATGACGCGCTGGCCATGCACAGAGTCGCTGACCATGGAGTTGAGCTGGGAGCTGTACACCCAGTTTTTATGGTGAAAGCGCCTGAAAACGCTCCATAGATACTTAAAGAGGAGTATCGCAATGGGCACTATCGTTACACATATCAGGGCAAGCTTCAGGTTGAGTATGCACATCAGTATGATGACACCTGTAAAGGTGAAGATATTTACGGCCAGATAAGGCAGGCCGTCGACAAAAAACCAGTATATGTTGGTAGCATCCTGGTTGATCCTGTTCATCAGAGAACCGGTGCGCTTGGAGGTATAAAAGCCGACGGACAGCCGCTGCATGGCCTCGAATATCTTCAGCTTCAGATCCTGTATTATCCAGGGCACGGTCTTGGCCAGGACCAATGAGTACAGGGTGTTGAGGCCGGTCCCGATAGCCCTGACGGCAAGCATGACCAATATGACACCAAGAACGGCGCCGTAATAGCTGCCCCCTTCGGTCAGCACCTCGTCAAAGTAGAACTTGGTGCCGATATAGGGAGACAATATGGAAAAAAGCGACCCTGCCAGCATGGTCATGAATATGACAGCCACCTTGGCCCGGTAATGGGCAAAGAAGCCCATCAGCCGCCTGGCGATCGATACCTTGTCCATGCATTTGGGGCACAGCTTGCGTTCCGGCTCAGGATATCTGGTGCCGCATTTGGGGCAGAAAAGCTCATCATCTACGGTGACTTCCTCAAAAGGCTGCTTGCCTTCACGGATGTTTTTGATCACCCTTATCAGCTTTTCGATATCTGACAGAAAGCCCAATGAGAATACCAGCAGGATATTCGTAGCATCATCCTTTTCGCTCAAAAGGCGGCCTGTGGACAAAAGCAGCTCGCAGGACAGGTCGCCGAGCTCCGAAAGAGGATGGACCTCAAGCTCATCAGCTTCATATACAGCAACTATCCTGCGGGCGCCGGCGGTCTTGACCACCTTTTCCCACCCTCTTAAGATATACAGGTTATTGCTGTCCAATGCTATATAGACATCTGTATTTCCGCCCTTGTCGACAGAATCGGTATGTATCGCGAAAATAAGCCCGGAGGTATCTATACCTTGCGCGTCTAATGCTGAAAGCATATACTCCGGTATGTGTTTTTCCATTGGTGCACCTCCTGAAGGCAACAGAATACAATATATATCATATAAGCAATATTACTTAAAAGCAATGTAAAAAATAATTATAACAGACAAAAAAGACTCCCTTCCGGATTGTCTTTATCCCCGGAAAGGAGCCTTGATAAGTATATATGTTTTCGTCCTAACGTTCCCTGTATTCGCTGGTATAGTATATTTTATGGGTAACAGACAGAAACTCAAGGGTAACGTCAAAATATCTGTCGATGCAGCCCCCGTATATGAACTGCCCGTCCCTGTATTCATTGAGTGAATTCCAGTTGGTATCCAGAATGATCCAGCGACCGTCAACGTATACCTCGTTCCATACATGGCTTGGATACTCCCAGCCTGAGTATATATGCCAATGGTCACTGTGCGTGTTGTTGTAGACCCCCTCGACCCTGACGCACGGGTAGCCGGCCAGGTTCATAAGAGCTGCCGTAAGGTTGGCATATCCGATACATACAGTGTATCTGTTGCGGAATACATCCATGATGTCGTGGTGGTAAGTCCTGCGTTTTTGTACATCCATGTCATAGTATATGTTGTCGCTCACCCAGCGCGCTATGGCCAGGACCTTGTCGTAGTCGCTCGTCAGACCGCTTGTGATCCGGCTTATCAACTGCCTCAGTTCAGCCTTATCGCTTTCGGACAGATACCTGGTATAGGTACCTATCAGCTCCTGGCTCCTGTCCAGGGACTCACGGGCAGCCACGTTGTGTCTGTACGGATACGGCGATGAAAGATCAAAGTAGTACTTGCCATCGATCTTGCAGATCCCGATCTCAAACAGGATCATGTAATAAGGCGCAATAATGTAGCGGTCTTCTGTCAAAGGCAGATCGAGGGGCTCATTGTAGAACTTGCCGTCGTAAGTCCCGTAACAGCTTGACGCCACCCGGTTATGAGCGTGATCGTATACTACGCTCCCCGTCCATATGTCCTTACGGTCAGGATAATATTCCTTCAGCCTGTCCCCCTCTATCCTGAGCTCGATGCAGCTGCCCGGCAGATAACTGGTCCTGATGGAGCTCAAAAGCATCGCGTCAGGCTCTACAGTAGGAGCAGCACCCGGAACGGGGGCCGGCGCGGGGCTTTCCCCCGGGTCTTGCGCCGGTGTCGGCTCCGGCACAGGCGGCTGTGGTGTAGGCCTTGGGGGCGTAGGCATAGGCTTAGGTTCCGGTGTAGGGCTTGTGGTCGGGTCTGATGTCGAAGCTGAAGTCGGCCCTGGAGACGGAGCTGCAGTATCGGCCGGCTCCTCCGTCGGAGCAGTTGTGACTCCCCCTATGGTCCCCGTAGAGGCAGGTGATTCCACCGGCACAGTGGACTGATCAGCCGACGGAGAACCCGATGAAAAGCTGCAGGACACCAAGCCAAGCAGCATTGCGCATATAAGCGCAGACTGAGCTATGCCTGCCTTTTTCATCATCCACTTCCTCCTTGCCGTTGCGTATATGGTTGTCTAGCTGCCAAAGCCCTCTTCCTGGCCAGGATCAGCAGGCCTATCGATGAAGCGGCTAGTATGAACAGCATTGCCGAATACCCGTCACCCGTCCTGGGATTGTCACTGCCCGGGGCCTCTGTCGGGCCGGGTGTGGGTGTTGCTTCCGGCTCGGCCTCGTAAGTATTGATAAACAGGTATTCGATCACGTTTGTCCCGTCTTCGGAGGTCACGGTTATATACAGCCTGCCGCCGCGGACTATGCTTGCTATGGTGGCATTGAAGGAAGCTATAAGCCCGGACAGGTCAGCAGCATCGATGTCAAAATCCTTGATCGAGGCGCTTATGGTCCTGTTTACATCGTCTACGGTGACATCCGCGCCATTGAGCCTGCCGCCCACGATGCCCGCCTGGCTGCTTGCCGCTATATTTACCACTATCGCAAACTCCGCGTTCAATATGGAAGGATCGTCAAACATCGCATCCCCTTCATACCTGGTCCTTATGATCATGGTGTATTCTCCGATCCCTGCCGGAAGCTCGATCGTATAGGAGCCGTCGGCCTCCTGGGTGTACTGCCCCGGCGCGCCGTTGATCAGGAGCTCTTCGATCCTCGTCCCGTTGTGGATGGCATTGGACAGCCTGAGCACCACCGGGTCCGGTGAATTTTCATCAGTGACTATCCATATATTACTGCTCAGATAGCTGTTTCGATCAAAAAACAGGTCGGCAACGAACGTACCATCCTCCAGGGCGTCAAGCTTCTTGCTTCCATGAAAGTAGTAGGCCATGAACAGAACAAACTCTTCAAAGCTTTCAAACTCTTGGTAGAACCTGCCCTGAGACACCATATACATTGTAAATGCGATGACAAACTCTTCGAATGTGAAACCCGGTTCCAGGGGCATACCTGTAAGCTGTGCAAAATAGACCCAGAACTCTTCATAGCTTTGAAGCGGCTCTATATCATGCCCCACTAATGATTCCACCATCATCTCAAGATACAGCAGCATCTCAGCCTTGTAATATGGTCCGCCGCCCAATAAGTTTGCAAATAGATCAAATTCGTACTCGTTATACCATATGTCGGCAACCTCATCATATGACTTATTGAACATTGTGTCAGGCACGACAGGCAAATCCAAAAAGCCGTACAGCAGGTAATCCATAAACGGCGCGATGTTTCTGCTGCGTAAAGCTCCATATTTGAGCGCCATCAAACGCAGCGAATCGAGCAGGTCTTCATCCGGAGACTCATACCACGGATAGACCCAGGCCTGGCCGCCTGATACGGACAGGTCTGTAAACCATGGATATTTACGCTCATACAAGCCACTTTTTATGCTAAATGGCAGGTAATTGAATTTTGGCGGATCATTCATAAGCAAGCCCGTATAGGAGTCGGCTGCATCAATGAACAGGTTGTCGTAAAGGCCCAGGAATATTAGTAATCTATTGTTTCCATCTATATCCTTGCTTTCCAGTGCCTCAAACCATTTATCAAACAGCCCGTCCGGAAGCGATGTAAGATAATTCATCCCAAGATCCAAATGCTCCAGATCGATAAGGTTGTCAAAGGCACCGGGCTCTATGGCCTTGATCCTGTTATAGCTCAGGTCCAGATACTTCAGCGTATCCATATTTCTGATAAAGCCGGGGACCTCAGTGAGCCCCATGCCACCCAGCCACAGCTCCCTCATGCTCTTGCCGGCAAGAAAATCATCGGGCAAGGTAGGTATCATGTTGTATGATAAATCGAGCTCTTGCAGACCGGAAAGGCCGTCGAACAGGGAAGCAGGTATGCTTGTCAGCCTATTTCTGCCAAGGCCCAGGGCAACCAGGTTGGGAACCGGTTCAAATATGTCCTCCGGCAGTTGCGCCAGCTCATTTTGGTCCAGGTACAGACTTTCGAGATTATCAAGGCCTCTTAAGACCCCCTTGCCAATCGAGCCTATTTTGTTGTTGGAAAGGTCCAGCTCATTGAGGTTGGACAGGCCGCTGAACACTCCGTCCGGCAGTTCCCTGATCTTATTTCTACAGAGACTCAGATATTCAAGGCCGCCCAGGTGGTCAAAGAACCCATCCGGGATCCCCGTGAGCATATTGCCTTCCAATGACAGGTATCTCAGATTGGTCAGGCTGGAAAAAACGTCTGTCTCTAAGAAAGATATGAAGTTCCCGCCCAGATCCAAAACTTCCAGTGCGCTTAAGTTGTCAAATACACCGTCAGGCAGTGAATCGATACCGATCGAATACAGTTCCAGCTCCCTGAGGCTGATCAGGTTGTCAAAGATACCTGCCGGCAGGGTCCTTATCATATTGTAGTCCAATACAAGTTCTTCAAGCCCGGTCAGGTTGTCAAATATGCCCGGAGGCAGTGATTCTATGCCGCATGAATGCAGATCCAGCACGGTCAGGTTTGCCAGGTTGTCAAATATCCCCTCAGGCAGCTCACTTAGATGTACATTATTCAGCCTAAGGATTGATAAATTGCTCATGTTGTCAAACAGGCCGTCCGGTAATTCCTCCAGCGGGGCAATGTTGATATCAAGCTTCGTGAGGTTGACTGCATACTGCAGTCCTTCCAGGCTTTCTACACCGGTATAATGCAGCACAAGCTCGGTAAGGCCGGCCAAATGAGCCGGTGTCAGCTCAACTGACGAATCAAGCCCCAGCTTGCCCCTGATCGCTTGTGCCAGGATATCATCCGGTACAAGCTTTGGTTCGGCCAGTGCAGGTAAAGGATTTACAACCGTTATAACAAGCAGCAGTACCACAAGCAGACATGACATTGATCTGGCAGCTTTTTGCATTTGTACCTCTCCCATAGATTTATAGGTAATTAGTGAGCCCGATTACAGTATAAGTAATTAAAATGGTATTAGTCAACAAATATCTATATTTTTTGACATGGATATTCATAATAAAAACTCCGGTGTGTACCGGAGTCAAATGCATCATGCTTCAACAGAAAGCCGTTTTCCTTGTCAAATTAATATTTATATGTGACTTCATCAGCTGTAGATATATCTATAAGCATGTAGGCAGCTCATGATGTTAGTCGTCGATTTCAATACCTTCAGGCAGCTTCAGATCATCATCAGTCACAATGTCGAACTCAAGGACGGTCCTGTCAAAGTACCAAGTGGTTTTGCCCATGTAGATCTCCTCAAAATACAGGACAAATCCGTTTTCCTTGTCAAAGTAGAATCTATACAGGGCGTTTCCAATGGTTTCAAATTCATAAAGCCGGCAGGCCCTGCCCTTCATGGTCTCATCCCTTGTTGTCACAAGCTGCACAGATCCTTCATTCACACCTTTCAGGCATAAGGGCAGGTTCACCAGGGTAAAGCCGTGGAATTTGTCTACATTCAGTTCATACAATGTGAATTTCATCCCTTTGTCGCCCAAATATTGTATTTCTGTCATGTCATCATAGTCCATCAGGATCCCGCCGCCCCTCTCTACCCAATAGGCATGCATGAGCGGCTTCCTGTACCACACCTTCCAGGTCTCCGTTTTCAGGTCTTTATAATAAGTGAACTCGCTGTAATAATTCGTATGTGATGATGCCCTTTGCAAAAGCGCATCGATATCCTTGTTGCCCGTCCCGGGGCCATCATTCGGGTCATGACTTTTACCGCCATTGCTGTCCTCGGTCGGACCAGGCTCATCAGTCACGCCAGGCCTCTCTGACTCGTTCGGATAGTTTCCATCGGTGTTGCCGGGCGCTTCAGTCGGGTCCCCTTCACCGCCGGTCAACAAACCGCATCCGGGCAGGAACAGGATAAGCGACACCGCCAGCACCAGCACCAGTACAAATCGCCATTTGTTCATATGGATTGTCCCCTCCCTTGATTCTCGGTGTAACCTGTGTTACACATTATATTTAACCTATACATCGTATGCCCATACTGCCGTATCCAATTTATCATTGAATTTTTGTGCAATAAAGTTAATGGGAAAATAAATATAAAATTCAACCTGAGTATGAAATACCCTCCCAAGGGTGATTGTTCAAGACATGCCTTTTCACTTTGTCTTAAATGAAGCTAATATAGGTGATGACAGATGCCGCCGGCTTTTATTATAATTAAGTAGTAAATCCAGCAACAAGGAGTATGGTCTACATGGCAAAGTTATACTTCAGATACGGCGCAATGGGTGCGAGCAAGTCTGCAAATGCCTTGATGGTAAAGCACAACTACATGGAAAGAGGGCAGGAAGCCCTATTGGTAAAACCGGCTGTAGACGCAAGGGACGGGGAAAAAATCATCAGATCCAGGATAGGTGTCCAGTGCGAGTGTGAACTGGTGGAGAATCTTGACAAGATGGATCTTAAACGGTATAGCTGTATCATAGTTGACGAAGCTCAGTTCCTGACCAAGGAGCAGGTGATGAAGCTGGTATATATCGTGGATGAGCTGAATATTCCGGTCATATGCTACGGCCTGAGGACCGACTTTAAAGGTGAATTGTTCGAAGGCAGCAAAGCCTTGATGGAAGTGGCAGACACCATAGAAGAGATAAAAACCATATGCTTTTGCGGCAGAAAAGCAACAATGAATGCCAGGTTCGACGAAAACGGCAATGTGATAAAGACCGGTGAACAGATCGTATTGGGCGCTAATGACAAATACATAGCCCTGTGCCGGAAGCATTGGATGGAAGGGAATTTGGGGAATAAGCATCAAAATAAGTGAAACTTTAAAAAACAGTCAACGTCTGGTGCCCTGTATTCATCAGCGATAATATTTTTGAGCGCCTGATAGGCATAAAAAAAGATCCTATGCTAAGGATCTTTAACCAGGCTTATATTTTCTCCTCCAGCTCTTTAATCTCTCTGTGCCGGAGCCTGGCATTGTTGCCCAGGTACATATATAATATCAGGCATAGAAAGCCGATAATAAGCATGAGTAAACCACCAAAGATGAAAAAGCGGAAATATCCCAAGGTAAAGACTCTCAGGGCGGTTTTCAGATAAGAAGTTGCAATGCTGAACCTGTAAGGTATCCTGTATAACATACCTAGTGCAGCTGGAATGACTACCATCAGGGATGCCGCAATCATGCTGCTACCTGACCATAAGAAACCACGGTGAAGATGCCTGTGGCTCAGGGTGAACAGCGAGAACATACAAAGCAAGGCGGCTAATAAAAATGCATACCAGTGATCGTAAAACAGGCTGACTATTTTACGAAAACGCTGAAAATCACCGAACCTCTTAACAGCATTGATATTGAACAGCACAGTATGATTTGATACTATGTTTGCAACCTGGTCTGCGACTTCCTTCATTTGCAGGCGCAGCTCGTCATCAACTTCAAGATCATTCTGTGCAGCATAATCGTCTATAAAGTTATTCAGTGATGTCTCTATCGGCTTGCTGTCCATAATACTTACTACATCTTCAACTCTATATTTCATGTACTGCATCGCAAGTGTTATATCGTTCACACTCAGCGTTTTGATAGAATCATCTTTAACTGCGTCTACCAGGACTTCTACCGGAATAGATGTATATAGGCTCAAGTCAACCAGTCCGCTGTCGATCTCCTCCCTGAGCTGCTTGTAATAGCTTGTCCCCTGCAGCTCGTTTATGTAATAATCAGGATTGAGCAGGATCATTTTGACAAACAATCCAAACAGGGTTAGTGTCAATATAAGTTCGCAAAAT
>JAKPIB010000045.1 GCA_029549985.1 Bacillota bacterium
GAAAGGCTGATTATATACCTTAAATATTTTGCAGGCTATACGCTGGAAGAGATCGCTGACCTGGTCAATATGCCTGTTGGAACAGTGAAGACCAGGCTGTACGGCAACCTGAAGGCTATCAGGGCAAAGCTGAATTACAGGGAGGTGTGAATCATGGCAGACGATATGGACAGAGAACTAAAAGAACTGGAGGCATTTATGCTCGAGGCGGAAAGGGAAGAGATCCCGGTACCGCCTATATTGGAAGCCAGGATCCGTGAGAGGGGAAGGAAGCTGAAACGGAGGGTGTCGTTTTATATCAAGACCGGTGCTGCTGCGGCCATACTGCTTGCTGCTTTCTTTGCTTCAGCCCTCTTGATACCGCAAATCGCAGTATTTGCTTCTGATATACCGGGCATCGGCACAGTGCTGGACTGGCTGCGGGGCGATAGCGGTATCGAATATGCCCGCAAGCATGGGTATAGTGTCATAAACGGAGTGACCATAAAGAGAGATGATTATACGCTTATTGTCGACAGCATATTCTTTGATGAGGACCGGCTGAGCCTGAAGGCTGCAATGGAGGGCCCGCTGGTAAAAGAGTCAATCGAGAAGTACCACAAAAGCATTCTTGAGGCCTTTGTCGATCTGGATGACGGGGTTGGAGTATACAGCAACACTCACTCGAATGATAACGGCGATCCTTCACGGATCGTAGTAGACATAGAGCATATATTTGAGGAAGGCGCTGCGAAAAAATTTCTGGAAGGTGACCCTGAATGCTTGAGTGTGCAAATATGCTTATATACAGAAGACAGCTCTGGGGAAAGGACGGATATAAAAAAGGATGAGGTCAGGATACCCTTTTCCAGGGACAGGGTTTTGATGTCGAAGGTGTATGATATAAACAGGCAAAAGGAAATCAAGGTTGACAGGTTCATCAGCGGCTTGAATATAGACGTAGAAAAGCTGGCCGTAAGCCCCACAAGGCTCTGGCTCGATACCAATATAGCCCTTCCGGACGGGTTTTGTTTCAGCGGCTTTGAAAACGCAAGGCTTGTGGATGACCGGGGAAATGTCTATAAATCCGAGGGCTTAGTATCAGTCGGGACCAAATTGTACTTCGTACCCTCTGTTTACTTTGACGTACCGGAAAGGCTCATCTTCAAGTATGATGGATTCAGGCTTGCAAAGGAGGAGGGCGGCAGCTTTATGCTCCGTATGGATGAGCCCCTGCCCAAGACCATCGAGTACATGGGTGAGAAAATAAAGATACTAAAAGCGGAGTACTCAAATGATAAAGGATGGTTGTCGATCGATGTGCAATTCCCCGATCCTGATATACTGAGGATCCAAAACCTGAATATCGAGGGCTCTGCCAGGGCAGGGTGGAGCGCAAGGGATCCGGGGTCCGATCATCCGGTTGTATCGGAATGCTTTATAGAGATAGACAGAAGGGATGTATATGAGGTTAGATTTGAGGGTATAGGCTACCTGATCAAGGAGCCCGGGGAGATAGAGCTCTCACTGATACGCTGAATATCATACAATACTCATATAAAAAACACCTTATGTATGCTGACATAAGGTGTTTTTCTGTAACAGGGCATATCACCTGCTATGGGCATGCTCAATGATTTCTTCTGCGAGAGCAGCAAGGTTGTCTGTATAAGACGCCTCACCCTGGGTCCCGGTGGTATCAATGCACATATCACAGGCGACTTCATCCCACTCATTGACCTGGCGCTCCAACATCATCTCTACCGGCTTGGGAAGATTGCCTCTCATTCTTTTTGCGAAACGCTCCTTTATGACATCCAGGTCTGCTGTAAACTTCACACGAATTGCGTTATTAAAGGATGGCAGCCTTGATAGGATACTTTTTTCAGTAATTACATAAATGATAGGATCTCCTGCCAGCTCAGGGTCATCCGCCTTTGCTAATTTTTCCATGAATAATTTCCAGGCCTCTGCCTCATTTCTGGCAAGGGATAAATAGTCCTTGCCGGTATATACCTGCATGCCCTTTTCGCTTTTTAGATAGTCAGCCAACGTAGACTTACCGGAGCAGCTTGGCCCCATAAATATGAATAACATTTTTGGTCCTCCTTCTTCATTAAAACCCCATATGTGCATCTTGATATATGCCTCTAGCTGTTTAGCAGGATGGCTAATCCTGAGCAGTTGTTGATTTTATGCCCGTTATTATCTCTCTTCGATCAACCGTTTCAGCGCTTCAAGCTCCTCCCGAGAGATATCCTGCTCTTCCAGAAACGCCTGCATAAACACGTTTATCGAACCGTTGTACAGCTTGTCTATGAGATTTCTTGCTTCTATCCTGCTTACATCGGATTTTTGGCACAAGGGCTGGCAAATAAAGCCCGGGTCGACGCGTTTTACTGCAGCCTTGCCAATCAGCCTGTTTATGATGGTATAGGTCGTGTTCTTTTTCCATCCGTTTTTCTCTATGGCATATTCTGCTATTTCAGCAGCCTTCATGGGTCCATTGCTCCAAAGCAGCTGCATTATGGAGATCTCGGCATCACTCAATTTGTAATCCATAGGACCAACTCCTTTGGAAACCTGAATGCTTTATACTACAATCGTAAAACTATTGCTAAGATTGTAGTACACAAATCTATGGGATGCAAGAGGAAATTTACCAAATTCACTGTAGAAATATGAAATGATTCACTGACAAATGTTTATAAATAATCTTAAAAATCTATAAATTAATAAAATGTAAACAATACGTTCACAGTATATTCATATTTGTGCTTTATAATTAAACCAGGTAAGGTGGAAAAGGAAGGAGAGATGATATATGGACCTGTTGGCATCCTTACTGCAAATAACCTTTATATTTCTGCTGTTCAGGACTATCCTGACGGTCATTGGCGGGATTAGCCTGAGTAAAAGGCTGAAAGAATCCAGGAGAAACAGTGGCACTGAAAGTGTTTATGATATAAGCGATAATGAGCAGGCAACCGATGCTGCACCAAGACATTCTGCAATTACTATAGAAATGGTGAGAGACGATATCTGCGGCAGATATGTAGCCAGAAACAAGGCCTATATAATCCATTCCGATGATGAGGACCACTATTTTTGCAGCTGGGAGTGCAGGCAGAAGTATTTGGGCCAGGAATGATCAGCTCATCTGCCTGCTGATGCATCCTGGCGTAATTTTTCAAGCCTGCGGAAAAACCGTATTCTTTTAGGTTCGGCTTTGCCGGCCTTTTGAATACCCAGGTCCGTAAAAAGGCTGTTCAGCAGGATAAGGGCATAGTCAGTCTGCTCAAGCTCCCATTCGATTTCGTGATCCACTGTGTCAAGATACTTGTTTATATCCATAAGCAAAGGCGGAAGCTCTTCCCTGATGGTGAAAGCTATGCGGGTTGTCCTTAAGCGGCCATAGCAAATGGTATCATAAAGCTCGTAGCTACCGAACTCCGGTATAGACGCAAAATGATCCTTGATATCTGCCGCAGACAACCCATTTTTTATATACAGGTACGCTTCTGCCAGGCTCAACCTGGCATTGTACTCATGGCTGCTTATCACATCTTTGTCTGTAAGCTCCCTGATAGGGATCTTGCACGTAAGCTCGGCTGTATCGTTGGCAAGCCTTATCCTTATATTCAGCAGCCCATACCGCCGCGACGGATCAGGCGAATCGAAATAATAGTTTACCTGTCTTGTAACGCGTGGCTTCGATCCCTTTTCAACAAGATAGGCATACAACCTTTTGAAGCTGCTCTTGCTGATTAGCAGCTTTATCTCGGTCTCTATATTGCCGGTCATATGCTCAGCCCCCTAATAAATGCCTCGACCCTGTGCAGACCTAGTGTCAGTTCGTAAATAAATCAAAACAGATCAAAAATATGTTGTGTCGTATATTGCTAGTATCTGTCCAGCGCAACAAAGCTATAGCCCATATCCTTCAGCTCGGTTATGATCTGAGGCAGGGCTTCGATGGTCGCCCGCCGGTTGTTTCTGCCGCCTGCGCAGTGCAGGAGCACGATTGCTCCCGGGTGCACTCTTTCCACCACACACCTTACTATATCATCGGGATCGTCAAAATACCAGTCCATTGAATCGACAGACCATGCAAATACCTTATAACCGGCCTCCTCCAGCGCGGCCATTTGGGCTTCGGTCACCAGGCCATAGGGAGGCCTGTAAAGCCTGCAAGCGCTCGTTATACCTGCTATGGCGCTTTCAGCAGCGGTCACTTCGCTTATGCATTTTCCGGTATCTATATCTGTAGGCCTCAAGTGGGACCAGCTGTGGTTTGCCGCCAGATGACCGCTTTCTATGACCAGCCTGGCAGACCCGGGATTCCGGCTTATCTGGTTGCCTATGAAAAAGAATGTCGCCGGCACCTGAAAACGGTCCAGTATCTCAACGATCTCCCTTGTTGTATATGCGTCCGGGCCGTCATCGAAGGTAAGGGCCACGACCTTTTCATTGGTTGGCAGAGAAATAAAGAATGAATCGGGGTATTTGAGCATGAGCTCCTTCGCCTTAGTGCGAAATTCAGTCAAATGCTGCTCCATTGCCTCATCCAGGGGGAGGGGAATATCCCTTATATATGTCATATCCTTTGAAAAAGCCGGTCCTTCTTCTATTGCAGGTATGACCTGTTCGTCGCCTTCTGCCGGATCGCAGCTTTCGCCCTTGCCATGTAACAGGCCGCCCAGGGCTGCAAGGCCGGTTATCAGGACGAAAGATACCAATGCCATTGTCACGTACCTGCGCATTTCCATCACCTTCCTTTATCAGGCTAGTTATTTTTTCCTGATTTCTTGCTTTTTATTCTCAATCTTTTATTGACTCTGGAGGACGAAGGGTGTATAATCCATTGTAAGTGATAATCATTATCAATTAGCTGATTACATAAAGGCGATAAAAGATACATAATTATTAAATGGGCACATAAAAAGAAGTATGGTTGACATGCACGAGACCATGCTTAAATGTTGCCAATGGCATGATAATGAATATCATTATCAAACCAATAATAGCGACACAGGAGGCAGCCATGAAGAATACAGGCACAGCAATACTCAGAAACAAGAAGTCAGCCGCCGACCGGGAGGGCGCGGGATGCCATGCCCAGGTGCAGCAAAGCGTAGATCATCTTCCAAAGATCCTTCTCGTGGGGACGCCCAATGTCGGTAAGAGCGTTATCTTCAATAAGCTCACAGGCGCATATGTGACTGTGTCCAATTATCCCGGCACGACCGTTGAGGTTTCCAAAGGCAGAGGCCGAATCGGGGACACAGTATACGGTATCATCGACACTCCCGGCATGTATTCCATGATGCCTATAACGGAAGAGGAACGGGTCACAAGGGACCTGCTGCTCACAGAGGATCCTGACCTTGTCATCCATGTCACCGACGCCAAGAACCTGGAGCGGATGTTGCCCATGACCCTGCAGCTTTGTGAGTCCGGACTGCCGGTCATCCTGGTGCTCAACGTAATGGATGAGGCTGAAAGCCTTGGGCTGGAGATAAATGTCCGCAAGCTGGAAAGCCTGCTGGGCATACCCGTTGTACCGACCGTAGCTGCTGCCAACAAGGGACTGGACAAGCTGAAAGAGAGGATCAGGGAGTATGGAAAATCTGCTGCATGATTTCAGATATAACGAAAACCTGGAGGAAGCGATCAGGCGTATCGAGGGACTCCTTAAGTCGGCATACAGGATCTCAAAGCGGCAGATAGCGCTGCTCTTGCTTCAGGGAGATGAGCAAATTGAACAACTGGTCGATGCCAGCGAGCCTGACAGCCTGCAAGGCATTAAGCAGGTAGTCAAGGAGACCAGAGAGAAGTTCGACCAGCCCCTGAGCTATGTCATAGCCCTGGAGCGGCAGGAGCTGGCCAGCAGGATCGCTGCTGATGTCATCACCCAGAAGCCTAAAAAGGCAAGCAGGGTCTCTGAAGTATTGAGCAGGCTGACGATACAGCCCCTGACCGGCATCCCGATCCTCTTGCTCGTGCTCTATCTGGGATTCTACAAATTCGTAGGGGAGTTAGGCGCGGGGACAGTAGTGGACTTCCTTGAAGGGACCTTGTTCGAGGAGTATATAAACCCATGGATAAACGGCCTGGTAGAGGCCCATATCCCATGGAAGCCCCTCCAGGAGCTGATAGCCATGGAATACGGGGTCCTGACCCTTGGGCTTCGGTATGCTGTCGCCATAATACTGCCTATAGTCGGCTTTTTCTTTTTGGTGTTCTCTGTCATTGAGGATTCCGGCTACCTGCCCAGACTGGCCCTGCTGGTAGACAGGGTGTTCAAGAAAATAGGCCTGAGCGGCAGGGCAGTCATACCAATGACCCTGGGGTTTGGCTGCGGTACCATGGCAACTATGGTCAGCAGGACCCTTGAGACCAAAAGGGAGAAATTCATCGCTACCTTCCTGCTGGCGCTGGCCATCCCCTGCTCTGCCCAGCTTGGAGTCATCATGGCCCTCTTGTCCTCGCACCCGGGTGCGATGCTGATCTGGCTACTGTTCATGGTAGTTATATTCCTCTTTATAGGTTTTCTCACTGCAAAGGTGGTGCCGGGCACCCCGTCCAACTTCTATATGGAGGTACCGCCCTTGAGGATGCCCAAGCTCGGCAATGTGCTGGCAAAGACATTCAGCAGGATGCAATGGTACTTCGTTGAGATATTGCCCCTGTTTTTGCTGGGCAGTATCATAATCTGGCTCGGCAATCTGACCGGCGTATTCAACATGCTCCTGTCCCTGGTAGAGCCAATAGTCAGGCTGATGGATCTGCCGCCCGAAGCGGCCGAATCCTTTGTGTTCGGCTTCTTCCGCAGGGATTATGGGGCGGCCGGGCTGTATGATCTGAGCTCAACAGGCGCTCTTTCACCAAGGCAGCTTGTGGTTGCGGCAGCATCCCTGACCCTGTTCGTTCCGTGCGTAGCCCAGTTTACCATGATGATAAAGGAACGGGGTCTGAAGACCGCTGCAGGCATGGCTGCGATCATATTCCCATTTGCATTTTTGGCGGGCATCCTGTTGAATGCGCTGCTTAAATTTACGGGGGTGCTGTAATGATGAAATGTTCCTTTTGTGGATTTTCCTTTGATGAGCTGGCCGCCCAGAAGGGCTGCAATGGCTGCCCCTTTCAGGGAGGCTGCAGAAAAATAAAATGCCCCAACTGCGGGTTTGAGATGCCGGAAGAGGCAGGATTGGTCAAGATGCTGAGAAGCTGGAGGGGGAAGAGGAATGGCACAGAGCATCAGGGTTCTTGAAATGAAGCCCCAAAACAAGGGTATAATCAGAGCCCTTGATACCACGAATGAGCAAAAGGCACGCAAGCTTATGGCGCTTGGGATACTGCCGGGTATGCCCCTGACAGTCGTACAAAGGTTTCCCGCATGGGTGCTCAGGGTGGGCAATACCCAGGTAGCACTCGACGACGACTGTGCTTCCTGCATCACAGTGGAATTGCCGGAATGATATGCTGGTAAAATGCATAAGGATCCTTGAAAAAGAGTCATGCATTCTGTATAATTAAGGAAACTCCATGTGGGGGGGGTGGATGATATGACTTCTGCGCAGCGACGGGAAAGGATATTGGCGGCCATCTCCGGTGCTCATGCTCCTATCACCGGATCGGCATTGGCCGGCATGTTCAATGTCAGCCGCCAGGTCGTAGTTCAGGATATAGCTGTGCTCAGAGCTGCGGGATATGATATCATCGCCACACCTCAGGGGTACATCATGCCCGGGATGATCCAGGCGGCAAGGCCGACCCGGGTGATGGCAGTCAGGCATAACAGCGGTCAGATCGAGGATGAGCTTATGGCTATCGTGGATCTGGGAGGCCGGATCCTTGATGTTATAATCGAGCATCCGATATACGGGGAGTTCAGGGGACGGCTTATGCTGTACTCGCCCAGCGATGTCAGGGCTTATATGCAGCTTATGGAGCAGAGCGATGCAGAGCCCTTGTCAGCTCTCACAGAAGGTATTCACCTGCACACCATTGAGGCGGATTCTGAGCAGGTGCTTGACCGCATAGAAGACATGCTGGCGGAAAAGGGATACCTTTTAAAATAGCCTGGCTATTTTGGAGCTTACCGCCTCGTAATAGGCCTGCTCGTCGAGTTCGGCGGCTTTTCTGGCGATATCTTCCCTGCTGATTATGTTTTTCTCCACCAGCAGCTCTATTATGCTGGTTATAGCCAGTGTGTTCTTGTATTCTACTTCCTTCATGTCACCGAGCTGCGATATGATTTCCAGCTTGTTCATGGAAAACCGCCTTTCAATACATGGATATTATTAATATATATTTTTGTCTCCGCGGTTTGATTCTATTCCGCCAGACATAATTTAGTTGCATGTTGGAAAAAATGTAGTATAATAATTAGAAAAGCGATGACGAGGACCAGTAAGATAGGCTGTTCCATTCAGAGAGCCGGTGGTTGGTGCAAACCGGCTGGACATCTATCCGAATCCGCCTCCGAGTTGAAGTGCCGAACCTACAGTAAGCATTTCCGGCCGCGGTCCGTTATACCGGCATAGAGGTGGAGGGGCGACCCTCAACCAGGGTGGCAACGCGGATCCAATCTGTCCGTCCCTGCATGGGAAGGCAGATTTTTTTATTTAATCGGACTTTAAGTAAGCAGTAAGCCGGCGGATTTTGATCAAGCCGGTGTGCAGGGTTTATTTTTCAGGAGGTGGCAGTCTTGTTAGATGCAAAGTATATAAGGAGCAATCCGGATGAGGTCAGGGCTGCGCTTGCAAAGCGCAAAAAGGAAGTCAATCTCGATAAGTTCCTGGCCCTTGATGAAAAAAGGCGCAGCATACTCTCAGAGGTTGAACAGCTTAAGAACAAGCGCAATGTCGTTTCCCAGGAAATAGCGAGGCTGAAAAAGGAAAAGAAGGACGCCGAGGCCTTGATCGCTGAAATGCAGCAGGTGTCCGGGACGATAAAGGAGCTGGATGATAAGGTCCGTGAAGTCGAGGCTGAGCTGAATGACATATTGCTGACCATACCCAATATCCCCCATGAATCAGTGCCTCTGGGCGAAAGCGATAATGACAATATAGAGGTCCGCCGGTGGGGCACACCCAGGGAGTTTGGTTTTGAGCCAAGGCCACACTGGGATATAGGCGAAGACCTGGGCATACTGGATTTTGCAACGGCGGCCAAGGTGACCGGCGCGCGCTTCACCTTTTACAAGGGCCTGGGTGCCAGGCTGGAGCGGGCCTTGTTCAACTTCATGGTTGACCTCCATGCGACAGAGCATGGATACACTGAGGTCTTTCCCCCGTATATGGTGCACAGGCACAGCATGGTAGGCACCGGCCAGCTGCCGAAATTCGAGGAGGATGCTTTCAAAGTAGCCGGTACGGACTACTTCCTGATCCCGACCGCCGAGGTGCCGGTGACCAACATGTACAGGGAGCAGATCCTGGACAGCGACCAGCTTCCCATATATCATGTCGCTTACAGCGCATGCTTCAGGGCGGAGGCAGGCTCTGCAGGCAGGGACACCAGAGGGCTCATCAGGCAGCATCAGTTCAACAAGGTCGAGCTCGTCAAGTTCACAAGGCCCGAGGATTCATATGAGGAGCTTGAAAAGCTCACAAGGGATGCGGAGGATGTTTTGAGGCTGCTTGGGCTTCCCTACAGGGTATCGATGCTGTGCGCCGCAGATCTGGGCTTCTCATCGGCCAAGACCTATGACCTGGAGGTCTGGATGCCCAGCTACGGCCGTTATGTCGAGATCTCGTCCTGCAGCAACTTCGAAGACTTCCAGGCACGGCGCGCGGATATAAAGTACAGGCCGGGTCCCAATGAAAAGGCAAGGTACGTTCATACCCTGAACGGATCGGGCGTGGCTGTCGGCAGGACAGTGGCTGCAATACTTGAAAACTACCAGCAGGAGGACGGCTCTGTCATTATCCCTGAAAGACTGAGACCCTATATGGGCGATGTTGAGAGGATCTGTAAATAGATCCTCTCGCACCAGAATGTTCCCCAAAACAATTATTGACATGATACATTCGCATTTGCTATACTATAACAGTGCCAGCTCTAAGACTGGTTTTTAAGGTGTGGAGAGATGTCCGAGTGGTTTATGGAGCTGGTCTTGAAAACCAGTGACACCGCAAGGTGCCGGGGGTTCGAATCCCTCTCTCTCCGCCACATGTTTTATATCCAATTTAATGTGACAGGCCCATTGTGGAGAAGTACCCAAGTTGGCCGAAGGGGCGCCCCTGCTAAGGGTGTAGGTCGGGGATTTCCGGCGCGAGGGTTCGAATCCCTCCTTCTCCGCCACATATAACGACGACTTTCGAAAGAAGGTCGTTGTTTTTTATGCCCATCTTGACATCATTCAGTACTATGTTCATAATAGTTGGCAATATAGGAAATTATTTTTTGAAACACTCGTATAACTGAATGTTGGCCAGGATTTAAAAGGGGAAAGCCCAGTAGCCTTTATGACAAGGGACCGGAGGGGTATAGACATGACATATGATGTATAGGCCTGAATGGAGCCAATGCATTATGTGAGGACCGCAAGCACCTGGATGTGCTTGCGGTTGGAGCCTATGATGAGGATATGCTTGTTGGACTTGCCGGGTGTTCAGCCGGCTGTGACCGGATGTGGCAGATTGGTGTTGAAGCATCATCCACCACTGCGGTTTTGTATTTGCGTCGGGCCGCTTCCTTATCTGCAACAAGCACATTCCACTGATAATCAGCTTTACGATACGCAAGGATCTCCTTTTTATCTATTTGGTCAAAACTGCAGCCCCGCAGCGGATGATGCCGTAATGGTAACGCAGCTCGTCTTTGGTTTTGCAGAAGAGGACTTTACCCTGATGGATAAAAGTAATGTAATCTGCTACCTTCTACAGATCCGTTGTGAAACATTGTCCAGCCTAAATCCGTCATATTCCTTCGTCAAATTTTCCGCCTGTAAAATAGCATCCATTCCTTAGTCCTCCTCTTGATAAAACATCGTTAAAAGCTCGATCAGTTTGTCCAATGATATACCGCTTGTGCGTGCAATGTCAGCCGCCGCTTGCAGGTGTTCTTCGGCCAAGCGCTGCTGTTCTTCCTGGTAAAAGTCTTTATTCAAAGCGGATACAAAACTGCCGCGGCCCACAGTCGTTTCGATAAATCCATCTCTCTGCAGATCTTCATATGCTTTTTGCACTGTTATGACACTTACATGGAGAGATTTTGCCAGCGCCCGCATAGAGGGTATGGGATCGCCGGGCCGCAATTCACCACTCATGATCATGGCTTTTATCTGAGAAGTGATCTGCTCATAAATAGGTTTACTTGTGTTGCTACTTATTATGATCTCCACAGCATCCTCCGTTTTGTTCTATAATGTACTTAATGTATAAGTACAATTTACGCACACTAACACTGTTTAACAATAGGGAAATCGAAATTTTTCTGAATTGTAAGCAAAAATTGAATATGTTAAAATCATACTATCAAGTCATATTTTAAGGAGATGCTTGTCATGGTATATGCAAGGCCCCCCTGTTAAGCCTTAATAATCAGTTCACGAGGCCCTCCTCCATTTTTGTTCTCATAAAACTGCAAACAAAATGAGAGGAGTCTGAATATGAACGATGTTCGTCATAATGTCCCGAAGCTCTATGTCATCCGTTTTTTCAAAAACCTGATCCCTGCTTATGTCATCGAAAGGTTGTTTTGGGAGCAGAGGGGCATGACGATCCAGATGGTTGTATACACGGAGATCATATATGCGATAACCGTTGTCTTGCTTGAGATCCCAACCGGTATCATCGCTGACAGATGGGGCCGGAAAAGGATGATAGTGCTAGATTGTTTTCTAGGCTGCCTGGAACTGTTGATACTGGTATTCGCGACTGAATTCTGGCACTTTGCCGCAGCGATATTTATAGCGGGGATCGGCCGTTCCGTAGGCAGCGGGTCTGAGAACGCACTGCTTTATGATTCATTGCTGTCAAGCGGCGATGAGCGCTCTTTTGAAAAATGCCTGGGACGTTTGAATGCCTGGGATTTTACCGCAGCGATCCTGGCGGCATTGAGCGGAAGCCTGATGGCCGGCCTGTTTGGATTTGAGCTGAATTATTGGGTATCCGTTGCCGGGATGTTTGTTTCCTTGTGCATAGCATTGATGCTTGCAGAGCCTGAGGTAAAGAGCAAAAGCGACAGCCCCATCGCGGTCGGAGAATATGTGGCAGCTTCGGTGTCCTTTTTCAAGAGGAACTATGGAGTTTGTCTTATGCTGCTTTCAGCGATGGTTACCGGAGCAGCGCTGAATTTCATTGATGAGTTCTGGCAGCTTTATATAAACAGGCTGGGAGTGCCTGTCATATATTTCGGCTTGTTTTCATCAGGGCTGAGTTTACTAAGGCTCCCGGGGAACATACTTGCCTATAAAATCAAGGAAAAGATAAGTTACAGGGCAATGGTGTCGGGAGTAGTCCTGACCATTGCTGCCGGAATGTTCTACCTGTATGCGGTCAGAGGGATCACAGGCCTTGCGGTGATTTTTCTCATCTGCCTTGTATCAGGCATTATTGAACCGGCAGCTACCGGTTATCTGCATCACCGTATCGATTCTTCGATGAGGGCTACCATCGATTCATTCCAGTCACTGGGATTGAGATCGATGATCATCATTATAGGACTGGGCTTCGGCTGGGTATCATCAAGATTTGACATATACGGCGGTTATGGGTTTATATCCTTGATATGCTGTGCATTCTTAGTGTTTTTCCTGATCTCATCAAAGCATATAGCACAATAGTGAGGCTGCATTTAAATAAGGGGCAGATAATTCTGCCCCTCACTGATTCTATATAAATACACCACAGGCATCAAAGTGGATTTACCTGTTGGCTTAGCTTTTACATATGGTTTGCGATCTGATATTGTTAGATAAGACATGCTACTGTTTATTATTACAATAGGCCGAAGCATAGCATGCTTTTTTTTAGCCGGCACAGCAAAAGTGTATTGGAGGAATTGCATTGAAGCTGATCTCATGGAATATCGATTCATTGAACGCAGCGTTGACAGGTACATCCGAGCGCGCGGTCCTGACTCAGAAGGTCCTTGATACGATAAGCGATCAAGCCCCGGATATCCTTGCCCTGCAGGAGACCAAGCTGTCCCCTGACGGGCCGGCTGAGAAACACCTTGAAATTCTGAAAGGAAGGTTCCCGGGCTACAGGGTGGCCTGGAACTGCTCTCGGGAGCCTGCGCGCAAGGGCTATGCAGGCACGATGTTTTTATATAAGGATCATCTGGAGCCACTGGTTTCCTGTCCCAAAATCGGAGCGCCGGACACCATGGATGATGAAGGCCGGATCATCACTTTGGAGTTTGAGCATTTCTACGTGACCCAGGTCTACACGCCGAATGCGGGAGACAGCCTTAACCGCCTGGACGACCGGCAGATATGGGATATCAAGTTTGCCGACTACCTGGAAAGCCTGGATAAACTAAAGCCGGTCATAGTGACAGGGGATTTCAATGTCGCCCATAGGGAAATAGACCTGGCCTATCCCGAAAGCAACCGCCGTTCAGCCGGCTTTACCGATGAAGAGCGCCAGGGGTTTTCAAACCTGCTGGCCAGAGGCTTTACTGATACATTCCGCTATATCCATGGCGATGTGACCGGTGCCTATACCTGGTGGGCCCAGCGTGTGAAGACCAGCAAAATCAACAATTCGGGATGGAGGATCGATTATTGGCTGGTCAGCGACCGGATCGCAGACAAGGTGATCAGGTCTGAGATGATCGATTCAGGCCCGAGGCAGGACCATACCCCCATCCTGCTTGAGATCGACCTATCCTTTTAGGTATACAGCAGTCTGACAGGCATCATGGCTCTTCGCGTGATAAACCCAATGCCGATGGATGCTGTTATCAACCGTGTTAAAAACTGTGTTTGCAAAGAGCCGACCAAAATGTATATAATGATATACTGAGTTGATTTTTGCATCATATATAAAGGGGACTCTCAGTATGAGGAAAACTAAGATCATTTGCACAATAGGGCCTGCATGCTCTGATGAGCATACACTTGAAGCTATGTGCCGGGCCGGAATGAACGTAGCCCGGCTTAATTTTTCACATGGTACCCATGAGGAGCATCTGGAGAGGATCAACCTTATAAAAAAGGTCCGGGATAAGCTTGGCCTGCCCATCGCCATCATGCTGGACACCAAGGGGCCGGAATACAGGATAAGGACCTTCCGCGACGGCAAGGTCTATCTTAAGGAGGGCGACACCTTTTCATTCTCGGTGGCTGACGTGGAAGGCGACAATACCCGTGTTTCGGTGAACTACAAGGGACTGGTCAAGGACCTGGCCGTGGGTGACAGGATCCTTTTGAACAACGGCCTTTTGGAATTCCAGGTGACCGGGAAAACGGAGTCAGAGGTGGTTTGCCTTGTCCTGACAGGGGGCGAGCTGTCTGACAGGAAGAGCATGAGCTTTCCCAACAAGGTCCTGAACCAGCCATATTTGAGTGAACAGGACAAGGCCGATCTGCTGTTTGGCATCCAAAACGATGTGGACTTTATCGCCTGTTCCTTTGTTTCGAGCAGGCAGGACCTGCTTGCAGTCAAAGAGTTTCTGAACGAAAACGGCGGCCGGGACATTGACCTTATAGCCAAGATCGAAAACAGGTTCGGCGTGGAGAACATTGAAGAGATCTGCATGGAATGTGACGGCATCATGGTTGCCAGGGGGGACCTGGGAGTCGAGATCCCCTACGAGGAGCTACCGGCTATCCAGAAGCTGCTTATCACAAAATGCCGCCTGCTGGGCAAACGCGTAATAACAGCTACGGAGATGCTGGAGTCGATGATCCACAATCCCCGGCCTACCAGAGCTGAATTGTCCGACGTGGCCAACGCTGTCTATGACGGGACAAGCGCCCTCATGCTTTCCGGCGAGACCGCTGTTGGCAAGTATCCGGTGAGGGCGGTGGAGGCCATGTCAAAGATCGCAAAGCAAACCGAGGACAATATCAATTATGTAAAGAGGTTTTTGAAGCACGACTTCAGGATCCAGAATACCGTCGATGCGATCTCCCACGCGACCTGTGGAATGGCTATAGATATACATGCAAAGGCCATAGCTGTCTGCTCGGTTTCAGGCATGACAGTAAGGATGGTCTCCCGTTTCCGCCCGCCGGTCGATGTTCTTGGGATAACAGCCAATGAAAAAACCTGGCGGAAGCTGGCCATGTCATGGGGCGTATTGCCCGTCCTTAGCGAAGAATTTGAGACCACAAGCGAGCTTTTTGAAAATGCCAAAAGGCTTGCAACCGAGATACTCAACCTGAAAAAAGGCGACAACATCGTGATCACAGGCGGTGTGATACTGGGTGTACCGGGAGGCACGAACCTGATCAAGGTAGAGACCGTATGATGGAAAGCAGCCATAGGCTGCTTTTTTACTATACATAAAGGGCATGGGCCATAGTTAGAAAAATAACACATATTACATGAAGGAATACCCGCAGATGCGCAGAAGTATTACAGATATGAGAAAAAGGGCGAGAAAGAGGGGCAGCACTTGAGGACTTTATCAAAACTGATCGGCTTATTGCTGGTTTTGACAGTACTAATTTCGTCCTGCGGCATTTTTGTCCCTGTGGCGCCGCCGGATATAACAGTTTCGGACAAGCCTGAGCTGACAGCTGGGGTCGATGACAAAACCCCGTACCCGGTCGAAGCGACAGAGCCGCCGCAGACAACCAACCCTCAGGTAAGCAGTCAGCCGGAGGACACTCTCGGTCCTACTGATAAGCCAGAAAAAAGCCCCAAGCCTACTGACACGCCCAGTGCTACAGTCAGGCCGACGGCCGAGCCTGCTCAGCCAATGCCCGGACCAACAGCAAAACCAACGGCACCGCCTACGGCCAATCCTACGACCAGCCCCACGCAGACGCCTGGTCCGACACAGCAGCCCCCTGGGCAGTTGATGGAGCTAAAATACTTCAGATCGAAGCTCAGTGCACAGGACAGGGCCGTGTATGATGCGATCTATATGGCAGTCGAAGAATACAGGCCATCGCTGGAGCTAACCGGCTATGATATAGACTATGACAAGTTCTCTGACATCTGGGACGCATATACCAGCGACTCACCTGAGCATTACTGGGCGGGCTATATAGAGGTCATAGAATCAGTTGGATCATTAACGGTCGTGTTTAACTATACCGTAAGCAAGGCTGACAAAGCCAAGTATGATAAAGTGATAGCTGAAAAGACAGCCGCGATCCTAAGCGGCATGAAAAAAAGCTTTTCAGAATATGAAAAGGTCAAATACATCCATGATCATATCGTCCTCAATACAAGATACGATGTGGATTCAAAGCATAACCAGAACATACTGAGTGTTTTCATCCATGGGTCTTCAGTATGCGCAGGCTATGCCAGAGCAACCCAGTATTTGCTCAACAAAGCGGGCATTCAGTGCATTTATGTCACTGGTAAGGCCGATAACGGCAGCGGGTCAGGCTATGTCCCACATGCCTGGAACATCGTAAAAGTGGGCGGCAAGTATTACAACCTTGATACTACCTGGGATGATCCGGTGTTTACTCCAGGCAATGGCACCATCGACTATTCCAGGCACATTAGCTACGAATTCTTTCTGATAACCGATGAACAGTTGAGCAAAACCCATGACCGGGACCCTGTACCTGTTTCTCTCCCAGCCTGTACAAGCACTGAAAGCAATTATTACGTCAGAGAAAGCCTGCTCTTCAGCAGGTTTGGAGAAGATGAGATCAGGAAGCTGGCGGATTTTATCAGCAGAAACATTAAAGACAGGCCTCAGTTCCTTTATTTTAAGTTTACAGGCAAGGACGCTTATGATGCGTTTCGCTCCAAGCCCTTGGGTGAAAACTATGTTAAGATAGTGGATGCCACAAATGACAAGCTGGGCAGCAACGTGCTGGATAAAAGCAGGTGTGTTTACCTGGAACCAAAAGGTGACAGCTATATCTTCTGTTATATTTTGCTGTACAAATGAATAGGTCATGAATAAAGCCAGAATATGCAGGTTCAGGTCCCTGACGATAGGTGCAAGGTGAGGATGAGCCAATGAAAGCTGGATTAAGGGTATTAGGCATAATATCGGCCGCCATAATAGCTGTTATCGTCATGCAGCTTTTAGGCTTTTATCATATTCCCGGGTTTGAGGACGTCCTGCTCCTCCCGTCGCCGGATATCCTGTATGTATCAGAAAGCCCCGGCGCTACAACTGAGCCAGATGCTTCCTATTCCCCCGCCTACGCTGATATCATATCGATCAAATATTGCAGGTCCAGGCTTGGAAAAAACGAGAGGGCGGTCTATGATACCATATACAATGCCGTCGACAGCTTGAAGGCAGAGGTCAGCTTGAAGCAGCACATGGTCGATGTTGATTCCCTGCTGAAGGTATACCATCTCTACACCCTGGACAGTCCTGAGCATTATTGGGTGGAGAACATAAGCTACTATTATGATGAGTACACCAACCTTGTGAACAAGATCAGGTTTGTATACAACGTGAAATCACCGGAAGAAAAGGCCGGGCTGGATCAAAAGCTTGATGCAAGGGTAAACAGCATACTGATGGATATCGACAAGAATGCTTCGGACTACAGCAAGGTAAAATATGTGCATGACCATATCGTATCAAACACAGCTTATGACAAGGCGGCAGAGCATAACCAGAACATACTGAGCGTATTGCTGTACAATACCTCGGTCTGCGCGGGATACGCTAGGACGACCCAGTACCTGCTCAACAGGCTGGGGGTGGAATGTCTATACGTAGAGGGGACATCCAGGGGCGAGCACCATGCCTGGAATATCGTAAAGGTAGACGGGAAGTATTACAACCTGGATACGACCTGGGACGACCCGGTTTTCAAAAGCCCCGCCGATATGGATTATTCCAGCTACATAAGCTATGAATATTTCCTTGTCACCGATGAAGCCATCAGCAAAACTCATAAAATGGGGCCTGCAGCCGTAAAATTCCCTGCATGCGTAAGCACGGAAAGCAACTACTTCAGGAAGGAAGGTCTCCTCTTTGATACCTTTGGCGCCCGGGAGGCCCGGACAGTAGCCGGGAAGATATATGACAACATCCTGAGCAGGCCCAGGTTCATCTCCTTCAGGTTCAGCACCCCTTCAGCATACGAGCATTACATGGACAACATAAGCAGCTATTGGTACGAGATCGCCAGGGCTGTGAATGAAATGCACGGCAGTGATATCGTAAATATGTATCAGGCTTCATATTTCAAGTCAGATGATGGCGGAAACACCGTATGCATGGTCATATACTACAACTGAAGCTTGTTGCATAACATCAAACAATATTTGCAAATCATGGGGCTTGGCAAAAACGCTCCTCTTAAAGCATGAAGAGGAGCGTTTCCTATTTCAGGCAACTCTTTTTATGTCAGTGCTGTTTTGCATGTATCGTCCTGAAAACCAGGTTCACCGGCATTTAAAAGAGGGAGAATAATGCGAACAGTGAAGCTGCTATGGAAGCAACCAGGGAGACGACCGTGATCTGGGTATTGATCGAAGGCCCGGCAGTATCCTTGAAGGGATCGCCGACTGTGTCGCCTATGACTGCTGCCTTGTGGGCATCGCTGCCCTTGCCGCCGAAGTGGCCTGCTTCGATATACTTCTTTGCATTGTCCCAGAGGCCGCCGGCATTGCTCATGAGCAGGGCCAGGAAGAGACCTGTCACGATATTGCCTGCCAGGAAGCCGCCCACAGCCCTAACGCCGCCGATAAAGCCGACTACCAGGGTGATTATGATCGTTGTGAGGCCGGCGGGGATGAGCTCTTTAATGGAACCTATGGTAGCTATATCGATGCACTTGTCGTATTCGGGCATTACGCCTTCTTTGCCTTCCTTGAGGCCTTCTATGGTATCAAACTGCCTGTGGATCTCTTCGACCATCTTCTGGGAGTTGCGGTTGACACCGAGCATCAGCATGGCTGAGAAAACAGCCGGGATCGCAGCGCCAACCAGCGTGCCGAAGAATACGAGGGGATCCATGAGGTTAAAGCTGATGATCTCACCGGTAACAGATTCCACGATCTCCTGGAATGCGCCCAGCAGGGCGATAACGGTCAGGCCTGCAGCGCCGATCGCAAAGCCCTTTGTTATGGCCTTTGCGGTATTGCCGGCTGCGTCCAGCTTATCGGTCGTTTCAAGGACATCATCGCCAAGGCCGCCCATTTCAGCAAGGCCACGGGCATTGTCAACGATGGGGCCGTATGCGTCGTTGGAAATGATCATGCCAACGATCGACAGCATGCCTATTGCAGCGATGGAAATACCAAACATGGGGTATCCCGGGCCCAGGGGTTCGCAGAGCTTGTAAGCGCCAAGGGCAGCTACGCCTATACCTATTATTGAGGGCAGAATGCTTACCAGTCCATAGGAGAAGCCGGAGAGGATCGTAAAGGCAGGACCGCTCTTGCAGGCTTCGGCCACCTTTTCAACGGGCTTCTTGTCGTCGCCTGTGAAGAAGTCACTGGTAAAGCCTATGATAACACCGACTGCCATACCAAGGATCGTTGCGCCCCAGACACGAATATTGATGCTGCCTTTGCTCAGCATGGTGGCGATGAATGTGAGCACCAGATAAATGCCACAGGTGAGCAGGGTTCCGCCGTTTAGAGCCTTTCCGGGATCGCCGTCCTTACCTACACGGGCAAAGAGCACACCTATGATGGAGGCCAGGAGTCCCAAGGCCCCGAAGCAGAAGATGACCTCGATCTGTCCTAAAGGAGCGGCAACTACGAGAGCTGCGGCGATAGATGCGATCTGAGAGTCGAACAGGTCAGCGCCCATACCTGCAACGTCACCTACGTTGTCGCCAACATTGTCAGCGATAACGGCCGGGTTGCGGGGGTCATCCTCAGGGATGCCCAGCTCGACCTTACCGATAAGGTCTGCGGCAATATCAGCTGTCTTTGTAAAGATACCGCCGCCGGCTTTGGCAAACAGAGCCAGAGAGCTGGCGCCAAAGCTGAATGCTATGACCATGTTCGGATCATCTGTCAGTATGTGCAGGAGCGCTGCACCTGCCAAAGCAGTGCTGACAACGGCCATACCCATTACAGCGCCGCCGCGGAAGCCTGCCATATATGCCGGAGCAAGGCCTTGCTTAGCCGCTGATGCTGACCGTACATTGGCAATGGTTGCGATGCTGATGCCTATATAACCGGCCAGGGCTGACAGGAGTGAGCCTGATATATATGCTGCTACGGCTATGACATTTGATAATGGGTTCTCGCTCTGCCAGATAGGTGACGGGTAAACCAGCAGGATCACGACGGCTGCGATACTTACGAATACAGCCAGGATGCGGTATTCACGCTTCAGGAACGTAAATGCGCCATTGCGTACCAGCTGACCTATACCTGCAATTTTTCCCTCTGCAACAGGGAGGTTCTGCACCCATTTGTAAAAATATGCGGCAACACACATTGCAATGAATGCCACAACTAGGGATAGATAAGACCACAACATTTTATGCTACCTCCTGATTCTGTAATATTTATATCTGAAGACAGAGGATCAATAAAACAAGCCAACCCCCCGTCGTGTTAAGTTAGAACCGCGAGCCATCATGCCTGATGTACTTCACGGATGTCAAAAAACATCATCTTACCCGAGTTGCTCCTAAGAAGGGCAGCAGTCTGCAGATACGATGATGTTTTATACTTGTGGTAAGTTGATATATGTTTATTTTTCAGGGAATAAGCGGAGCATCAGCTTGACCAGGAAGTAAAATATGGTGAGTACGAGAAAAACTCCGCCTACGCCAAACCCCATAACTTCGAGTGCACCCAGGAATATCTCCATGTCAGCTACCTCCTAACTTAATAATGCCAGAATTATGGCTCCGGCTATGACGGACCCGATCTGTCCGGCGACATTGGCACCTATGGCAGGCATGAGGACGAAGTTTGTCGGATCCTCTTTCTGAGCCATTTTCTGTACGATACGTGCAGACATGGGGAAAGCAGAGATGCCGCATCCGCCGATCATGGGATTTATCTTCTTTTTCAGGAACAGGTTCACGAACTTCGCAAATAAAACGCCAAAGGCTGTGTCGAATACAAAAGCCAAAAGGCCAATGCCCAGGATAAGGAATGTCTGTACGGTGAGGAACTGCTCGGCTGCCATGGTTGATCCGATGGTGATGCCCAGCAGGAGAGTGACAAGGTTTCCAAGCTCATTCTGGGCTGTCTGAGAAAGGCGCTCCAGCACTCCGCATTCACGGATGAGGTTGCCGAACATAAGGGAACCGATCAGCGGCACGGATATGGGTGCTATGATACCGGCGACTATGGTAACTACGATGGGGAAGAGGATGAGCACTGTCTTGGATACCTTCACACCATAGTCGACATCCATGCGTATCTGGCGTTCCTTCTTGGTGGTCAGGGCCTTTATGACCGGTGGCTGGATCAGGGGCACCAGGGCCATGTAGGAGTAGGCAGCTACGGTTATGGCCCCTATGTATTTGGGAGCGAATTTTGTGCCGACAAATATCGACGTAGGCCCGTCCGCCGCGCCTATTATGCCGACTGCGGCCGCTTCCTTGAGGGAAAAGAGCCCTTCACCAGGAGCCAGGCCTAAAAGGCTGGATATTGCTTCAGGCAATTCGATCAGGTTTGTGGAAGCAGCCATCAGCATCGAAGCGAATATACCGAACTGAGCTGCCGCACCAAAGAACAGTGTGACCGGCTGCTTGAGCAGAGGTGAGAAATCTATCATTGCCCCAACTGCAACAAATATCAGTATGGGGAACAGCTCATTGACGATCCCTGCATTATACAGGACGGTCAAAAATCCATGTTCGCCAACTGCCGTAGATCCTGGAATGTTGGTCAGTATCGCTCCGAAGCCTATCGGGAGAAGCAGCATGGGCTCGTATTCCTTTTTGATGGCAAGATAAATAAGTACGATCCCTATCAACAGCATGACGCCATGCTGCCAAGTGAAATTGGTAAAGCCGTTCAATAATGATTGCAACTTGTCCATAACGATCCTTTCCCTTGCTTTATTGAAGTAGCGCATATAATGTTAGGCTTCATTATTGTGCAAATCCGCCTAAAATCAAAATATACCCCTATAGTATATTATCAAAAAATTTCTGTTTGTCAATTGATTGACAACCAATATATCAGGTCATTCTGCATATTTCGAACAGATTCTGGAAAACATAATACAAAGTACAGGAAGGGTGGTTTTAGACGATGGCACAGGTTACCTGCTCTGTATGCGGACGCAACTGTGATGAGGCAATAACAAGGAGTTGTCCTGAATGCGGAGACTGCGTATGCGATGACTGCGGTACTCTGTTCGAGGGATACTGCCAGGGCTGTTACAACTATGTAACCCAGCATTATGAATAGGATCAGCTGATATATATAAAAGTCCCATAACGGGACTTCTTTTTTAAAATTGGCCCTTGGCTTCTGAAACGGGAGAGACTAATATTAGAATATATTGAAAAAATTCGAAAAATGTAGTATATTGAACTAGTAAAATTTAGAATTTAAGGGAGGAGTATTGGGGGTATGGTTTTTCCGGGCTTGAAAAAGTGGGCCGAAAACAACTCATGGACCGTGGGCAAGGACAGGATATACGGAGAGTACAACGGATATTACTTCACGGCATTTGACGAGCAAAACCTCAAATGCTTCGTTGCAGCGCTTCCCGTAGTGACGGATGAACAGAAGAGGGCTATCCTATCTGATCTTGAAACTCACAAAAAGGAGCTTGGTATCGGGGAGTTCAGCCTTGAAAACAGTCTCTTGTCTGTGAGATTAAAGGAAGTATTGTCACCGGTGACCCAGGAGAAAATGAGGAACTATCTCGATCACATCACAACTGTCCTGAAGGAGCAGAAGGTAAGCGGGACAGGCCATTGCTTCAATTGCGAGCAGGAGGTGTCCACAGAAAAGGTTTTGCTGAACGATATCCTTACACCCATGTGCGATGACTGCTACTCAAAGGCAGTGGATGCGATCCTGCAGGCTGAACGGGAGCTTGAAACAGAGGACAAAAACTACCCGATCGGCTTTCTGGGTGCATTGGCCGGGGGAATAGTAGGAGCGATCCCGTGGATAATAGTCTCCTCATTCGGCTGGTTTGTTGGATGGCTGGGCTTTTTGATCGGAAAGGCGGCGCTGAAAGGCTACACCCTGTGCAAGGGCAGGCTGGGCAAGGCTACGCCCTGGATAATAGCCGGCGTTACGGTCTTTTGCGTTCTGTTGGCTGAGTTCGTTTCGTTCTCATTGATGATATACATACAAGCCAGTCAGGAAGGCATACCATTCTCATTAGACCTGCTTTTACTTATCCTGACTGCTGAAGGTGTGCCGGGAGAGATCCTGCTAAACGTCGGCATCGGCATAGTGATAGCTTTGGTTGGTATAAGCCCGCTGTTCAAGGGTATCAACCAGGAAGTCAAATACATGGTCCCAAGGGTTGAGAAGATCTGACGTGCCAGTCCGGCAGCAGTCCTTCGGATGATTGCTGCCGGGCTTTATTTTGTTCGCCGGACAACATTTAACAGTTGACATTGGGGCTGCAAAATATTAATATAATATGGCAGTCTTTTTTTAGACCTGATATTCATGTGCCTGTAGCTCAGTTGGATAGAGTGCTTGACTACGAATCAAGAGGTCAGGGGTTCGAATCCCTTCAGGCACGCCAAAGGCCCGCATGCCATAAAGGCTTGCGGGCTTTATTTTTATACCTGGGTATTTGCACCTGAGGGTACTATGGATCCGGATCATTTGCGCGTTTGCTCATCTATCCATGCCAGATAGGCAGCGCTTCCCTTCTCTGCATCTACAAGCAGGAGCTCCGGGGTATCATACGGATGGATCTCAAGGAGTTTTTGCTCCAGCTCAGGATACAGGTCCTTTCTGGTTTTCAGCAGCACCAGGATCTCATCCTCATGGCAAAGCTCACCCTTCCTTGTATAATGGCTTTTGATCCTGATCTCCTGGACACATGCCGCCAGCTTGCATCGGATGATCTCATCTATCACAGGCTTTGCCTGCTCCTCATTTGCAAAAGTCGTCATGACTATGCCGTACTGGCCCATGACAATACCTCCCGATAATTGTTTTCTTCATACTAATGTTAAAATACATAGAGCAAAATGCCAAGCCGTTTGTAGAGATGGCCCCGCTCTGCTAGAATAGGAAGTGATCCAATATAGCAACAAATATCAAGAAACGTACTTCCCGGTTGGTCTAGTATAAGCTTGGGAGGGAGAGCTTTGGTGTTATCATGGTATGACGAGGTACAGAAAATCAAGGCCTGGATAGATACAAACATCGAAGGGGATATATCTCTGGCGCAGCTCTCAAGCTATATGGGCTATTCTCCGTATTACCTGTCCAAGAAATTCCATGAGCATGAGGGGATCCAGTTGAAGGAATACATCCTGATCTCCAGGATCCAGCATGCTGCTGCCCGGCTGCATGAAACGAATGACAGGATAATCGATATCGCATTGAGCCACGGCTATTCATCCCAGGAGGCATTCTCAAGGGCCTTCATTAAAGTATATGGGATAACTCCATGGTCATACCGAAAACTGCAAAAGCCTTCGCCAAGCGCTGAGAAATGCCGATTGCTCCACTCTGTCGGCCGCACCAAACCAAGGGGAGGTATGGATATGAAAATCTATGTGAAGCAAATGTATGACTGGAACTATTATGCCTTCATCGCCGAGGATGTTGATGAAAAGTATTGGGATTATTTCAGGGAGAATCTCTGGTGGCAGATAGGCAACAGCTTTATCAGGTCATACGACAATGTAAGGGACTTTGAATACTGCGCTGAGAACTTTACAAAGTATGGGGAGACAGCTATAAAGCAGCAGCTGAAGCTGGCCGCGGCTCCCTGGGAAAATGCCCTGGACCGGTTTATCACTGAAATCAAAAAGCTGGATGTGGATTGGTATGTTCACGGCAGTGCTGCCATGGCCCTTTGGGGGATGGATGTCAGGCCGAAGGATGTCAACATCATAATCCCCAACTACTCTGACTTTGACAAGGTCAGGGACCATTTCTGCAGGTTCGCGATAAGACCGATAGAGCGTTGTGAAAACTGGGTCATGAGCGGGTATGGAGAGATATTCATGGAGGCCGTGATCGGCATCGCATTCCACAATAAAGAGCTTGAACCGTACGATATGAGCAGGCTTGGCAAAACCACCTACAAGGGAACGGAAGTGTATTTGTCCAGCCTGGAGATGCTCCGACAGGACAATATTGATTTCAACCGGCCGGAACGAGTCAAAGCGATCGAGGAGAAAATGGGCATTAAGAGCTCAGATACTCCGATGGACATCAAAAACCCTCCTATATTGCGGTTTATCGGCCGGTAGAGCATATAAGCAAAATGCCGATAGTATCTTCCCATTATAGGAGGATAAGGGCAGATAAAATCTCTTGCGTCGCGAAATGTCGAATTATAGGTGTGAATTGTAAACAGACCGGATTTGATATATTGGTATGCAGCAAGAACGGTTAATTATATGGATGCCGCCGGGAAATAATATTAGCTGAAAGGCCATGCGGCCATATCAATATTATGCTAAAGGCGGTTGATCGAATGAGAAAAGCAATCATCTTTCTGTTTGCCTTTTTAGTTGCCCTATTGCCCTTGTTCGCACCCCATGCTGTATGCGAAGCAAGGGAAGAGAGGCAGGTAGTGACGCAGGTCGTAAAAGGGGAGAATAAATTCATATCCTGGAACCTGGCCATACCACAGGTGCGGGGCCTGGCTGACGGCAAGGTCCAGAAGGAAATAAACGCAACATTCATCAAGGACCAGAAAGCCTTCAGGGACGACCTTGAAAAGCAGGCCAGGAAAGCTTATAAGGAGGCCCAGGAGTCGGGCAACCCCTTCAGGCAGTTTGCAGCCTATACTACCTATGATACGCATTATTTCAGCGAAAAAATACTCAGCCTTACCGTAGATATGTATCAGTACACGGGCGGAGCCCATGGGTTCACCACAAGGAAGGCTTACAACTACAACCTTGAAACCGGCGCTCAGATCACCTACAAGGACATATTCGGCCAGAAGATAGACTATGCTTCAGTGATCGTAAACGAGGTGGTCAGCCAGATACAGGCAAGGCCGGAGGACTTCTTCCCTGATGCCGTTGAAACGGTCAAGACCTTTACCGATGAGCAGCCCTTTTACCTGACAAATGACGGGATAGTGGTGTACTATGGGCTTTATGAAATAGCGCCTTACGCTTCAGGAATCCAGGAATTCCTGATACCCTTCAGCAAGTTCAAAAAGCAAGCGGACTGACATATAGGTCGGCTGGCCACATGCCATCCGGTGCAAGGGCATGACAGGGGCAAAAACAAGAGGACCCTGGCGGACAGAGGTGCCGTCCAGGGTCTCTTTTGCTTGCCATCAGTCAACGGAAGTCTTTTCGCACATCTTGTGAGTATGCCAGTCTGCATATTCCGTTTTGAGCTTATACTCATGATAGTGCCCGTTTTTCGTCTCTATGGCAGGGCCTGTTTCATGGTAGTATTTGTGCACGTGGCCGTCATTCAGGGTCGTGACACATTCGAATAAATGGGTATGCTTGACACCGCTTGGCGCAGGCTTGGTCACAGTAGCGTAGTGATGGACATGGCCGTCAACACATGATGTCGTTCCGGCCAGGGCATGGGTATGCATCCTTTTGCAGTCATCGTGCCAGCCGCAGCTTTCATACTGGCTGTATTCATCATAATATCTTCCGTATATGTCGTAGCTGCCGTACATGGGACAATCACCTCCTGCGGTTCATAATACGGATCTTATATATCCGATATATATCTGTTGCTATATTATGAACAAGGCGCAGATTGGCGACTGTGTAGCTTTTTCTTATCTGCCGGCCAGCTCGATGAACCTGTCGATATCCCTTCTGACAAGGTCCAGTGAGCTTCTCCAGAAATCGATCGAATGGATGTCTATCCCAACCATGGCTGCAACATCGGCTATGTCGTTCTTGCCGGTCGATCTGAGCAGCCTGTCGTACTCAGGTACAAAGTCCCTGCCGCGCTTCAGGTATTCGGCATAAACGCCCTTGGCAAACAGAAGGCCGAAGGCATAGGGGAAGTTGTAGAAGCTGAGGCTTGCCGAGTAATAGTGGGACTTGTTTATCCACATATATGGATGGAGATGATCGGGATCCAGGCCGTCTCCATAGGCTTCCTTCTGCGCTTCGATCATGAGGTCTTTGAGCTCATTAACCGACAGGGCATGATCGCGCCTGAGTTCAAAGACTCTGCTCTCGAAAAGGAACCGGCTGTATATATCCACGATCACCTGGCCGGCATCGGATACGGAGGTCTCAAGGAGTCCCAGGGCCTGCTCCGGGTCAGCCTCCTTCAAGGCCGCATCCATGACTATGGTTTCGCAGAAAATCGAGGCGGTCTCTGCTATTGGCATGGGGTAACGGCTGTTCAGTATAGATTCATCCATGAGACAGGAACCATGATAGCCATGGCCCAGCTCATGGGCCAGGGTCGTGACATTGCTGAAGCTGCCGTTGAAGTTGGCCAGGATCCTGCTTTCGCCGATCGGATGGATATTTGAGCAAAAGGCGCCGCCTCGCTTGCCATCCCTTGGCTCGGCATCTATCCAGCGCTTTTCAAAGGCATTGTATGCAAAATCAGCCAGCTTGTCGCTGAAGGATCTGAAGCTTGCAACTATATAGTCCCGGGCTTCTTCATAGGTAAACTTCATGTCTGCCTTGCCCAGGGGCGCAAAGAGGTCGTAGAAGGGCAGGCCGTTCTTATACCCCAGCAGCTCTGCCTTTTTCCTGTAATACCTGCGGAAGTCGGGCAGGCTTTCTTTCATGGCATCGAGCATGGCGTTGAGGGCCTCCTGGTCCAGCCTGGATTTGACCAGGGTTTCATCCAAAGGGGATGAATATCCCCTGAGCTCCGCTACGGTTATGACTTCGCCCTTTATGCCGTTCAGGCAGGCGGCGGAGGCCTGCTCGATCTTTTCATAGGCCTTCAGCTCCGCCTCATAAGCTCTTTTCCTTAAGTCCGCGCTCCCGTCATAGGCCATATTCCTGACCACCGGCAGGGGGAGCTGCTTGTGCTGGCCGCCTTCCTCCATATCCACAAGCAGGGTGGAAACAAGGGTGTTTTGCAGCCTGGTCCAGGCCTTGGAGCCTGAGCTTGTCATTTTGGCGATCACCGCTTCCAGCTCTTCGCTCAAAAGGTATCTGGCTGTCTCCACCAGCCTTTTCAGGTAGTAGCTGTGTTTCTTCAGCAGCGGTGAAGATTCGATCGTCCCGTCTAGGTCATCAAGGGAGGCTAGCCACTTTTGGAACCTGACGGAGGGCTCGGTAAGCTCATTAAACTTTTTCTGAAGCTTGTCAATGGCCTTGAGGGCAGCTTCGTTTCTGGCATCGACACTTGAGGAAAGGTGTGAAAAAGTCATCAAACGCGTAAGCACATTTGTCAGCTCTATATCAGAGCTTATGTAATGCTCGATTTTTTCTCCCGCATTTTCACGGGATTCAAGGTTTTCTTTTGCCCAGGCAGAAAATCCTTCTATCAGCTTGTCGGCCTTATCCATGTCGGCTGTAAACTCCGGCGAATCAAAGGATGAGTAAAGCTCATCCAGGCTCCAGCGCATATCCATTTTCATATCCTCCCATAAACTATGTTTTAAAAATGATATTACATGAGTTGACTTATTACAAGAACGGAATGCCCTAGAGCACGTTATAGGCAATATCTCCGTTTGAAACATCCAGCTCGACAAGGCTGTCCGGCCGGATCTCGCCCTTGATGATGCCCCTGCCCAGGGCGGTCTCGATGCTGCGCTCTATATACCGCTTGATCGGCCTTGCGCCGTAGACCGGGTCAAAGCCGCGCTCCACGATGAGGTCATAAACGGCATCATTCACCCTGAGCGTGATATTCTTGTCCTTAAGCCTGTCTTCCACGTGCTTGAGCTGGATAGCGGCTATCTTCCTGATCTCATCCTTTTGCAGGGGCTTGAACAGCACGATGTCGTCGATCCGGTTTATGAATTCCGGCCTGAAATGAGCCCTCAGCTCCTGCAGTACCAGGTTCCTTGTAGCCTCGTCGATATATCCCTTGCCCGACAAGCGCTCCATGAGTATATTGCCGCCGATATTGGAGGTCATGATCACTACGGTGTTCTTAAAGTCAACGGTATGCCCCTGGCTGTCCGTGAGGCGGCCGTCATCCAGGAGCTGCAGCAGTATGTTGAACACATCGCCATGAGCCTTTTCTATCTCATCGAACAATACCACTGAGTAGGGCTTGCGCCGTACGGCCTCGGTAAGCTGGCCGCCCTCTTCATAGCCCACATATCCCGGAGGGGCGCCGGTCAGCCTGGAAACGGTGAATTTTTCCATATATTCGGACATGTCAATGCGTATCATATTGTCCTCGGAATCAAAGAGGACCTGGGCCAGGGTCCTGGCCACCTCGGTCTTGCCCACTCCGGTCGGGCCGAGGAATATAAAGGAGCCTATCGGCCGTTTCGGGTCCTTGAGGCCTGAACGCGCCCTGATCACGGCATCGACAACGGCGGATACGGCTTCATCCTGGCCTACTACCCTTTCATGCATGATGTCCTCCAGGCGCAGCAGCTTGTCGCGCTCGCTCTCTATCAGCCGTGAGACCGGGATGCCGGTCCACCGGGACACTATTTCACCGATCTCCTCCTCGGTGACCTCCTCCTTAAGCAGCCTCTTTGAGTAGCCCGCGCTGTCTATCAGCCGTTTTTGCTCCTCAAGCTTCTTTTCGAGAGAGGGGAGGACGCCGTATTTGAGCTCAGCCATTTTATTGAGGTCATATTCCCGCTCCATTTGAGCTATTTTAGCCTTGGTCTCCTCGATCTGCTCCTTTATGCGGTTGACCTCCCTGATGGCCTTTTTCTCGGCTTCCCATTGGGCTGTCATAGCCTGGGAGCTTTCCTTGAGCTCTGAGATCTCCCTGATGACATCCTCCAGCCGCCGGGCAGACCGCTCATCCGTTTCCTTTTTCAAGGCTTCCCTTTCGATCTCAAGCTGCATGATCCGTCTTGTGATCTCGTCAAGCTCGGCCGGCATGCTGTCTATTTCAATGCGCAGCATCGCCCCTGCCTCATCGATCAGGTCTATCGCCTTGTCCGGCAGGAAGCGGTCGGATATATACCGGTGGGAGAGGGTGGCCGCTGCGATGATGGCGTTGTCGGTGATCCTGACGCCATGATGGATCTCATAGCGCTCCTTCAGCCCCCGAAGGATGGATATGGTATCCTCGACGCCGGGCTGGTCGATCATGACCGGCTGGAACCTGCGCTCCAGGGCCGCATCCTTTTCAAAGTATTTCCTGTATTCGTCCAGGGTGGTGGCCCCTATGCAGTGGAGCTCGCCCCTGGCCAGCATGGGCTTTAAAAGGTTGCCTGCATCCATTGATCCTTCTGTCTTGCCTGCCCCTACTATGTTGTGGATCTCATCGATGAAGAGCAGGACTTCGCCCCGGGAATCCTGGATGTCCTTCAGCACTGACTTCAGCCGCTCCTCAAACTCGCCCCTGTACTTGGCTCCGGCTATCAATGCGCCCATATCAAGGGAGAATATTTTCTTATCCTTCAATGACTCCGGCACGTCACCCTTCACTATGCGCTGGGCCAGGCCTTCGACTACGGCGGTCTTGCCCACACCGGGCTCGCCTATCAGCACCGGATTGTTCTTGGTCCTGCGGCTTAGGATCCTTATGATCCTGCGTATCTCCACATCGCGGCCGATCACCGGGTCAAGCCTGTTTTTCCGGGCTTCCTCCACCAGGTCCCTGCCGAATCGGTTCAGGGCATCATAAGTCGCTTCCGGGTTTTGTGAGGTGACCCGGCGCTGTCCTCTGACCTGGGCCAGTCTTTTCAGGACCTTGTCCTTTGTAACGCCGAAGGGCAACAATTGTCTCTCGGTCTCCTTGTCATCCAGTATGGCCAGGTACAGGTGCTCTACGCTGATATAGTCATCCTTGTACTCCTTAGCCTTGGCCTCCGCCTCTATGAGCCGCTCGTTGAACCGGCGGGAGGCATAGGGCTCAACGTTTCCTATGACCTTCGGCCGCTTGCCCACCTTTTCCTCCAGGTATCTTATATAGGCATTGACATCCGCGTTCATGCCCTTTAGCAGCATAGGGACAAGGCCGTCCTCCTGGGTGACGAGGGCATAATGGAGATGGATATCGTCCAGCTCCTGCTGGCGCTTTGAGATCACAAGGTTCTGAGCAGAAAGGATGGCCTCCTGGGCCTTTTGTGTGAACTTCTCGATATTCAAAGCCTGCCACCTCCGTATTGACTAACTTTGACCTTTATACAATTATAATCAGCCAGTATTTAATATGCAAGCATTTCACTGAAAAAATAGCCCTTTGTAAAGAAAAAAGAGGCAATGCCTCTTTTATTTCATCTGGTAAGTATGTTTTCCGCCTGGCATGCGAACCGCTCCAGCACATCGTCTATTTTGAACTCCGGATGGCCGTTCATGTATGTCATCACCTTGTTGTTGAAGCTTTCATACCAGTGCCCGGGGATCCTGCTGATGCCCAGGACAGCGCCTGCGATGCTGCCTGCGGTCGCAGCGGTGCAGTCATTGTCATAGCCCATGGCTACCGTCTCGCCTATGACCCTTGTAAAATCATCGCCGCCGATCATCAGACCGAATATGGTCAGGCAGGCATTGAGGTTCGTATGGACCCCGCTCATTGCTCCGAATCGTTCTTCCACGGCTTTTCTGGCTTCTTTATGATTCCTTATGCCCCTGCCTGCTTCCAGTGCCCAGCGGATATCCTTTGCCAGCAGGCAGTCCCTTGGGATCTCGGTCAGGCCGGTTTTCAGAGCATCGACAGCATCATCCGCCTCAAAGGCTGCTGCTATGGCAGCGCTGAAGAACATCTCCCCGTAAATGCCATTGCGCCTGTGGCTTATATATGCATCCCTGTAGGCCATTTCAGCAGCTTTCTCCGGATATCCCGGCGCCATGTAGCCCCAGGGGTCGGACCTGATGTCAGCCCCTATCCACTGGCAGTATGGGTTGTCAACCTCGCCGGCCTTGTCCCATGGTATGCCGGCTTTGAGGTTTCTAAGCGCCACATCCTCAGCCGTGCAGGCATAGGGCAGGTATTTTACCCAGGCCTTGCCCACATCCTCCGTCGTAAAGTCAGGGCCGAAATCCTCGGCGATCAGAAGCCCCAGCAGGGTATAGGTGACGTCATCGTCCACTGGCACGCCGTCCAGGCCCTCTCTTGTATACCTGAAGCATGCGCTTACCCCATATCTTTTTTCGTTGGGATTTTTGACTCTGGATCAGTAATCAACGGGAGGGAAGGGATCCCCTATGTATCCGGCCCAGTCTGCCATAGCTTCGACGCTCCAGAATTCAACAGGAGCGCCGAGGGTGCAGCCGGCCATCCTGCCAACAAAGGCTCCCATGAGCCGTTCGATGTACTTATCCTTGTTGAAATCCTTCCACAGTCTGCGGGGGCCATCCGGCCGCAAGCTGCGGATCGCATCAAGGCTGTCAGGCTCCTGCCTGGCCAGGACAGGGTCTATGTCCAGCCCCTTTGCCTCATCGATCAGCGACCTTATGGCATGGGCAGCTCTGTCAAGGACCCCCTGCAGCTTTTCCCTGTCTGCGCCCATCTCGTACTTAAGGCGGGCATACTCCAGCAATTGCTCCTGCAGAAGCTTAAGGTCAGGGAAATCAGGATAGTTTAGCGGATATTTCATAGTACACCTCCATAAACAATAAACTGCCGGACAAGTTGTATGATTCCTGTATAGTAGTATAATATAAGCGGCGGCCGATTTCTATAAGGCCCGATAAATCATATCAGCAGGCCTCTATGGATATATACAGGGAAAATCGTCCTTTGACCGGGCTCAAAAAAAGGGATTATAATAAAAGTACACAGGAGTATAATGGTATTGGCCTTATTCAAGGCATATATCAAATTTCAGAGGGGAAGCGGATTTTGTGGGTACAGTCAAATCAATGAAAGCTCTGGTTAAGAAGTATGAAAAGCCCGGGATATGGATGGACGAAGTGCCGGTACCTGAGCCCGGCATAAATGATGTGAGGATCAGGGTGCTCAGGACCTCCATCTGCGGTACGGATATCCATATATACAAGTGGAATGACTGGGCAAAAAGGACCATTCCGGTACCCATGGTCATCGGGCATGAGTTTGTTGGAGTGATAGACAGCGTAGGCAGCAATGTCCAGGGCTTTCAGCCGGGGGACCTGGTATCAGCGGAGGGGCATGTAGTATGCGGCATATGCCGCAACTGCCTTGCCGGAAGAAGGCACCTGTGCAGGAACACCAGCGGTATAGGCGTCAACCGGCCAGGCGCATTTGCTGAGTATGTAGTGGTCCCGCAGACAAATGTATGGTACTGTGACCCTGCCATACCCAAGGATGTGCTAAGCTGCTTCGACCCCTTCGGCAACGCGGTCCATACGGCTCTGAGCTTTGACCTTTTAGGTGAGGATGTCCTCATAACCGGAGCAGGCCCAATAGGCATAATGGCAGTAGCTGTTGCGAAGCATGCAGGGGCCAGGCATGTGGTGATAACGGACATGAATCCCTACAGGCTGGACCTGGCCAAAAGTATGGGAGCCACAGCCGCACTGGATGTAAGGACTGATTCAATAAAGGAATGCATGAGCAGGCTGGGCATGAAGGAGGGCTTCGATGTAGGGCTTGAGATGTCCGGCAGCAGCGGCGCCTTCAATGATATGATCGATGTGATGTGCCATGGCGGCAAGATAGCCCTGCTCGGGATCCAGGGCAAGGATACGGCCATAGACTGGGAGAAGGTAGTGTTCAACGGCCTTACCATAAAGGGCATATACGGCCGCCAGATGTTTGAGACCTGGTACAAGATGACCGTGATGATCCAGTCCGGGCTGGACATTTCCCCGGTCATCACCCACAGGTATAAAGTGGATGATTATCAGGAAGCCTTTGAAGTGATGGCCTCGGGCAATTCCGGGAAGGTAGTGCTGAGCTGGGAGTAGGCATCGGCTGCCCGGTATAGATAGAGTTGACCAAAAGATCAAATACTTGTGGAAGGGGTGCTCAGATGAGCAAGAGATTCTACGAGAGTATCGAAAACCAGCTTTTTGAGATGAAGGCAGCGGGCAAATACAAGGAATACAGGTTTCTGGAGTCGCCAATGGCTGCCCATGCGAGGATCGAGAACAAGGGAGACGTCCTGGTGCTCTGTTCCAACAACTACCTTGGATTGTCCGATAAAAAGGAGCTTATCGAAGGCGGGAAAAAGGCCCTGGAAAAATACGGGGCAGGCGGTGCCAGCGTGCGGTTTATCTGCGGCACCTATGACATCCACAGAGCCCTTGAGGACAAGGTGGCAGAGTTTTTGAGCACGGAAGCGTCACTTACCTATACATCATGCTGGCATGCCAATACCGCAGTGATACCTGCCCTGCTCAAGCCGGGAGACACGGTGATCTCCGACGAGCTCAACCATGCAAGCATAATAGACGGCTGCAGGCTGGTGGCCAGGGGCGTCGACAAAAAGATATACAAGCATTCTGATATGGATGACCTGGAGCAGAAGCTCAAGGAGGCCAATCCTGAGGGCAGCAGGTTGGTCATTACGGACGGGGTCTTCTCAATGGAGGGAGATATAGCGAAGCTGCCTGATATACTGGAGTTGGTGCGCAAATATGACGCCGTGCTCATGGTGGACGACTCCCATGCGACCGGGGTAATAGGAAAGACCGGCAGGGGGACTGCCGAGTACTATGGACTTGACGGTCAGGTCGATATCATAACTGGGACCTTTGGCAAGGCCCTGGGCGGAGCCGGAGGCGGCTTCGTAGCCGGCAGGCAGTCGGTCGTAGACCTGTGCATCCAGACCTCCAGGCCTCACCTGTTCTCAAATTCCCTGCCGCCGGTGCTCGCAGCTATCGCCCTGTCTGCCCTGGAGTACCTGGAAGCCCACCCCGAGCTCGTCCGGTCCCTTCGGGACAAGACCGATTACTTCAGGAGGCTGCTCAAGGAAAAGGGTATGAACATACTGGAAGGCGACAGCGCCATCATACCGATCATGGTGCATGACACAGCAAAGGCCATAAGGCTGGCCAACCGCCTCTTTGAAGAGGGCATCTATGTGACCGGGTTCGGATATCCGGTAGTGCCCGAAGGCCAGGCCAGGATCAGGCTCCAGGTGTCAGACTCGCTCAGCTATGAGGATATCGACAGGGCCGTCGAGGTCATACACAGGCTGGTAGATTAGAGGCGAATCTCTTACGTCCCGCCCTTGCTTGGCGGGACGTTTTGCTTTTATATATGCAAATCCTGAAGGTGCCTTCCATTTGCAAGGGGTGTTCCTTCTACCTGCATTTGAAATTATTGCATATAAAGCAGGTAAAGGCCGATTGCAGAAAGAATATATATCATCAATATTGTTTTAGTTGTTTTGGCCTGGCTTAAAAAAGCATATGGATGACAGCAAACCAATAAGGAGGAGTGCAAAGTGAAGTACGGTTATTTCGACAATGCCAACAGGGAATATGTCATAACCAACCCCAAAACACCGACCAAGTGGATCAACTATATCGGCGGGCTGGAGTTCGGCGGCTTTGTGGACCACACCGGAGGGTCCCTCATCTGCAAGGGAGACCCCGCGCTGAACCGCATAGTGAAGTACATACCCCAGATGCCTGACTCCGACTTCAAGGGGGAGACCCTCTACATAAGGCTGAAGGAGCAGGACGGATACAAGATCTTTTCACCCTTCTATGTCCCGACCCTGGACAAATACGACCTGTACGAATGCCACGTAGGCCTGGGCTATTCGAGGATAGTCTCGGAGTTTTACGGCATTCGCTGTGATGTCACCATTTATGTGCCCTATAAAAGCGGCAGGGTGATCAGGGATATCAAGGTGAAGAATATGCGCAACACTCCGGTTGTGATCGATGTGATCCCGGTAGTAGAGTATACCCATTTCGATGCCCTGAAGCAGTTCAACAACAATGACTGGGTGCCCCAGACCATGCAGTCCAGGGCGATCCATGAGGACGGCGGCCTCAAGACCATATTGCAGTATGCCTTCATGAGAAGGGACTTTGCAGTCAACTACTTTACATCCAACTATCCTGTGTCCTCCTTTGAGACCGATCGCCGCATCTTCCTGGGTGACAACGGCTATGGCACCTGGGCTCATCCCTTAAGCCTTGAAAATGATGAGCTGAGCTGCTATGAGGCGCATCGCGGGGACAACATATGCGCCTTGCTGCACCATCTGGGCGAGGTAAGGCCAGGCGAGGAGAAGCGTATAATCACCCAGCTGAGCCAGGGGGAGAGCTATGAGAGCGAGAAGGAAAGGATAGACTATTACAGAAACGAGGCCAATGTGGACAAGGCCTTTATGGAGCTTAGGGACTTCTGGGAGGAATACCTTTCCTACCTGCAGGTGGAGACACCGGATGAGAACTTCAACACAATGGTGAATGTCCACAATCCCAGGCAGTGCTACATCACCAAGAACTGGTCCAGGTACCTTTCCCTGTACCAGGTCGGCCTCGGTGCCAGGGGCATAGGCTTCCGCGACAGCTCCCAGGATTCGATGGGGATCTTGTACAGCAAGCCTGAGGAGGCAAGGGAGCTTATGGAGATGCTCCTGCATGTGCAGAAGATCGACGGCAGCGCGATGCACCAGTTCAATCCGCTGACGATGGTAGCCAACCAGGGTGATTCCAGAGATATGGAGGGGCGGCCCCAGTACTATGGGGATGACCACCTGTGGATCATCCTGGCCGTGGCTGCCTATATAAAGGAAACGGGCAACACTGACTTTTTGAACACCGAGATACCCTTCTATGACAAGGACAAGGACGGGAATCCCATAGAGACCGGCACAGTGTTTGAACACCTGAAACGGGCGATCGAGTTCACCCATGACAACGTCGGGCGCAACGGACTGCCGCTTTTGGGCTTTGCAGACTGGAACGATACGGTCAACCTGCCCGCCGGCGCAGAATCTGCGTTCAATGCCAACCTATACGGCTATGCCCTGCTCCAGATGATCGATATTTGCACCCATATCGGCGATGATGCCCTGGTTCAGAAATATAAGGGCTACTATGAGGAAATGAAGCATGCCTTCAACAAGGCCTGCTGGGACGGGGAATGGTATGTCAGGTACTTTGACAAGGACGGCAACCCCTTGGGTTCATGCAGGAATGAAAAGGGCAAGATATATGTGAATGCCCAGTCATGGTCGATAATATCAGGGTTTGCGCCTGAGGACAGGGCAAAGCAGGCCATGGAGTCCGTAAACAAGCACCTGAACACATCCAAGGGCATAAAGCTGAGCACCCCCGGCTTCAACGGCTTTGATCCCGTAATAGGGGGCATAACCACCTATCCGCCGGGAGCCAAGGAAAACTGCGGCATTTTCATGCACACCAACCCGTGGGCGATCATTGCTGAAACCCTTATAGGCAACGGCGACAGGGCTTATGAGTATTACGACCAGATAAACCCCATAGCCAAGAACGATATCATAGACGAGTATGAATCGGAGCCTTATGTATATCCGCAAAACGTCCTGGGTGATGAGCATCCCCAGTTCGGGCTTGCCCGCAACAGCTGGCTGTCGGGTACCGCATCCTGGGCTTACCAGGCGGCGACCAAGCATATCCTGGGCCTGCAGCCTGCGATGGACGGCCTCATCATTGACCCCTGCATACCTGCCAGTTGGGATGGCTTCAAGGCTGTCAGAAAGTTCAGGGGCGCAGTCTACAAAATCGAGGTCATAAACGGCGCGCATGTGACAAAGGGCGTCAAGTCAGTGACTGTAGACGGAAAAGAGATCAAGGGCTATGTGGTCCCGGTCTTTGGCGACGGCAAGGAGCATACGGTCAAGGTCGTAATGGGATAATGCATCAGAATAACGGGCTGTCTTGATTCAATCATAAAGACAGCCCTTTTCTTAACTATCCGGGGAAACTATATGCGAACCTCGATTTAGCTGCAATATTGCCAGAATTCAACGTAAATTTATGATGCATTTTAACCCTCCTTCAGAGTCATACTATCAGAAAAGGAGGGTGTTGCATGAAACACATAGCGGTGCAAAAGGGTTTGAGCCCGGTGATCGATTACCTTCAGAATGTCGGCTACAAGGTCTCAGAATTTGATCTGAGGCAAAAGGGCTCAAAGGATTTCCTTGATGGCTTTGATGCAATAGTCTTCACTGGGATGAATGACAATATAATGGGTATGCAGGATACCAATCATAATGTGCCTGTGATCGATGCCCGGGGTATGACTCCCCATCAGATCCGGCAGGAGATCGAAAAGAGGATGTAGGGCAAAGAAAAATAAAACAACAAAAAACACTAAGTCGTTCATGGCTTAGTGTTTTTTACTTTCATTATTTTTGTTGTTATAGATACGCTGAAATAGTTCATCATGAGTATAAACCGCATTGCAGGATATACAGTTCATCCTCATACTATTTTTATTACTGCATAAATCTCGTCGTCCGTTTTTTCGTACATGCCAAAGGCAGTTAGCCATATCAGGCATTTATCCTTCATGGCTCATGATCTCAATGCTGCAGCTATATGCAAAGCTCATTTCATAAACACAAAGGATTCAAGCTCAAACAGGTGCTTGCCATTGAACATGTGGGGAAACCATCCTCCATAGGTGTCCTCTACGATAAAGAACACGGCATGCCTGCCTGTTATGTTTCTGACAACAGTGCTGTACACCCCGTCATCAGCGCCTATGTCACATACACCGACTTCTTCGCCGTTTTCATAGCTGTCCAGCAGGATCCTGATTTTCGATCTGCATCCGGTGCCCTTTATCCTGGCGCTGAATTTCATTGTTGTGCCGGAGTAATCCTTGCCGAAATCAAAATACTTGTAGCCGATTATGCATCCGCTGGTTATAGCTGTAATGGGCCTCGTCATCGGGTTTTTTTCCGTTATGAAGCAGCCTCCCTTGAGCACGCAGGCAAGCTCAGCCGGGGTTATCTTATATGGGGACAGGGAATGGTCAAAGCCCAGGGAGGTCATCTCGACCTCGGGGATCGTACCGTCGGGCAGGATCTCAATCCTCTCGACGCAGGCCCGCCTTGACATTATCGTGTTGTTTGTCATCCGGTGGTAAAAGATGTACCACTGGCCATTTATATTGCATATCGAACCATGATTGTTGCCGCCGGGATAATCAACGCCGTTGTCTATTATGACTCCCCTGTATTCAAAGGGGCCGGTCGGCGATTTGGAAGTGGCATAGACCAGCCTGCTTCCTCTTTGCGGTGAATAGATGAGGTAGTATGTATCCCCCACCTTCCTCGGGGAGCAGGCCTCGAAGAAGGCATAAGGCTCCTCAACGGGGATGATGTCCTCCTGGTATGTGCCGTCTATGATCTCATACATATTGCCAGGGTCTATCTGTGCGACGAAGGACCGCTGATAGCCGCAGTAAATATAGACCTTGCCGTCATCATCAACAAGGACGCCGGGGTCGATGAACCAGCCGCCATTGAAGCTGCCCTCGTCCTTGCCCTCCGGGATCCTGTATTTGTATTTGGACAGCAGCCTGAAGGGGCCTTCAGGCCTGTCGCTCACTGCTACGCAGCCCTTTGCGCCCATTATGTACGCATATAGATAGTATTTGCCGTCCTTTTCCACTACATCGGGCGCGTACAGGTCGCCGTCCGTCCAGGGGGTTTGGGACGCATGGTCCCGGTCATCCCTGGTATGAAAGGAGTGGCCGTGACAGGTCCAGTTGTTCAGGTCATCAACCGGCGCAGACCATACCTTCAGCTTGTAGTCACAGAACTTATCCGAGCCCGCAGTATCATGGGACCCGTATAAGTATACACGGTCGCCGAAGACCCTGGGCTCACCGTCAGGGATATATTCCCATAGGGGAAGAAACGGATTTGGCAATTTGAAAAACCTCCATCCTATTTGTTCTTATTCCGCAGCTTCTCAAGCAGATTGCATATCTTTTCCCTCTGCTGGATTTCGCCTTTCTGATCCAGCTCAAATGTGACCTTCAGCCAGCTGCCCTCCCGGGCTCCTTCCGGCAGGAGCCTAGATGGCATCTCTATCCTGTGCTCGTCTTCATCAAGCAGTATAACGGCTACGCCGTCCACTATACGGTCAATGACTGCCTTCATACGCATATCCTCCATTGCTTGTTCTTATGTCCTATCTGTCCATGCTGCAAGCAGGGACCTGGATGCTTCCATAGGGCGGTCTGTTGACAGGGTGGGCCATTATTTCTCAGTGGTCACATCATAGGTCTTGCCGTCGGTGGTGACCACTATGGTGCCGCTGATATCCGTCCGGTAGACATCGATATCATATTCTGCCAGCAGCTCGATGGTCTCCTCATGGGGATGGCCATAGGAGTTGCCCTCGCCGCACATTATGACTACGGTCTCAGGCGAAACGGCCTTTAGGAAATCCTCACCTGTGCTGGTGCTGCTGCCGTGGTGCCCGGCTTTCAGGATAGTGCTGCTGACATCAAAGCCCCGGCCGAGTATTTCCTTTTCCGATTTTTTCTCCGCATCACCGGTGAATAGAAAGCTTATTTTTCCGAAGGTCAGCCTTGCTACGATCGAGGCGTTGTTAAGGTCATTTTCCTTTGGCTGCGCCGGGTGCAGCAGCTCAAGCAGGACCCCGTCACCCAGGTCCCTGGTATCCCCTGCTCTGCCTTCGGTAAATACGATATCCTTTTCATCTATCAAGGTGAGGTATTTTTCAAAGGTCTTGCTCGTGTGTACTACGCCTGGGTCAATGACCTCCTTGACCTCTATGGCCTCCAGCACATCCACAAGCCCGCCGATATGATCGGAATGAGGATGGGTGCAGATGACCAGGTCGAGGGAGTCAACAGCGAGCCCTTGCAGGTAATCTACTACTGTATCGCCCCGTTCTCCGGCATCTATCAGTATGTTTTTCGAAGGCGTCCTAATATATATTGAGTCGCCCTGGCCTACATCTATGAAGTGGACCTGGAGCTCGCCTTCAGCAGGAGGAGGGGGAGTATTAACCGGAAACAGCCTATGGATAAGCTGGCTGCAGCCGCTCAGCAGGGCGGCTGTCAGGACCGATGCCAGTAAAACCGTCAACAGCTTTTTCGTCCTCAAAATATCACCTCATATCAGCTACTAACAAGGATCTGATGCCTGCCCCGCTTTTGGCGGCTGTTATTGCAGCGTATCGCGGTCATTTATCGTCTGCGCTACAGCGTTAAAGCTGCATGTAGTGTCTATACAGTGATAGCTTCTTCTGTGGAACCCTTGTCCAGCCGGAAGCTTATCGTCTTATCCTTCAGCCTCAGCTCATAGGTGCCCAGATAGCCACTTATCTCGACCGATCCCATGTCATCTGTAACCAGCGTATGGGGGCCTGTGCGCCATTCCTCATTCACAAGTCTGTCGATCTCAAAGTACACGGGCTTTGGTGAGTAATCCCTGCGCAGGAACCCTGCCGGCGCATTCAGCCACCTGCCGTCAACAAAGTTCCACCAGGTGATGGATTCTACCAAGGGGTGTGCAAAGAGGGTCTTGTAGTGGGTAACGGTCTCCTGGGCCTGGCGCTCTTCTCCCTCGGGAGTAGATGGCCAGTCAGATACCTGGAAGTCGTTCAGGTCAACTATATGGCGCGGCATTATATCCCCTGACACGATAGTGTTTTCTGTGAAGTGCAAGGGCAGGTTGAAGCGGGAGAAGCGCTCCAGGACCCTCAGGGTCTTTTCCACGCCCCAGTACCCCTGATGCATGTGGGATTGTATGCCGATCGCATCGATCCTTACGCCTGCCTCCAGGCAGCCCTCAATAAGTATGGCGTATGCCTCGGAGGTATCAAAATCGTTTATCAGCAGTACTGCATCAGGATTCGCCTGCCGGGTGGCTTCAAAAACCTTCTTTATGAGCCTGATCCGGCCCAGGTCCTTGCAAATGCGGGTGATGCCGTTGTCGTACTTGTCGAACACCGGCATTATGACAGCTTCGTTTATGACATCCCAGATGTCAACGATGCCCTTGAAGTCCGATACCTCGCGGTTTATCCTGTCGAGCTGGGCGGCAAGGATCTCTTCGTTGCTCAGGTCAAGCAGCCACTGGGCTGTCACCGTATGCCAGCACAGGGGATGGCCTTTCAGGTCGATGCCTTTGGACTTGAACCAGAGGGCTGCCTTCCTGACCTGCTCGGTCTGCGGCTTGCCCCTTACCGGCTCAAACCTGCCCCAGTAGAAGGGAAGGGTCGCTGTATTGAACAGCCTGAAGAATTTATCGAACATCCCGGCTGCCTGTTCCTTTTGCCTGTCATCCATAAGTCCGTTCACATAGGGTATGCATTCGAATTCGGAGCATCCAAACTGGAATGAATGCCCGGTCTGCTCTACAGTGACCCGGGCATTTCTTACCGGAGTACCGTCACTTTGCTTTAATGTAAGCTTGATCTTGCCTTTACGGTGTCTCAGGGCATCATTACTCATTTGTAAAACCTCCATTATATCTTTATGCAGTGACATGATTAGCGGATCCATACAAGCCGCATATGCATTATTAAGTATTCGATACACGGCTGCAAAGTCCTTCCATACAGGCGGTCGTACAGGCATATGTTATATGATATAATTTGCATATGACCTGTGCTTGCACCGGTATCAAAATTTATCGTTAGGGGGTTTTTATGTGCTGAAGGGCTTCACACTGAAGGAGAGAAGCTGGATATGGTATGACTGGGCCAACTCGGCCTACTCGGCTATCGTCACGGCTGCAGTCGCTCCTGCCTTTTTCGCATCGATGGCAGAAAGCGGCGGCCTGGATAAGGTCACGGCCAACTCCTACTGGGGCTATGCCACCTCGGCCGCAACACTTGTTGTGGCTTTACTGGCACCTATCCTGGGTACGATAGGCGATTACCGCAACATGAAAATGCGGTTTTTCAAGGTCTTCCTTATTATCAGTATCCTTAGCACTGCAGCGCTGGCAGTGACTGACAAGTGGCTTTCGATCCTGATCATCTACATGGTAACCATTATCGGCAACTCCGGAGCAAACCTTTTTTATGACGCATTTCTGGTGGATGTAACGGATGAGGACAGGATGGACAAGGTCTCGACCTACGGCTATGCCCTGGGTTACATAGGCGGCAGTACGATACCATTTATAGCTGCCCTGGCCCTGATCATGTTTGGTGAGAAGATCGGGATCCCAACCAAGCTTGCGACCCAGCTGTCCTTTGTTATCACAGCCGTCTGGTGGGCTGTCTTTTCGATACCGATCCTTAAAAACGTCAAACAGATCCACTACATAGAGCCGGAGCCTCATGTGATAAGAAACAGCTTCAGGCGTATCGCAAATACCTTTATGAACATCCGGCAGTACAAGCATATCTTTTTGTTCCTGCTGGCATATTTCTTCTATATCGACGGTGTAGGTACGATAATCCACATGGCCACGGTATATGGCAGCAGCGTGGGGATAGATCAGAACTCCATGATACTAGCCCTGCTGGTCATTCAGATAGTCGCCTTCCCCTGCGCCATAGTGTTCGGAAATCTGGCCCGCAGGCTAGGCAACCACATCATGATAACCGTCGGTATAGCGATATATATCGTCATATGCCTGCTGGGCTACAGGATGCAGACAGCGCTGGAATTCTGGCTGCTGGCGCTTTTGGTCGCCACGTCCCAGGGCGGGATACAGGCCTTGTCCAGGTCGTATTTCGGCAAAATGATCCCGAAGGAGAAGGCCAACGAGTTCTTCGGGTTTTATGACATATTCGGCAAGTTCGCTGCGATCATGGGGCCTGCCCTGTTTGCATTCACAGCGGACATCACCGGCAACTCCAGGTTCGGCGTATTGAGCGTCGCCCTGCTGTTTATCATAGGCGGGGGCCTGTTCCTGATGTCATACCCTAAAAAGGAGGGCACATAATAGCCTGACTCAGGCGCGGGAGTATATCAGCCTGCTGCCAACGGCTCTGGCAACTACACGGACCTCCATGAGCAGCTCGACCCTCGCATCCTCATACTTGTCGATGTCGATCCTGACCTCCCTGGTGATATTGGATGCACCCATGGCAGCTGCATGCTCACCGGCCAGCATCAGGGCTGTGCTTTTTGCCCACTCCAGGGCCTCGTCATAGTCCTCCGTTTCGAAATAATCGCTCGAGGCATGGCAGCCATAGCCTGTGATGCCTGATCTGTCATACCGAGGCTTTATGAGCACTGTTTCCTCGGCTGCTATGCTGCCGGTCACAGCGCCTACAGCGTTGGCTATGCCTGCATGCGGGGGTATCATGCCCACGGTGCCCAGCCTGGAAGCGACTTTATCAATATATACATGGGCAGGGGCCCCTATGCCTATTATGGGCAACCTAGTGGTGATATCAATGCGTACATCCTCACAAGGCTTGGAAAAGCTCATGTCGAGAAGCGCCCGGGCATCTGGCGCCTGCAGCCCTTTTAGGCCCGCATTCGTCGAAAGGAGGAACTCAACTATCAGGTTGTAGAGCATGCGGACTATCTCACTGTTCACCCTGTCGATCAGCTGGTCTACGGTCATGTTGAGCCGCCTGGCCATTATCCTGGTGCCGGATAAAGCGGCTTCCCTGTCCCATGCCAGATAGTCGTTGGTCACGTGCATTATATCCGATGGGGTCAGTCCACCCCTGATGACAAAGCCAGACCGTTCCAGGCTTTCAGTATATAGAAGGAACATGCTGACATCCAGGGCCTCGGAGAGCTGCTGCCTGCTCAAGGGGCCCTTTTCCAATGCTGCTACGATGGCTTTTTCCGCTTCAGTCAGCTCGTATGTTTTTTCAGGCCTGGCAGCAAGGCAGAAGAACTCACCCAGGGGCAGGGTATGCCACCTGTTTTCATGTTCGATTTTCCGAAGCTCCTCTTTTACCGCTGGGTACTTCAAGGCAAGGTATGACAAGGGCACGGCTTTTCTGGGGCCTATGGTCAGGCAGTCATTCTTGTCAAAGGAGATTATGCTGTCGCCGCCAAGGCCTATGGTTTTTATCCTGATCGCGCTGGTACCGGTCTTCCATGAGCCTACGTCCACACCCTGCTCAGCCAGTACGGTCATGCCGCCCTTGACCTGGGCAAGATCGCTGGTGGTGCCCCCTATATCGAGGATAAGGGCGCTTTGGCAGTCTGTCAGCTTCATGCCCCCGACAACACTTGCCGCTGGCCCGGATAGGAGGGTCTCCACCGGATGCTCTCTGGCAAAAGCTTCAGACATAAGGGTCCCGTCGCCCTTTACCACCATTATGGGTGCAGCTACGCCAAGCTCGCAAAGCCCTTCCTTGACCGCATCCAGCAAGGCATCGATGAGGTTTATGAGATTGGCGTTGAGCAAGGTAGTGGCAGCCCTGCGCAGGGTATTTATCTCTGTGCTCAACTCATGGGCGCAGACGACGGGCCTGCCTGTCCAGCCGCGTATCAGGTCCCTGGCCTGCTGTTCAAAGGCTGAGTTCCTTATGCCCCAGTACTCAACGATGCCATAGGCATCGGTATGGTCAAGGGTCTCCCTGATCCGCTCTTCCAGGGCAGTCCAGTCGGGCTCTGCCGCTACCTGGCCCTGCTGGTTGTGACCGCCGTCTATCATGATCACTTCCTTCATGTCCGGCAGCCCGTATCTGCCCTTAAGCCTTTGATAAAGGTCTGCATCATAGCCTATCAGTACCAGCCGTCCGCGGCCGCCCTTGCCTTCGACGCAGGTGTTGGTGGCCAGGGTGGTAGACAATGATACCAGCCCGACCTCTTTTATGATATCATTCGGCAGCTGCCTTAAAGACCTTATTATGCCGGTTGACAGGTTGTCCCTGGTAGTCAGCGCCTTTGCGCCGGCAACCACCTCTTGTGCTTCAAAATCATATATGACGGAATCCGTGTATGTCCCGCCGGTATCTATGCCCAGTCCCAGTCTCATCATGGCGCTCCTTTCAGCCAGTTATTCAGCAAGCATAAGCTAATTATCTCCTATATGTGCCGGGCTGTAAATGTCCCTGCCTCAACTCGACAATATATTACAACTCTATGCAAAATACAGCCCTATGTGCAGCAGCCGGTTTCTTGTGCTACAATATACTAAAGCATATGGACATGCAGGGGTGATGGATTTGGTCAGGCTTGGCAACGACTGGGACGAGCTTTTGAAGGACGAGTTCGAAAAGGAATATTACAAGAGGCTAAGGCAGTTTTTAAAGCACGAGTACAGCACGAAGACCATATATCCCGACATGTACAAGATATTTGAAGCTTTGAAGCTGACCTCATACAGCGATACGAAGGTGGTCATCCTCGGCCAGGACCCGTACCACGGGCCAAATCAGGCCCATGGGCTGGCTTTTTCAGTGCAAAGGGGCGTAGAGATCCCGCCATCCCTTGTGAATATTTACAAGGAGCTGCAGACCGACTGCGGCTGCTACATTCCGGATAACGGGTGCCTTGAGCACTGGGCCAGGCAGGGAGTGCTTCTGCTCAATACCAGCCTGACGGTCATAGCAGGCCAGGCCAACTCCCACAGGAACAAAGGCTGGGAGATATTCACCGACAGCATCATAAAGCGGCTCAATGACAAACCGACCCCGGTCGTGTTCATGCTTTGGGGCAGCAATGCCAGGAGCAAGACGGTTTTTATAACGAACCCGTCCCATCTGGTGCTGACCGCACCCCATCCCAGCCCCCTGTCGGCATCCCGCGGCTTTTTCGGGTGCAGGCATTTTTCAAAGGCCAATGAGTTTTTAAAGTGGACAGGCCAGCAGGAGATAGACTGGCAGATACCCAATATATATCCTGCACGGGAAATAAGTTGATTTATGTAAGAAAAGCAGGTATAACATGGAGATTTGTAGAATTTTGTGATATTATAGGTATATATTCCGCAAAGCGCATAGTTATAGAGACATAAGTGTGAATGACAAACCTTGCAAAGGGGGAGAGTTGGATTGGAGGAAGTGCTGTCACAGCAGGAGATAGATGCATTATTATCAGCCATATCAGCGGGTGAGATAGAGACAACGCAAGCCCTCAAGGAAGTAAACCAGCACAAGGTAAGGTATTATGACTTTCGGCGGCCCAACAAGTTCTCCAAGGATCTTATCAACATCCTCAAGCTGATACATGAAAACTATGCGCGGATAATGTCCAATTCGCTTTCATCCCAGTTGCGTACCAATATCCTGATCAAGGTGATGTCAATAGATCAGGTGACATATGAAGAGTTCATACGCTCAACTCCCAACCCAACACTGCTCATGACTCTTAAAATGCCGCCGCTCAAAGGTGTCATTCTCTTTGACCTGAACCTTGAAATCGCTTTTCAGATCATAGAGTTTTTATGCGGCGGTAAAAAGGGCGGACAAATCAAGCCCAGGGCGTTGACGGAAATAGAGAAGAATATCTTCAGCGAGATCACTTCCGGCTTCCTTGATGGCATGGCTCTGGCCTGGCAGGATGTAATGGAGGTTTCGCCGTCTGTTGAATCCATAGATGACAACCCCCAGCTCAATCAGAACATGTCGCCTACAGAGTCCGTTGCCATTGTTACCTTCAGCATAGAGGTAGCAGGGACGCTTGGGTTTGCAAATCTGTGCATCCCCTATCTGGCGATCGAAAAGGTCCTGGACAGGCTGAACGTGAGGCATTGGTATGAGACCTACAGCCAGGACCAGAACACTGAATATGAAAAGGCGATCGAGGAAAGGCTGCTCAATTGCAAGCTGGAGTTAAGCGTGCTCCTGGGCAAGACAAATATCACGGTCAGGGAGTTCATGGATCTGTCCAAGGGAGATGTGGTCCAGTTGGACAAGCCCGCAGGCGAGCCCCTGAAAATGTTTGTGGAAGGAAAACTACATTTTCTTGTGCAGCCCGGTATATGTAAAAATCAGCTTTCAGTACAGGTCATAGATTGCATAGGAAGGGATGGGGAACAGCATGAATGATACTTTGTTGTCTCAACAGGAAATCAACTCGTTGCTGCAGAAAAACGAAGAGCTCAACAGCTATCCGTATATAACGGATGAAGAGAAAGACATACTGATGGAGATAGGAAATATCTCCATGTCTGCAGCCGCCATGCTTTTGACAGACATGCTGGGCAGGGAGGTAAGCCTGACAGCCGTACAGTTGAAAGCAACAGCCCCTTCGATGCTCCTGTCCGGGCTTGACCAACCGCATGTGGCACTGTATGGCCGATTTCACGGAGGGCTCAGCGGCCCGTTCGTCATAATGCTTCGGGAGGCAGATTCGTCTGCAGTCTCAACTCCTGTATCAGATAGCATGAACAGGATAGCTGATGCCGTATGCGACGCAGTTGCCAAACTGATCAAAAGGGATGTAAAATTCTCTGCATCCGGCACAGAAGTGATCGCCTCAAACAGTGACTTAGGTAAACTTGGCATTTCTGAAAATACGGAATTGGTCAAAATCGAATATGGCTTCAAGATAAAGGGCAGCCTGGACAGCTTTATGCAGCTGGTCTTGCCCCTTGATACAGCAAGGGCTATCATCGGCGAGCTAATGAAGGATGAAATGGTCCAGGAGGTCAAGGAGCCTGAGCCACCGGCAGAGCAGGAGGCAAGCAAGCGGACTGTGCCTGTACAACGGCCCCAGTTTGGTGAGTTGGAAGCCAAGCCCTCCTCAGGACAGAGACAAAATATCGACCTTATCCTGGACGTGCCTTTAGAGCTAAGCGTAGTGCTTGGAAGTACAAAAAAGTCCATTAAGGAGATATTGTCCCTGAACCCGGGCTCGGTCGTTGAGCTGGGCAAATATACGGAGGAGCCTCTTGAGGTTTATGTGAACGGGAAATTGATAGCACACGGAGAAGTGGTAGTGATCAATGAAAACTTTGGTATCCGCATAACGAGCATTATCAGCGCTGCTGAAAGAGTCAAGAGGCTATAAGAGGTTATCGGCATCCTGATCAAGGTCGGGATGCTTTTATATTTGCAGGCTAAACTTTTTATGATAACTGCCGATTTAGTATATAGGAGGGTGGTATGCAAATATGAAGGTCAATGGCTACAATCCTATAAGCTATATAAACCAGGTCTATAAAAGCAACAGCGAAAGGGTCAAGGCCGATAGGGACGAGACTGGCAAGGCTTCATTGGAAGACCGGATAGAGCTTTCCGATGCCAGCAAGGACATCAGGAATTATATAGATAAGGCAAAGGGCCTGAGCATACGGAACCAGGATAAAACAGACCGCATAAGGCAGGCTTTAGACAGCGGGACCTACAGCATTTCCCCGGATCAGCTGGCGCAGGCTATCCTGGAAAGGATAACTGACCAGCAACATGGAAGGAGATAACATCGTGGAACTGATAGCTTACCTTTCTCAGCTGCGATCCATACTGGAGAGCATATGCGATTGCCTGGAGCGGGAACAGGAGGCTCTGATCAGTGAGGATCCCAATATGCTGCTAGAGATCATAGAGGAGAAAAAGCGGTGTGTGGACGAGCTGGCCAGGGTAGAGGAAATGCGCAATGGAGAATACCCGGGTCTATCTATCAGCAGATTGGCTGAGGAAGGCCGGCTGACTCCCGAGATAGAAGCGGTCGGGGCGGACCTAAGGGCGCTCACCGAAAGGGCATCGAAGCTGCAGGAAACGAACAGGCTGCTGATGCAAAAGTCCAAGGAATACGCGGATAAAATCATATCCATGCTGCACGGCGCCAGCAAAAACACCTACGGTTCCGACGGCAAGATCAAAGACAGCCAGAAGCTCAATTCGGTACTGGATTCCTCTGTATGATCAAACAGCATTCAGTTAAGGAAGTGAATCGATGTCAGGTATTTTCAGCACGTTCAACATAGCAAAAAGAGGATTGTTTGCACAGCAAAACGCTGTGAGCACAACCAGCCATAATATAGCCAATGCCAACACAGAAGGGTATTCCAGGCAAAGGGTCCATTTCGAGACTACTCCTGCCCACTTCAAGACCGGTGTCGGTGTGATCGGTACCGGTGTTGATATAGCGTCCATCAACCGTATACGGGACGCATATCTGGATACCCAGGTGCGCTATGAGACAGGTATCTTAGGCCGGTACAATGCCCGGCAGGAGATCCTTGAGCAGGTTGAAATGGTTTTCATGGAGCCCAGCGAATCAGGGCTCAGCACCGTCATGGGCAAAATGTGGGATGCATGGCAGGAGCTCAGCAAGTCTCCGGAAAGCTCCTATGCCAGGGCCATAGTAAGGGATCAGGCCCTTACCTTTACCGACAGCCTGAACCATATGTATGAACAGCTTGAAACCCTGAAAAGCGACAGCATAAACCTGACCGAGAAGAAGGTGCTCGATGCCCACTCCATAATCGACCAGATCAAAAGCCTGAACGACCAGATCTCCAGGGTCGTTATAAAGGGTGAAACGCCAAATGACCTGATGGACAGAAGGGACCTGCTGCTGGATCAGCTTTCAGTGATAGTAGATTTCAAGACAACAGAGGACAAGTTCGGCCGGATCTCGATAGAAAGCGGCGGCATAAAGCTGCTGTCTGCGGCGGAAGGAGATGAAACGGCGGTTGAGCTGTCCGTTGTCAGATCCGCTGTAATGAATGGGGACGGCAGCGTTACGGTCACCCTGGCCAGAGGCGGGGACTCGATCAACGGAGTCATCGTGTTGACAATGACGGAGGAGGAGTACAGAAACCATTCCTTCCTTAAAGACGGTGCGGTCGTGTTCAACGATAAGGCATGGGACGGAAAGGACCTATCAGGGCTTGAGCCCTTTAAAATGAGCAATGGTGAGCTGCTAGGCTATCAGTCGATGAGCGATGAAATCAGTATGTACCAGGATCAGTTGAACGGCCTGGCAAGGGCCTTGGCCTATGCGGTGAATACCATCCATACCGACAGCGGCTCTCATGGGGTACCTTTTTTTGTGGGTGATGGCGGGAGCAGCGATCTGTCCGCGATCACGGCCGGCAATATTACTATAAACCAGGCTATAATCGACAACCCTAAGAATATCAACACTGCAACGCTCCCGGGCAATCCCGAGGGTGACGGAGGACGAGCCCTTGCCATAGCGCAGCTTAGAAGCGTAAGGCTGCCCGTCCAGGACTTCATTGATGATCCGGATGCAGCCGCTGCATCTATAACATACAACAACGATACCATGTCCTTTGAAAATGTAAGCGGTGGAGGCACCTTCGAGGGCTATTACAAGGACATGATCGCAAAGCTTGGCATATCCTCACAGCAGGCGGTCAGGATGGTGGAAAACCAGGAGACACTGACCGGGCAGCTGCTGCAAAGAAGATACTCGGTATCTGGGGTTTCGATAGATGAAGAAGTGGCGAACCTTATCCTGTTTCAGCATGCCTATCAGGCAAACGCCAATGTCATATACACACTGAATGCCATGCTCGATACCTTGATTAACCGGATGGGGGTATAAGTAAATGCGTATAACAAACCAGGGATTGCTGAACAATTATTTAAATAACCTGAACAAGAACCTGACCCTGATGTCAAAATACCAGGACCAGCTGTCCTCCGGCAAAGAGGTCCGAAGGCCCTCCGATGATCCCTTTGCAGTCACAAGGTCCATGTCTCTGCGTACTTCAATAAAGCAGAACGAGCAGTACCTGAAAAACATAGAGGACTCTATGGGCTGGGTGGATATGACGGATTCTGCCCTGGGCCATATAGGCGATATATTGAGCCGGATAAGGGAGCTGACAGTCAAGAGTGCGAATGGTGCCATGTCAGATACAGACCTCAGGTCAGTAAGGTATGAGGTAGAACAGCTGGTGAGTCAGATAGCCCAGATAGGCAATACCAACTATGACGGAAGATATATCTTCGGCGGACAGTTGACCACAGAGCCGCCCTTTACCGGAGACAGCGGGGTTTTGGAATACCATGGAGCCACCGGTGCCAACGCGATCCTGAAAAGAGAGATCTCACAGAATGTGATTATGGAGATCAATGTCCCCGGGAACTGGATCCTGGAAGGCAAGAACGGGGAACTGACAGAGGACCTGCCCTCTCTGCTCGGCCGCATAATCACCGCCCTGGACTCCGGGGACGCTTCGTCCATAAAGGAACTGGGCAATGAGATCCTTACGAGGCTGGACAGCCATATAGACAATATACTCACCTTAAGGTCTGAGATAGGCGCAAAATACAACCGGCTGGAGGCGGCAAAGCAGAAAAACGAAGAAGAGACCTTCAATATGACCGACCTTCTTTCAAAAACCGAGGATATAGACTTTGCAGAGAAAATCATGCATTATGCTGTGCTGTCCAGTGTATACAATGCATCCCTTTCAATGGGGGCAAGGATCCTGCAGCCGACGCTGCTGGACTTCCTAAAATAACAACATGCAAAGAAGGGTGCCAATTGGTGATCAACACTAAATATTTTGGTGAGACAGAAATAGATGATAGCAGGATCATATCTTTCCCCAACGGCCTTCCGGCCTTTGAGGAGATAAAGGAATTCGTCCTGCTTGACCTGCCCGGCAACAGCTGCTTTCACTGTCTGCAAAGCATCAGGCATCCTGAGATCGCCTTTTTGCTGATAAGGCCATGGAGCTTCTTCAATGACTATGATATCGAACTGCCAAGGAGTGAGCTGGAGGAGCTAGGGATAACAAAGCAGGAGCAGGTAGCTGTTTATAACATCGTGACCATACCGGCGGATGCAAAGAAGATGACAGCCAATCTGTTAGGGCCGATAGTTATAAACAATGAAACGCTTGTGGCAAAGCAGGTCATACTCCATGACTCCGGATACAGTACCAAGCACTTATTATTTCCTGAAAGGGAAGCGGTGTAAAGCATGCTGGTAGTTACAAGAAGGCAGGATGAGGGCATCGTCATAAACGGTGATATCAGAGTCGTAGTTTTGGGCGTTGAGGATGGCAAGGTAAGGCTGGGCATAGAAGCGCCAAAAAGCGTGAAGGTATACCGGGATGAAATATATGAGGCAGTCAAACAGGAGAACAAGCAGGC
>JAKPIB010000052.1 GCA_029549985.1 Bacillota bacterium
TTTACATCAAGGTCGTTTCTGCATATGCGCTGGGCCCTATGCCAAAATGCTCAGTGCTGAAGTCAACCCCGCTCGACTTGCATGTGTTAGGCACGCCGCCAGCGTTCGTCCTGAGCCAGGATCAAACTCTCCAATTAAAATGTCCATCTCCGATCTCCCGATCAGAGCGTTTTAACTGTTTTGTTTGAATAGCTCTAAAACTTTTGCTTAGCTTCCGCTTCGCGTTGTTCCTTGGAATTGACTTTAATTCGTCTCTACACTGTTCAGTTTTCAAGGATCAAAATATCCGCCGTCTCAGCGGCGACTTTTACTATGTTACCAAATGGCCTTTGCTTTGTCAACAGGTTTTTTAACTTAAATATTAATGGTGATTTATGGCACCCATGGTTATATTGAGACTGCCTGTCGCCTGTCTCGGCCATGATATGGTTTACTGCCCGTTTTCAAGTATCCATTCCGTAACTTCTACTGCCTTGGGGATGTTGTCACTGTATGACATTATGCAAAGCACAGCATTTTTAGTATCGTAGGTGTCCTCAAAGAGCTTGAATCCCGCCAGCGGTACGCCGTACAGCTTCGGTTCAGAGCTTTCATCCGCAGCCATTGTGCCCTTTTCGATCTGCTCCTTTGTCATCCTCCCCTTTATACCTTCATAGTCATCCAGGGGAAGGAGTGCGCCTTCTCTTGCCAGGTCTTTAAAAGTCTTCTGGTCGAGTATGAATATGTCCCCTTCCTGGCCGAAAAGCATGGCCAGAAACTTCTGTCGGCCCACATACTCCATCTGGCCTTCCAGCAAGATGTTGTGCAGGTTTATCTCCAGAAGGTCTGGGAAATCGCTCAAGATCCTCTGCTCTATTTTACTTGCCGGATCTTCAAACATATAGCCGCCTACCAGATATATGTCTACCTTCTTGTCCCCCGGTGTCCTGGGCGCTGTAACGGTGACTATCATGCTCCACACCAGAACTGTCACCGCTACGCTTACGGCATATTTCCACCAGTCATATTGTATGTGGTTTTTCAAGACCTCTTTGTTGATTTTTATCTTATACATAAAAGTCACATCCCTTTGCCACTTAGCCTGACTTGTTTCCCATGACCCAGAAATGCATATTTGCATACGCAGCTAAACATATTATATATTCCGTAAGAATAAAAGACAAGCAGCCCGTTTGCCGTGGCTGCCTGATCTGTCCTTGTATCAATTGTAATAAAGATAGCTGTTAATCCTCCCTGGGCTTCATTGTCGGGAAAAGGATGACATCCCGTATCGAATAGGAATCGGTCAGAAGCATGACAAGGCGGTCGATCCCGATACCCAGGCCGCCTGTTGGTGGCATACCGATCTCCAGGGCATTTATGAAATCCTCATCCATCATTTCGGCTTCATCATTGCCGGCTTCCCTCTGTCTGACCTGCTCCAGGAACCTCTCCTTCTGGTCGATGGGGTCATTGAGCTCGGAAAATGCATTGGCCAGTTCACGCCTTGTGACGAACAGCTCAAACCGGTAGGTCAGCCTCGGGTCATCCAGCTTCCTTTTGGCTAGTGGCGATACTTCGATCGGATAATCCATTATAAATGTCGGTTGCACAAGGTTGTCCTCGACCTTTTCTTCAAAGAGCGCATTTAAAACCTCGCCCCAGGTCGCCTTGACTCCAACATCGACCCCTACCCGCTTTGCCTCGGCCCGGGCTTGCTCTGCACTGTCTATGGCGTCCATATCGATACCGGTATACTTCTTTACGGCCTCTACCATAGTCATCCTTGTCCAGGGACGGGCCAGATTGATCTCTTCTCCCTGATAGGTTATTACCTCGCTGCCCAGTATATCCCTTGCAAGGGTGGATATAAGGTCCTCGGTCAGGTCCATCATGTCATGGTAGTCGGCATATGCCTGATACAGCTCGATAGAGGTAAACTCGGGGTTGTGCTTTATATCCATGCCCTCGTTGCGGAATATGCGTCCTATCTCATAGACCTTGTCGAAGCCGCCGACGATAAGTCGCTTTAAATGCAGCTCCGTGGCTATCCTCAGATACATATCTATATCAAGCGTGTTGTGATGGGTTATGAAGGGCCTTGCTGCTGCCCCGCCTGCCGTATTGTGCAGGACAGGGGTCTCGACCTCCAAAAAGCCCCTGCTGTCCAGATAATTGCGTATGCCGCGGATTATCCGGGAACGGATGACAAAGGTACGCCGTACATCAGGATTCACGATAAGGTCGACGTATCTCTGGCGGTAGCGCAGGTCCACATCCTTTAGACCATGCCATTTCTCCGGCAGGGGTTGCAGGGACTTGCTCAGCAGGGTGATCGTCTTTGCCCTGACTGATATCTCTCCCTTGTGGGTTTTGAACACTGCACCTTCTACCCCAATGATATCCCCGATATCGTATGTTTTGAACTCATCATAGGCATCCTGGCCGAGCTCGTTTATCTGGACATAGATCTGGATCTGGCCCTTTGCATCCAATATGTGCGCAAAGCTGGCCTTACCCATGATCCTTTTGGACATGATCCGCCCGGCTATCACAACAGGCTTCTCTTCCATCTCCTCAAAGTTATCAAAAATCTGCTGCGAATAGCTCGTAGGGTCAAACCTGGTTATATGAAAGGGGTTTTTGCCTTCCTTCTGCAGCTTTGCGAGCTTATCCCGTCTTACCTTCAGCAGTTCGTTAAGCTCCTCTCCCTGGGTCAAAACCTCTGTCTTAGCATCATCATTGGTATTAGCCACCGTTACACATCCTTCTGCCTTAAGTTTCTTAGCCTGCTTGCTCAGCCTATTTTCTGATCTCCAGTATTTTGAGCTTGATCACGCCGTCCGGCACCTTTGCCTCGACCTCGGCACCTTTCGGTTTGCCTATCAGGGCACTGCCCACGGGTAACTCATTGGATATCTTGTTCATTGAGGGATTCGCCTCGGCGGATCCGACAATAGTATACTCTATAACATCATCGAACTCAACGTCAAGCACTTTTACGGTGCAGCCGATGCTTACGACATTAGTATCGATGTCCTCGTCATCTATGACCTTTGCATTCTTCAGCATATTTTCAAGAGTCACTATGCGGCCTTCTATAAAAGCCTGCTCGTTTTTTGCCTCATCATATTCTGAATTTTCTGAAATGTCACCGAATGCAATTGCCTGCTTGATGCGTTCAGCCACTTCCCTACGGCGTACTGTTTTCAAAAACTGCAGCTCCTGCTCCAGCTTTGCTATACCATAAGGAGTCAAAATCGTTTCCTTATTGGCCATATATCCTATCTCCCCTTTTTAATGTTGTAGCCAGAAAAATGTATGTTGCTAATATATGCCCATATGCTAAAATTATACTTTCGTAGTGACCGTTTTTTGCTTCCTTGACCGGAGTCAAAATAAAGCACTGCATGCTGTGATGCAGTACTTGGAAAAGCTTGAGAATTTTAATAATAATTATAATTTCCAATATGGCATTTGTCAAGGTGTATTATTGCCTCTGTTCTTATTGTCATTCAGCCACCGCCTTTTTATCCTGAAATAGTCCATGCGGATCCTGTCAAAATGGATCCTGCAGCCCTTTTGTACGAAGCCAAGGACCTTCAAGGGATACAGTCCGTATATCGCGTTCAGGCGTTGCAACTGCCCCAGGGATACTCTTTGTTTTATCAGGTCCTCCCTGTAGACCTTGCTTACATTGTAGATCAGTCCTTCAAGGACACCAAGCTCCTCCCAGGGCTTCAGACCGACCCCGGCCGACAGCTCCCTCGGAAAGTCGATCCAGGCCATCTCCACGACGTATATCCCGATATCCGGTGTCACAGGTATTCCACCGAAAGCGTAGTCCCTCGCAACAGCAAAGTGGAAAGACGGTTTGACTAGATTATATTTTGCATCTGTCGGTCGGGCTATTACCGCTATGTTTTTACTGTTCAAGCATACCCTGGCATCAGTCGTTATCTGGCATGATAAGCCTGTCGTCCTGAGCACCCTGTCAGCAAGGATGCTGAGGGCTTTCAAGCTGCTTCCCCCTATGCACATATTATTGACCTTGTCAGCCAGGGCTTCTACCCATACCCTTCCCTCATCCGTATCCGCACCCCATATCCCTGTATTAAGGAATGGCATATCCCGCTTCATTATGTTCAAGAGCTGGTTAAGGACCAGGAGCAGGCCGGATGATCTCTGAAGATAGCAGTCAAGGATTGTAAAGCCTCTGCTCTCAAGGTACGATACCTCCTCATATCCGAAATATTCATATACGTGGGGAAAGCATATATGAAATACATTAAGGTCATCGAGCACCCTTGCCATGCCTTTGACATATCTTATTTTTTCAGTGCCTGAAAGCTTGTGCCAGTCCATAAAAAAACCGGGTACATCTATGATGTAACCCAGCTCTGTGTTATCTTCATTGTCAATGATGATCCCCGTTTTACGAGCGTATATGTATTTCAAGGCCAGCCTTGCATACTTGACGGGTAATCGTTTTAGTACCGGATGGCTGCTTATAATCCTCTCACCATTTTCGGTGTTGGATACGACCGCAAACTTTTCCATTCTGTATTACCCCTACAACTGCATTTTACAGTCAGTAGTAATGTATTCAACTTTTAACTGAAATATACTACGCGGGGCTTAAACGCTTCATCTTTCAATATGCTTTGATAATCCTCAACAGTTATCTCATCAGGCCTTTTCCCGATAAGGGCAACGATGACCGCTTCCATAACGTTGGTGCCAAAGGACCTGCCTCCAAGCTCTGGTGTAGTTGTGACAAGCATCCTGGCCCCTCTTTCCCGGAGCAGGTCTACATCCTTGGCTGTCACCGTATTGGTCACTATGATCTTATCCTTTATGAACATCGGCAGGTGCTTCTTTATATACAGAAAATCGCCTGCGATGATATCCGCTTCATCGTAATACCTGATGAACTTAGGCTCGATCTCCTCCTGGCTCTTGCCGGAAGGGTACAGCATTTTAAGGGGCAGCATCCTGATGACAGGCATCAGCAGGGCAGCAGCCCTGTGTAGTGTCTTTATGCTTCTTATTGGGATGGGCAGGCCTAATGCGAACATTATGTCACCATATACCATCTGGCAGCCCATCTCCGGAAAAGTCTCCGCAAGTCCAAGCCGTTCCATGCCACATACCAGGAATACCTTCATTTTCTCAAGCGGAAGGCCGAGGTCGGTCTTGAGATACCTGACAACATTGGCTTCCTGTATGTTTTTCAGCCCCGAACCATCCACCATCGGCGTCTTTTGGGCAGTTTTCAGCAAGGGAAGGGCGGATTTCAGAGTATATTTGCGGTTGTTCCTGCCGTAAAGGTAAAGGCTGATGCCGCCCATACCAAAGGCATCGACCTTACCGTCCAGTTCTTTTATCAATTCTATGGCCTTTTTAGCATCCCCGTCGGTGCCTCTGCGCTCTATTTCGAATTGCTCTCCGCAAAATTCTGCAGTTACCTTGTGGTCACGGGAAGATGAACCCAGGCTAACGCTTACTATTCTTTTCATTTCTATTCCCCCAGCTTTAGATAAGTTGATCCAGGATCTCTATGATGGACTCAGGTTCTACGTAAACATCCTCCTTGAGCGGTGAGGTACCGATGTCCACTGTGATCACCTCTTTGTCGAGCAGACCCTCGATCCACTTGGTGCGCATATCCGATGCAAGCACTATTACAGTGTCATACTTGCGGTATTCCTTGATGAGCCGAATAAGTTCGTTGACAAGGGTTAGGCCTGTCTTGGACTCCACAAAGGCTGTGCGCTCCTTCTCGTTCATCAGCAGGATATTTGTGATCCCGCGGTCCAGGAAGATTTGCCTCAGCTCTTCCTTGTTCTTGACAGGAAACCCTACTACCGCTATGTTTTTACCCTTGCGCAGCTCCCCAAGGCTCTCGAGCTTGGATATGAAGGTGCGGTCGACTCCCATGGCATCAGCCACTTCCTGCTGTGATTTGCCCTTGCTGCGCTCGGTAAGGATCTTCTCGATACCCGCGGATATCTTCTTCCGGCTGATTATTTTATCGCCTATCCTGTAATAATCCGTAAGGCATCCCTCCTTTATGCACCGGGTCTCTTGTTATGTGCACAATCTTGTTCACGTATATAATACTCCTGTTGGAGTATTTTTTCAATAAAGCAGGAAAAATGTTTGTTGCCGCTTTCTTTTTACTTAACCCTCCAGCTCATTCAGATAAGCCTGCAGTACTGACCTTATTTCTGTCTGGCTCAATGCCTTGTTTATAACTGTCTTGACCTTGCCGGAATCCTTCAGGCCTTTCAGATACCAGGCGATATGCTTCCGCATTTCCCTGACCGCCACCTTCTCGCCCTTATATTCGCATAAAAGCTTAAGATGCCTGAGTGCCATATTGATCTTATCCGCCGGACCGGGAGGAGGCTCTATCATCCCCTTCTGAAGATAGGTGACAGCATCCCTGAAGATCCACGGATTGCCCAGTGCCCCGCGGCCTATCATGACTCCGTCACAACCGGTGCGCCTCATCAGCTCAGCTGCATCCTCCGCTGTAAACACATCACCATTGCCTATGACCGGTATAGACAGCCTTGATTTTACTTCCCCGATTATGTCCCAATCCGCCTCTCCAGAGTAAAACTGCTCCCTGGTCCTGCCGTGCACAGTGACTGCAGCAGCCCCGGCCTCCTGGGCTATCAGGGCTATTTCAACGGCATTGATGGAGGCGCTGTCCCAGCCCTTTCGGATTTTCACCGTGACCGGCTTGCATGAAGCCTTGACAGTCCTGCGGATTATCTCACCGGCCAGCTTCGGGTCTCGCATTAGAGCGCTACCGTCGCCGTTATTGACGATCTTGGGCGTAGGACAGCCCATGTTGATATCGATTAGGTCAACATCCAGCCTTGATACCCTCTCGGCCATCTTTGCCATTATCTCCGGATCCGAGCCGAATATCTGGGCCCCTACAGGGTGCTCGCCCGGAGATGTTTCAAGCAGTTCCTCAGTTTTTTCGCTCCCGTAGAACAAGCCTTTGGCGCTCACCATCTCCGTATAGGCCATGCCGCAGCCCTGCTCACGGCACAGCATGCGGAACACCTTGTCTGTGATACCTGCCATAGGCGCCAGAAATACATTGGTCCTGATCTCAACATTGCCGATGAACATATCCGCAGCTTCCTCCAAAAAAAATGCCGGTAAAATACCGGTCTTATCTTTCCAATTTATCTAAATATTATCAATCGCTACATCCTGCACCTATTTCATATCCTCCGGCTTAAGGCTTTCGATAAAGACTATTCCATCAATTTTCCATTGGCCGTCGATTTTCCTGAAGTGGATCTCCTTCCTGCCGTTCTGCCACTGGGGTTTGGGTATCCTAAGCTGGAACTCCTCGCCCTCCTCCAGATCCTCTGGCATCTGGGCTGCTATGAGCCTGGATCTGAAGTCATCGGTTATCGAAAACTTCCAGGAATCCTCCTTGATGTACTCAATGACCTCTACTACTGTACTTGACTGCCAGGGCCATACCCATAGCTTCGTGACCTTCAGCTCGTAGTCGTAATCCTGTATCAGATAATCCCTGAACGGATTGCTGTTCAGCATCGGATCGGAGTTCAGGTATTTCAATGTGAAAAACCTGTTGAGCAAGGTTGGGTCTTCATTGTTCAGTATCACATTCGCCCTTTGAGTCATGCCATCGTCCAGAAACACATACACATTGGCCATGTCATAGGCTATAAAAAAGGCGATCATTATCACCATTATCAGCAGAACCAGCACTGTGAGCTTTTTGACTATATAGAACAACAGCCGCATGCCGGCACTTGTCTCAGTACTCATCGTTATTCACCTGCTTTTCGGTTATTTGTGTATACGCAGCGGGTATAGACAAATTTCATTCATAATATACAACATAATAGCATAGAAATAGGACTTTGTAAATTTGCAAAGTCAGGGCCTGTATCCTGGCACTCCTGATCATGTGATGCCTGCGAAATATTTATTGGCAGTCTTGTGTTAATGTTATATACTGTATTTAACAGGATTTGGACAGGAGAAGCAAATGGACAGGCTTGAAGCGATAAAAGAAGCTTATGACATACTGAACAAGGTCACTCCCTTGCGACGGGATTGTGGCAGCCTGTGCAACAGGGTCTGCTGTGACGGTGGTGTCGAGGATCATGGCATGTACCTGTTTCCCGGCGAAGAGGAGATACTCAAGGACCAGGCCTCATGGCTCAGGATAGTTTCGGCAGACATGGTGATGCCGGGGCTTCATCTGGCCAGGTGCACCGGGACATGCCCGAGGCATATGCGGCCCCTGTCCTGCCGGATATTCCCGCTCGTACCCTACCTTACCGAGGAGAATATACTGCTTATAAAAATGGACATAAGGGCAAAGGGCATCTGCCCCCTGGCATCGGAGGCTGAGAAAAGGGACCTGCAGCCTGATTTCATCAGGGCCGTGCGCAAGGCAGCCGGCATCCTGATAGCAGTACCGGAGATCAAGGACTTTATATACAGCATATCCAGGATGCTCGATGAGTACAGCAGCCTGCCCTGGTACAGGCTGGTCGATAGTTGGAGGTGACTATTAGTCATGGAAGACTCCAAGGTTATTGACTTAAATGATAAGAGGAAGCAGAAAATGCAGTTGACCCGGGAAGAACATCCAGGCATGACGATGCTGACTGATTATGAGATCGCCCTTCTGCGCAAGGACAAAAAGGAATCACTGAGGCAAGCACGAAAATTGTTCATGAAGCAAGATATTATTGTTGGCAAGAAGGGCTTGAAAGATAAAGGTAAAGAGGAGTGATAAGATGAAGATCAAGGTATACCAGACCGCAAGGGATACGGATGATCGGCTCTCCAGGAAGGATGACCTCTGCTTTGCCCCGGATGCTGAAGGGCAGGAGCTTCAGGTCATCAACGTGTATGACGATGTCGAATATCAGGAGATAATAGGCTTCGGCGGCGCGTTTACCGAGGCTGCAGCGGATACCTTCTACAAGCTGAGCCCTGACAAGCGAAAGCAGATCCTGGACGCCTATTTCAACCCTGACAAGGGTATAGGCTATACCTTCTGCCGCACCCATATCAACAGCTGCGATTTCTCTCTGGGCAACTACTGCTATGTCAAAGACAATGATATCTCTCTTGACTCATTCTCCATTGAACGGGACCGGACCGCCCTGCTGCCGCTGATAAAGGAGGCTATGTCCGTTGAAGGGGCTGATTTCAAGCTGTTCAGCTCTCCCTGGAGCCCTCCGGCCTGGATGAAAACCAACAATCAGATGAACCATGGCGGCAAGCTGAAGGCCGAATACTATGACGCCTGGGCCCGTTATTATGCAAAGTACATCAAGGCATATGCACAAGAAGGCGTAAAAATCTGGGGCATCACTGTGCAAAATGAGCCCAAGGCCGTTCAGACCTGGGACAGCTGCGTATATACCGCAGAAGAGGAAAAGGATTTTGTGAAGAACTATCTGGGGCCGGTCTTGGAAAAAGAAGGGCTGGGCCATGTAAAGATCATGATCTGGGATCATAACAAGGAACGTGTTTATGAGCGGGCCAGAGCAGCCTACGAGGACCCTGAAGCTGCCAGGTACATTTACGGCACTGCCTTCCACTGGTACAGCGGAGACCATTTTGACGCCCTGGATGCAGTGTACAGAAGATGGCCTGAAAAGAAACTGATTTTTTCAGAAGGCTGCGTTTCCTTCCACAAGGAACGAGGCGCCTGGATCTACGGTGAGCAGTACGGCCACGAGATCCTTGGGGACCTGAAGCATCACACCAGTGCCTGGACGGACTGGAACATGATATTGAATGAGATCGGCGGTCCCAACCATGTGGCCAATTACTGCGATGCTCCGGTCATGGCCGACACTAAGAACGACACCTTCTGCCTTGAGGCTTCCTATTATTACATAGGCCACTTCAGCAAGTTTATAAGGCCGGGGAGCAGACGGATAGGCAGCTCCTGCTTTGATGACAGTCTAGAAACGGTTGCTTTCAAGACACCTGACGGCAGCAAGGTACTTGTCGTTCTGAACCGTACCGACAGGGAATTTGATTTCAACCTGAGGTACAATGACCTGATTGCCAGGGCAAAAAGTCTGCCTCACTCGATAATGACCTTGATTTTCTGATATATGTCCAAGGCTTGTAAAATCATATTGCTTTATCTACCGCATTGTAATATTATATAGAAAACTGACAACTGAATATAGCTGGTATAGGTTGCATCATGCATTAATAGGGAAACAGGTTAGAAGCCTGTGCGGTCCCGCCGCCGTAATAGGTTTAGCGGTTTCAATATGCCACTGGGAGACTGGGAAGGCGAAATCGCATATACGCCTAGAGCCGGAAGACCTGCCTATACTGAAACACTATTAACTTCACGGGTAATTGAAGGGTGTTGCAATATAAGTATAAGCCAGCGGACTTATAATATGCAGCTGTTTTACACAGCTTATGCTTATTATATGTTCGTAAATTTTGCAGCATGCCCCCTTCAACCGGACCGGTTGAAGGGGTTCTTATTTGTCCGGAAGTCAGCAAAGGAGGAATGCCGGGAAAGTTAGGCCGGATCCCCGCCGGCATGGAGACTGACATTCGCCAGAGTGCATATTAGGTCATATCAACTGTTAATACTTGCTTATAGGAGGAGAAAACATGAAGAAAAAAATACTTGCTGTCATAGCAGTTTTGCTCGTCGCTGCTGCCATAATCGCAGTGTACAAGTTCTTTATTATCCCCAAAGCTACGGCAGACGAGAAAACAGTTAATATCCATATCGTTATTGAGCACCAGGATATAGACAAGCAGTTCACATACACTACCAAGTTTGAATACCTGGGTGAACTAATCAAGGAAAAGAAAGATGAGCTTGGTGCGGACTTTGGTGAGTTCACCGGATTGGGAGCATATGTGAAAGCTATGATGGACTATACCGCAGATGAATCGAAAGAATTCTTCAGTATAAAGATAAATGACGTCGACGCTGAGTACGGTATAGATCAGATCCCGCTCAAAGACGGCGAGATATACAGCTTTGTACTAACAACCTGGAACTAGATATGAAAGTAAAGGATGTCGTTATCGTGGGCCTCATGAGCGCTGCCCTGACTGCGGGCAAGCTGGCCCTGAGCTTCATGCCGAATGTAGAAATCGTAACGCTGTTCCTTATGCTCTTCGCCGTCACCCTGGGCCTGAAACGGGCCTTACTTGCTTCAATCGTCTTCGTTACGACTGAAATACTCCTGTATGGCTTTTCAACATGGGTCCTGGTATACTATGCCTTGTGGCCCTGCCTTGTAGTAGTCACTACCTTGCTCAGCAGGATGATCAAGTCGGAATTCGGCTATGCTGCATTGGCCGGTATATTCGGGTTCTCCTTTGGTTTCTTCTCTGCGGTATTCGAATCCTTTTTCTATGGTCCTGCCTATGGTATAGCATACTGGTTGAGAGGCATCACCTTCGATGTCGTCCATGGCGCGTCCAACTTCATAATCGTACTAATGCTTTTCAGCCCCCTGCATAACATGTTGAAAGCCCAGGCAGCCAGGTTTATTCTGAATTAGAAGATCTTAAGCAGCTTTGGGCTTTCCCGTGACCGGCGCGTTCTCCGAATGCGCCGATTTTTTTGGTTTATCCGGTTTCCAGAGGCCATACGAGTGAGCTATGATCCCAAAGTGGTTTACTTTATGCAATAAGGGCTTGCTCCATGTCTATCAGGTTTTATAATCTACTTTGTGGGTATTAATAAGGCAAGAAAGCTTAAGCAAGACTTATCTTTATCTACGAAAGGAGATTTCAATGATCAAGCTTTCCTTTAACAGCGCTAATTTTGTTGCAAGGACCAGTGGCTACAGGATATTCTCTGAAAACTGGGCTGACGGTGACAAGGCCACAAATGAGTACTTCAGGCCTCTTGACACCTTTGGCGACAGGTTTGATGAGCTGGTCTCTACTATAAAAAATCTCGGCTTTGACTATATGGACCTGTGGACCGCCCACCTCAACTGGGCCTGGGCTACAGATGAGCATATAGAAATAGCCAACGAGGTCCTGGATTGGTACGGCATCGAGATTCTAAGCTATGTCGGTGAGTTTGGCTCGACTGAAGAGGAGTTTACCAAGGCCTGCCGCCTGGTCAAGGCCCTGGGGTTCGATCTGATGGGCGGTGGAAGCTCATTTTTCCTGAACAATAAAAAACGGGCTGTAGAGATCCTGGAGAAAGAGGGCGTGCGCTTTGCCTTTGAAAACCATCCCAACGAAAAAACTGCGTTGGATGTCGAGGCGATCATAGCAGGTACGCCTCTGGAGTACGTCGGGGTCACCCTTGACACCGGCTGGTTCATGACCAACGGCTACCCGCCGGACAAGGCAGCCGAGCTGCTTGCAGACAGGGTGATGCACGTACACCTGAAGGATATAAAGGCCCCCGGCCGCCATGACACCTGTGCCTACACCAAGGGCTGCGTACCCCTTTACAGATGTGTAAGGTTATTGGAGGAAAGCGGCTATACGGGCAGTTACAGCATAGAGCACGAGCCCTTTACCTTTGACCCGTCGAAGGACTGTGCAGAGAGCAAGGCAATACTCGAAAAATGGCTTGAGGAGTTTTACAGATGAAGAATACCAACATCGCGATAATCGGCTGCGGCAACATCTCGGTACAGTATGCACAGACACTGAAGCCCTATCCCTTTATAAATATCAAGGGGGTATATGACATAGACAGGTCAAGGGCAGAAGAGTTTGCCTATGCCCATGGGACTTCTGTTTTTGATTCCATAGATGATATCATAAAGGATCCGGATATAAGTATAGTCGTCAATCTGACGATCCCCAGGGTCCATGGCGAAATAAACCGCCGCCTTTTGGTGGGCAGCAAGCACGTTTACACGGAAAAGCCAATAGCCATGACCTATGAAGAGGCAAAGGGCATAGTCGCCCTGGCGGCTGAAAAAGGACTGATGTTGTGCTCCTCCCCCATCACCTTCCTTGGAGATACTCAAATGGAAGCTGCCAGACTGCTGAAGGAGGACATAACCGGAAAGATCAGGCTGGTTGCAGCCCAGATGCACAACGGCATGTTTGAGAAATGGCACCCGAATCCCTCATCTCTTTATGATGTAGGAGTACTGTATGATGTGGGCATATACCCGATCACCTATATCACCTACCTCTTCGGACCCGCTGTCAGGGTAAGGGCATTTGGCAAAGTTCTGATGCCAGAGAGGTTCGACCTTCAGGACAGGGCCTTCAGGATAAAAAAGCCGGATCACCTGTACGCTGAGATCGAGCTTGCCTCAGGCATACACTTTACTTTGAACGCCAGCTTTTTGATCGATTATATGAAGCGACCCGCATCCGTGGAATTTGTCGGTGACAAAGGGGTATTGTACCTGGGCAGCTCCCTTTTCTTCAGGTCGCCCCTGAGGTTTGCCGAGCACTTCAAGCCATACGAGGATGTGGCTGATACCTCAGGTGCATATGACGGTATCGAATGGTGCAGAGGCCTCGTTGATATGGCAAGGGCGCTTGATAGCGGCACCAGCCCGAAAGCAGATCCCTATCATGCCCTGCATGTGATAGAAATTCTTGAGGCTATTGAAAAATCATTGAATGAAGGTATACAAATAGATCTCACAAGTACCTTCTGATCTGCTTCCCACAGCTACATACTATCCTCCTTCACTATATATAAAGCGGCCAAAACATGATCCCTTTACAAAGACCTTTGGCAGACCGGCGGGCAGTACAAAGCTGCCCGCCCCGCTTTATGTCCAAATGCCGACAGCTATGCCGTCTGCTCCGTCTATACTGCTTTTTCCGGCAAGGGCCCGCCTTACAGCGCAGGCCTTCTTTCTGATAACGGCTTATGCTATAATAACTAACAAAAATGAGCGCTACAAAATAGTCCACAAAGGACCGGTACAAGGAGTTGAATATGCATTTCAGAAAAGCGGTCAAAGCAGATATACCTCAGATAATGGCCATAATAGGCCAGGCAAAGGCCTATCTTAAGTCAAAGGGCGTTGATCAGTGGCAGGACGGCTATCCTGATGCCGGTGTCATCGAGAGAGATATAGAAAATTCAAACAGCTATGTGCTGGAGCGATGCGGATCTGTTGTTGGTACTGTTGCAGTCGTCCTGGATGGTGACAAAAACTATGAACACATATATGAAGGAAGGTGGCTGAGCAACTTTCCTTATGCTGCAATACACCGGATAGCCGTATCAGATGAAACCAGAGGTACCGGGGCAGCATCCGTCATGCTGGAAAACATAGAAGGCCTTTGCAGACAAAAGGCAATACATAGCATAAGGGTGGACACTCATGAGGACAACAGATCCATGCAGGGGCTGTTATCAAAGAACGGTTTTCAGTACCGCGGCATCATATACCTTGAGGACGGGTCTAAAAGGCTTGCCTATGAAAAGCTGATTTGAATATAAAAAAATAAAATTCCCTATTGACAAAGCCCGTGTATGACTGTAATATATAGAGCAATATAATTCTTTTTAAGAAAACTGAATATACACACCAAATGCTATGAAAAGGAGAGTAAGCATTGGGATACGCTACAGAAAGCCCGGTTGCTGAGAAAGGGCGCGGAAGACTTTGCTGAAGATGGCCTTGGAGCTGCGCACCGACTGCATATATCTGCACAGGCTGCGACGGGTACGCCCGTGAAAGCGGATGAGTATGTTAGTACTCTTTGAGGTTCATATCGTGAGGTATGGATAAAACGAGGTGGTACCGCGAAACGTAAAGTTCTCGCCCTTGAATATTTTCAAGGGCGTTTTTTAATGCCTGTTAATGCCTGTATCTAAGGCATATAGATCTTTGGCTTATATGTTCAGCATGAGAGTATGCACCGGGAAAGGAGATAAGGATGCAGGAAGACTATATTATTCAGGTAAGGGACTTGCACAAGACATTCCACACCAACAACGGCAGTATCGTTGTCCTGGACAATATCAACATATCTATAAAGCGCGGCGAGATCTTTGGGATCATAGGGCTGTCGGGCGCTGGTAAAAGCACGCTCGTCAGATGCATGAACCTATTGGAAAAACCAACCTCGGGCAGCGTGATCGTAGACGGCCGTGACCTTACCTCCCTTTCCGAGAGCGAGCTCCGCCGGGAACGCCAGTCCATCGGAATGATCTTCCAGGGCTACAACCTTCTTATGCAGCGCACCGCCCTTGATAATGTCTGCTTCCCCCTTGAGATCGCCGGGGTCAAAAAAAAGGAAGCCAGGACAAAGGCAAGGCAACTGCTCGAAACCGTAGGCCTGGCTGATAAGGAGAAGGCCTATCCGGCCCAGCTCTCCGGCGGTCAGAAGCAGCGCGTTGCCATAGCCAGGGCATTGGCCACCAACCCCAAGGTCCTGCTCTGCGATGAGATAACAAGTGCCCTGGACCCGACTACCACCCAGTCCATCCTGGCCCTGCTAAAGGATCTCAACCAAAAGCTCGGGGTGACCATAGTAGTCATCACCCATGAAATGAAGGTCATCGAGCGGATTTGCAACCGTGTAGCCATAATAGATAGAAGCCACATCGAAGAGATCGGTACCGTGGACGAGGTGTTCCGCAGGCCTAAAAGCGCAGCTGCCAGGAAGCTTCTCTACGAGCGCAGCGAAAACATCGAAAAGTTCACAGGCAACGGCAAGCTGCTGCGTCTGGTCTTTGACGGCAGCTCTGCCGACCGGCCTATTATAGCCGAAATGGTGCTTAAGTGCGGCACCCTGGTCAATATAGCATTTGCCGATACAAAAAATATCCATGGCAAGATATACGGCCAGATGCTCCTGCAACTGCCGGAGGACCCTGTAGCGGTAAACAGGATACTATCCTATCTGGATTCTGAACATATATCTTATCAGGAGGAGGCCTGACCATGACAATTGGGGATTTGATGAAACTGACAGCAGAAGGCTTTGGAGAAACCCTGTACATGACATTTGTCTCAACAGCCTCTGCCTACCTGATCGGCATGCCAATAGGACTGATACTGACGGTGACGGACAAGGACGGCATCAAGCCAAATCCCCTTGTCAACGGTATCATCGGATTCATAGTGAATGTCCTTCGGTCCGTACCCTTCATCATACTGCTGATAGCGGTAATGCCGATCACCAGGGCTATAGTGGGTACGACGATAGGCTCCTCCGCTACTGTCGTACCGCTTGTTATAGCAGCAGCGCCCTACATTGCCAGGATGGTGGAAAGCTCTGTAAAGGAGGTCGATCGGGGCGTTATAGAAGCGTCCCTATCTATGGGGGCCTCGCCCTTTCAGATAGTGTATAAGGTGCTTTTGCCTGAAGCCAGACCTTCACTGCTCCTGGGCGCTGCCATCACCACTACCACGATACTGAGCTATTCTGCCATGGCAGGCGTCGTAGGAGGCGGCGGGCTGGGCGATATAGCCATAAGGTATGGCTATCACCGAAAACAGACAGATATAATGATTGTCATGGTAGTCGTGCTGGTCGCAATAGTCCAGGTGCTGCAGGCAGCAGGCAACTGGATCTCCCGTAGAAATGACAAACGCATCAGGTAATAATCAAATTTAACTTTATAATAAAATTCTATTGTAAAGGGGAAATGAGAAAATGAAAAGAATCGCTTTAGTTTTACTGTCACTTGTTCTCTTGGCTGCAGTATTCACAGGCTGCGCAAACACAGGAAAGAAAACCAATGTACTTAAAGTCGGGGCTAGCGTCACACCCCATGCCGAGGTCCTGGAGGTAGCCAAGGAGATCCTGGCCAAGCAGGGCATTCAGCTCGAAATCGTTGAGTTCACCGACTATGTACAGCCAAACTTAGCTCTCAACGATGGCGATTTGGACGCCAACTACTTCCAGCACCAGCCCTACCTGGACAAGTTCAACAAGGACCACGGGACCAAGCTGGTATCTGTGGCAGCCATTCATTACGAGCCCTTCGGCCTGTTCGCCGGCAAGACAAAGTCCATTGATGACCTGAAGGACGGAGCCGTGATATGCGTACCCAACGACGGCACCAACGAAGCCCGGGCCCTCATGCTGCTCGAAGCCCAGGGGCTCATCAAGCTGAAAGAAGGCGTAGGATTTTATGCAACGGTACTTGATATCGTTGAAAACCCCAAGAACCTGCAGATCAAGGAGCTGGCTGCAGAACAGCTCACCCATTCCCTGCAGGATGTTGATATGGCTGTAATCAACGGCAACTTTGCCATCCAGGCCGGGCTCAATGCAAGCACAGATGCCCTTGCAGTCGAAGACAAGGATTCCGAAGCTGCCCAGACATACGCAAATGTAGTTTGCGTCAAGGAAGGCAAAGAGAATGACCCGGCCATCAAAGCACTCATCGAAGCCCTGCAGAGCAAGGAAGTCAAGGAATTCATGGAGACAAAGTACAAGGGCGCTGTTGTGCCGATATTCGACTGATCGCTTTTTAGGAAAGAACACATAATATGCAAAATCAAATAGAAGGACGGTTCAGCCTGTATAGCGACATTTGGATGAACCGTCCTTTTTTCCTGCGCGGACATAGCAACCGGTGATTTCAACTTCTGACTGTCTTCCTCATAGAATGTACTATCATTTTGTTTCATGGAGGTGGCTATATGTACAACCCGCCACAGGCACCCCTGGGAACCTTCACCTATGTTGTTGAGCCGGGGGATTCCCTGTTTACGATAGCTCAGAAGTTCAATACCACCATTCACAATATACTGACCTTTAACTACCTTCCCGACCCGAATGTGCTGAGAGTAGGCCAGGTGCTGATCATACCGCAGTCGCCGCCGGAAGCCATCATATATACCGTAAGGCCCGGAGATACGGTATATTTGATCGCCCGCAGGTTTGGCACGTCTGTTCAGAATATCATCATGTTCAACTACCTGGCCAACCCCGATTTGATCTATCCAGGCCAGCAGCTGGTAGTTACCGCTTCTCTCAGATAGGACTGTCAAAATACCTTTGGCTTCCTTCTGATTCAAATAGCCTCTTCAGGACTGTCTGTGCTGCACGGGCGGTCCTATTATGCTTTTTGGTTTATTACTGCTTAATTTGGGCAGTAATATAATTAATAATAAATATTGGGAGGTTGTTTATGAAAAGCTTAAAGGGTATGAAAACAGCGGAAAATCTGCTGAAGGCCTTCGCAGGTGAATCCCAGGCCAGTAACCGGTATGATTTTTACGCAAAGGTTGCAAGAGAGGAAGGCTACATACAGATCTCAAAATTCTTCAGGGAAACCTCGGACAACGAAAGACAGCATGCCAAAAGGTTCTTCAACTTCCTTGTCGAAGGCCTCAAGGAAGAGCTGCCCACTGTAGTTGAGATCAATGCCGGTTATCCCATAGCTAAAGGCAACACCCTGGAAAACCTTAAGGCGGCTGCAGCGGGAGAAAAGGAAGAATGGCATGATCTGTATCCTGCCTTTGCTGAAGTAGCAAAACAAGAAGGCTTTCCTGATGTGGCTTCGGCATTCCAGATGATAGCAGAAGCTGAGAAGCGGCATGAGACCAGATTTATCAAGCTTGCCGACAATGTGAGGAATGAAAAGGTATTCCAAAGAGACGAACCTGTCGAGTGGATATGCGATAAATGCGGCTATGTGCACTATGGCACGACACCACCAAAGGTATGTCCCTCCTGCCTGCATTCGCAAGCCTATTTCAAGCTCTTCAAGGAAGACTATTGATCCAAACTGCCAGCAATTGCACCACTGGCCAAAATGGCTGTGCTGGTGCAATTTTTCTTTTAAAACACCAGCATAACTGTTGCATTTTTCTTAAACTTGTAGTAGTATATTTAGTGTTCGTTATGAATGACTGGGTGTGGCGCAGCTTGGTAGCGTGCTTGAATGGGGTTCAAGAGGCCGGAGGTTCAAATCCTCTCACCCAGACCAAATAAACCGCTTGGATCAATAGATTCGAGCGGTTTATTATTTCAGCAAAACAGATGAAAACCGTTGAAACCCCTTGAAGTTACTCTCGTAGTTAACAAGTTAAGCTGACAAGTTGATAACAAACAGCTGCATTTATATCCGGGCAGAAATCAGGCAAAGGACAATCAAAATGCTGGATATCTGGGTAAATGACGTTGATTTGACTTGTTATTTACCGCCCCTTTTACGTGACAGGGCCAGGCCGCCAAAGCCGCTGATAACAGCTATATAATAGCCAAAGTCATACCACCATCCGGTATTGTATACCTCATAAACCCTTATGTTTTTGTTGAAAAGGCCTCCAATGAGTGAAATCGGCGCAACCCAGCCATGCCAGATGCCCCGGAAGAAACCAGCGGGCTTGTCTGATGAGGACGTACCGTCCCCCGGCAGGCATCCTGTCAGTATGAACATAAGACAAGCTATGACTATGCCAAAAAGCAAAGCTCTCTTTTTCAATGGACTTCCCTCCTACCATTCATTATATGTCATGCCACTAGAGAAGTTGAAACCTCCTGGCATGCCAACTTTAGGATCACTTGTTCAGGATCTTCTCAAGCAGGTCTATGATTTTCCCGATGCCTATAAACATCATGCCGGACATAAAGGCCGTAAGCCAGGTGGCTGCGCTGATCATAGGGCTGCCGGCAAAAGATTTGAGTCCATATGCAAAACCCAATGTGAACAAGGCAAACCCTATAATGAAAAGACTACAGCTATGTAATCCTGCAACTTCGGATCCACTATATCACCCCAGGATTTGTTATTGCTATATCATTATACCATAATCATGCTTTTCTATATACAAATAAAGGCCACTCTTGTGAACCATGATGAGTGGCCTGTAATAAATAACTTAGTTTATATCCAGTTCAATCAGGGTCGCCGCAGGCGGGCTCTGCCCATCCCTGACTACTACCCAGAGCTGGGGCGCTTCTTTCTGCCCTGCCGTGCCTTTCAGCCTTATTTCCCAGGAAAGCTCTGTTTTCTCTCCGGGCTTCAACTCCATTATATCTTTTATTGCAGACTGGCTGACCTCCAGGTATTTGCTTGCTACGATCTCTGCAGTTATGTTTTTGGCTTTCTCTCCGCCTGCATTAACAGCAGCTGCCCTTACCTTGTATATCCCGTCATGTCCCTTTTCAGCCCTTACATCGGTCAATGTCAGCCTTGCAGGCACAGTATCTGCAAGCAGCTCTATGATATGGATATCTGCCGGGTCAAGCTCCAGGGTAAGAGCAATGCCATCTTCGCTTTCAGTATATCCAAGGGGGGTCTTCTCGCCGGTCACCGAATACTTCAGCGCTTTCTTGTAGCTGCCCGGAACCTCTATTTTTATGGTATCCCTTTCCATGCCCCTTATCCAGGCAACCAAAACGACATCGCCGTTTTCCCGCTTGAAGCTGTATACCAGGGGAGGCTCGTCCCTGTCATGCTCTATAGTCAGGTCAACATTTATCTTCTTGTAGGGGGCAGCAAACAGCTGCCTGGCAGAAGCTATTGCAAACCACAGGTGCTTGGGGAACCGATCATGGTCCAATGCGCCGAGGAAGTAGTTGTTCACATCACCTATTGCGGCGCTGTCCAGCCTTAGGTTCTTTATTTCATACCAAAGGACATTGGACACATCCTCCGTGGCGACGATCTGGCTGAATGACCTGTAGAAGGCCACAGCCTGGAAATGCCTCGTCTTTTCATAGGGGTAGTTCTTCCTTACCCAGCCGGACACGGTTTTGCCGTCCTCCTGCACATAATCACTGTAGCCTATCTCTGCCACCCAAAGCTCCTGTTTGCCGCCGTGCTTGCGTATCACGTCTCCGATGAGCTTCAGGGTGCCGTATATGGTCTCTATAGGCTTCGGATCCCATGTGCCGTTATAGAAATGCACGTTGATGACATCTATATATTGGGCGGTCCCTGAGGTGAATATGGTGTTCACATGCCCCGGGGTTTTGTTGGTCAGTCCGCCGAATATGGTCACTGCGTCCGGGTTCGCATCCTTTACTGCCCTGGCGCCTACTTTCACAAGCTCAAGCTGCTCCTGCCAGGAGCCTGTCCAAAAATCGTAGTTGTCGCCTTCGTTCCATATCTCCCAGTGGCTGATCCTGCCCTTGTAGCGCTCGACTACCCTGTATACAAAATTATACCAGTCATCAAGGTCCTTGGGAGGTCTCCTCCAGTCTCCACCCGTAGCCCAGCCGGGTGAATAGCATATATACGGATAAAGCTCTATGCCGTATTTTTCAGCCAGGTCGACCTTGGCATCCAGCAGAGTCCAGTTCTCATGCCCTTTGAATTTTTCATAGTCTCCCCAGGCAATGCTGACCCTCATATCCTTGATGCCGTACTCGACCATAAGAGCGAAATCTTGTTCTATGGTCTCTACACTCGTGCCTTTGGGATAATCCTCACACAAGCCCAATATGGGCGAGAAGTATTCTCCTTGCTGATGCAGGTGATTGAGCGGCCCCTCGACAGGCGTTGTCTCAGGGGTAGGCTCTGGCGTTGGTTTTGGGGATGCAGTCGGGCTTTTGGTAGCTCCCGGTGTCGGACTGCTGCTGGGCTCGTCAGAAGGTATGCCCGTATTGCATGCTGCCAACAGGGTAAACATGATACATGACAAAATAAAAACTGATGCAAATCTTCTTATGCGCATTGATGACACTCCTTTTCCTGCATCAGAATAAAGATGAAGGTTAATCGTTTTCCTATATATATTAAATAACACTTATGCCGATATGTCAAACCCAAATATACTGACCCTTAGTTGTCAGGTCATTTTATCCAAAGAACAGATAGATCATAATCCCAGTGCATTACTTTGATATAGAGACGATTTGCTGTTCATTTTCTAATTGCAAATTGTGCTTCTACTGCAGACATAAAGGCGATAGGCGCAATATAGGCCAAATATGAACCCATCAAGAAATATTGCGCTCCTGATACAATAGACGTAATACCAAGCAAAATCGGCACAGTGCTCAGTCCCTGAACCCTGTTTTTAGCCATCTGAAAAGCAGGGGATCCCTGCCATGGCTTTGCTTCAACATTTCTATTATCCCGTCGCCGATCGCCTCTGCCATGACCTGTTTGAACTTTTCATCCTGCAGCAGCCTCTTGTCCTCCGGATTTGTTATGAAGCCCAGTTCGACCAGGCAACCAGGTATGATCGACTCCCTGAGTATGAAAAAGTCATTGGTCATGATCCTGGAGCGGGCATCACTTGTATTAAGATACTGCTTGTATACCTTATTGTTGATCGACCTTGAAACAGTCTCTGCGAGCTGCTTGCCCGCGTCGGAGCCAGGATAGTAGAAGACTATCGTGCCGCGGCTCTCGGGGTATTTGGGCCGTGCGTTGACATGGATACTAACCAGCAAAGCCCCGCCGCTGTTGTTGACTATGTTTTTCCTGGCATCAAGGTCTCTCCTGTAACGGCTGGATCTTATAGTGCTGAACTTCTCTAAAGATATATCCTCCTCCCTGGTCATGACTACCTTAAGGCCTTTGCTTTCAAGGTATCGGCGCAGTATCAGGCCAACTTCAAGGTTTATGTCCTTTTCCAGGAGGCCCTTGTTGTCATGGGTGCCTCCATCTATGCCTCCATGTCCCGGGTCTACTACTATCGTTATATCGGCCATCTGGACCGGTTGCCTGGCGGGCAGGACACTAAAGCCGGCAAATACCCCAGCTAGCAGGACAAGCCCGGCCACTGCCAGAAGCAGCTCTTTGCGGCTTATATAGCAAATCTTCAAGGCATACACCTCCGAAAGTGAGTCGGATCATTCCTCTTAAAAATGTATTCCCGGCCGCCTGATACTATGTAAAATATGGATAAAAAACCATCCCGTGCTGCATACTAAATGAAGTCAATCGAAGAGTCGATCAAACCAAACTATCGCAGATCTGAAAGGAAAATCCCCTATGCTGTCAAAGCTGAGCATCAACAAGCCCTATACTGTAGTCGTGGTCATCATCATGGTGATGATCCTGGGCATCATCTCCTATACCAACATGAGCCTGGACCTTTTGCCCAGCATAAACCTTCCATATGCAGTGGTGATAACGGCCTGTCCCGGTGCATCTCCCGAGGCAGTCGAGCTGACAGTGACCTCAGTGCTGGAGCAGGCCCTGGCTTCCACCAGCAATGTAAAGCAGCTAAAGTCCATATCCTCCGAGCACCTGTCCTATATCATCCTTGAGTTTGATACTGACACTAATATGGATTCGGCCATAGTCGAAATGCGTGAAAACCTTGACCTTGTGGCCGCTTACCTGCCGGAAGGCACAGGGACCCCGGTCATCATGAAGCTGAACCCGGATATGCTGCCCATCATGACTGCATCAGTCTCCCTGGAAGGCAAGACCGATGCAGAAGCAGCAAGGTTCATAAATGATAAGATCATACCCGAGCTGAAAAGCATCGAGGGAGTAGCCTCGGTTTCTGCAACGGGCCTGATAGAAAACTACATCAATGTCACCATCACGGAATCCAAAGTAAACAGCCTTAATAACAGGCTGAAGGGCCATTACCTGAAACGCGCCGAGGAAGAGATCAGAGTCGCCGCCAGGACGGAGATCATAAGGCAAATCGACGAGGGGATCGAAGCCCAGGTATCAAGGCTGGCTTCCTTGGGAATAAAGCGCTCAGCCGCAGAAGAGCTGTTGAGAGCCACCAGGCAGGACCTCTTGGACGGGGTCGAAGCCAGGGTAGACGAGATCGTGCAGTCCAGGCTTGAGGAAACAGAGATCCCGGATCTAGATATAACTGCAGAAATGCTTGGTAAGATCCTGATGGCACAAAACCTGTCCCTGCCCGCAGGCTCGGCAGTTTCTGAGAATGGCTCAAGCCTTGTTGTCCGCGTGGGAGACGCTTTCAAAAACCTGGATGAACTTAGATCCATGGTAATTATGGATATTCCCGACTTTGGCAAGGTAAGACTCGAGGATATAGCTGAGATCATCGCCACCGACAATACTTCAAGAATATACTCACGGGTAAACGACCAATACGCTATCATGCTGTCCATACAGAAGCAGCCCGGCTATTCCACCACTGATGTGACCAACAGGATCAGCCGCAAGGTCCTGGAGCTTTCCAGGACATATAAAGGCTTTGTCTTTGAGAGCCTTATGGATCAGGGCGACTATGTCAACATGATGATCGATACAGTGCTTGACAACCTACTCTATGGTTCCCTGCTGGCTATTGTCGTTTTGCTGGTATTCTTAAGGCGGATCAGGCCTACCTTCATAGTAGCTGCTTCAATACTGATCAGCGTTGTTACCACCTTTGTGCTGATGTATTTTTCCGGCATCACCCTGAACGTTATATCCATGGGTGGGCTAGCCCTTGGTATAGGTATGCTGGTCGACAACTCGATAGTAGTAATAGAGAACATATATAAAATGATATCAGAGGGCAAGCCTGTAAAGGAGGCAGCTCTTTTGGGCGCAAAAGAGGTCGCTGGCCCGATCATATCATCAACGCTGACAACAGTTGTAGTGTTCCTCCCCATTGCTTTTGTCAGGGGGATCACCAGGCAGATATTCACCGATATGGCCCTTACCATAGCATTTTCGTTATCTGCAAGCCTTTTGACCTCCCTGACCCTGGTGCCTGCAGCATCTTCCTTTTCCCTTGGCAAGGAGCTGGCTGCAGGTATGGATTTTTCCCGAAGGCTTGCTGCAGTATATAAAAGGCTGCTGAACAAGGCATTGACATGCAAATATGCTACTATTGCCCTGTGCGCAGTCCTGTTCGCTCTCAGTATTCTTGCGGCTCTTGATTTTGACAGGGTGTTATTCCCTGATATGGATACAGGCGCAATAGAGCTTAGGATCACGATGCCTGGCCATTACAGCCGCGCAGAAGCTTTTGCAGCGCTTGACGACTTTTACGGTGCCCTGTCTTCCAATGAGGAGATAAAAACCATAGGAATAATGTACACAGGAGATAGTTCAGATGCTGCTCTTGGTATGATGAACCTTATAACCGGCAGCACTGCTACAGTCAACCTCCTGCTTGCGGATAAACGCCAAAGGACAGCTTCTGAAATAGCAGATGAGATCAGGTCCCTTGCTGAAGGGTATGATTTTAAAGTGGACATCTCAGATATCAACCAGTACGTCAATATGCTAAGCGGCGGCGAAGTAGTAATCAATGTGTTTGGCATGGATACGGACGACCTGCGGCAGGCGGCCATGGATGTCACTGATATAATCAGCAGTATAGAAGGCACTGCTGATGTCGACAATGGTTTGGGCAAAACCAACCGTGAGCTGCGTATAACAGTAGATAAGGCTGCTGCAATGGCAGAAGGCGTGACCATATTCCAGGTTTTCAACGCAGTGAACAAGGCCCTGGCGGAGGTCACGGCCATTACAAAGCTAAAGGACGGAGATACCGTATACCAGATCACTATACACGATGCAAGGACACCCAGGATCACGGAAAGGTCCCTTTCAGACATCATAGCCGTGAGCGCAGACGGCAAAAACGTCAGGATCGGGGATATAGCCCGGATCGACAGAGCAGAAGGCTTTTCGTCCATCCACCGCAGTGATCAGGAACGGTATGTCTCGGTCAGTGCATCCCTCAAACCCGGATACAGTATCGGAAAGGTCAGCAAAATCCTGGAGGACAGGCTCAATGCCCATGATTTCCCTGCAGGGATCCGTTGGGAGGCTGCCGGGGAGCAGGAAATGCTTAATGATACATACAAAGACTTATATGTCATCCTGGTCCTGGCAATAGTCTTTATATACCTCGTTATGGTAGCCCAGTTCCAGTCCCTGCTTTCGCCCTTTATTATATTGTTCACGATCCCCCTGGCCTTCACCGGTGGCTTCCTGGCCCTGTACCTGACCCGCTTGCCTCTCAGCATAGTGGCACTCATTGGGCTGGTGCTGCTTGTAGGCGTCGTCGTAAACAACGGCATCCTGTTTGTGGACTGTGCAAACCAGCTGATGGCGCAAGGCATGGGCAAAAAGGAGGCCTTGCTCCGAACAGCTGAAGTCAGGCTGAGGCCTATCCTGATGACCGCTCTTACGACCATATTTGCCCTGCTCACCATGGTATTTGACAGATCAAGAGGCAGTGAGATCCTCCGGCCGATGGCGGTCACGACCATAGGCGGCCTGGTCTATGCCACAGCGCTGACCTTGTTCCTGATACCTGCATTTTATATGGTCTTTGTAAAAGAAAACAGGAGCACTGACTAAAGAGCTTCTGGGCAAAACTACATCTTAAGGAAGCCAGTTCCGTACCCTGGGTGAAAAAAGAGCCCGCTTTTACCGGTCAAGGTGAAAGCGGGCATATTCATCTGATCAAAGCTATGATCCGATCGGCCTGTCAAAGGTATAGCCTGTCCTGATCAGGCTTTCAAACTCATCTGCTGCCATAGGCTTGCTGAACAGATAGCCCTGGAGCAAGTCACAGCCCTGGGAGGTCAGGATATCATACTGGTTGTATGTTTCAACGCCCTCTGCCACCACTTTCAGGTTGAGCCTGTGGGCCAGCAGAATAATAGCTTCAGTTATGGACCTTTCTTTATCGGTCTCTATGTCGCGGATAAAGGATTTATCGATTTTCAGGGTATTGACCGGAAGATGCTTCAAATAGCTGAATGAAGAGTACCCTGTGCCAAAGTCGTCCAGTGAGACACGGATCCCGATCTCCTTGAGCTGTTCAATGATATGGTGCAGCATATCCATATATTTCATAAACTCGCTCTCGGTTATCTCCAGCTCCAGAAACTCCGGAGGCAGGCCTGTCCTGGCAAGTATGCTCTGGATACTGTCAATGAAGCCCTTCCTTTGGACCTGCCGGACCGAGATGTTTACCGACACCTTGAAAGGCTCATATCCCCTGTCCTGCCACTCCTTGTTCTGTCTGCAGGCTTCGGTCAGGACCCACTCCCCAAGTGACTCGATCAGTCCCGTTTCCTCTGCCAGTGGAATAAACTCATTGGGAAGCACCTGCCCTTTGAATGGATGGTTCCATCTGACCAGGGCCTCAACACCAGCTATTTTGCCGGTTTTCGCAGAGATGATCGGCTGATAGCAAAGGTAAAACTCGTTTTGCTCAATTCCCTTCCTCAGGCTTTTGATCATGTCAAGCCTGGAGGTCACCTGTTCATTCATGGATTCCTCGTACAGGTGGTACTTGCTCTTGCCTCTGCTCTTGCCCACATTCATTGCCAGATCAGCTTTCTGTAGCAAGGTTTCCGCGTCCGTACCATGATCGGGAAATATGGCGGCCCCCATGCAGACCGTGACATAAAACTCCTGCTCCCTGATGCTGACCGCCGAGCTTAAGTGGTCATATACTGCCTTGACATAGGAATTCAGGTCGGATGACCCGGTTATGTCCTTTATAAGTACGATGAACTGGTCTCCGCCATGCCTGTACACGACATCCTTGCCCTTGCTGCAGATATCCTTGAGCAGGCCTGCTATTATATTGAGCATCAGATCGCCGGCAGAGTGCCCCATAGTATCATTGACGTCCTTGAAGTTGTCCACGTCTACGGAAAGGACCCCAAACTTCCTTTTAGACAATGAATAATCCTTGGTCAGGGTCTCTATGTCCTGCATGAACTTTGCCCGGTTGGGCAGACCTGTCAGTGCATCATTGTAGGCCATGTACCTGGTCCGCTTGATAAGGGCTTCGATCGATGTCTGCATGGTGTCGATGCCCCTTGCCAGGGTGCCTATCTCGTCCTGGCTCTTCAAATATTCCTCCGGCAGCCTGGTTTCGAAATCTCCCGAAGCAATGGCATCCAGCCTTTCTACAGCTATAGAGATTGGCTCGGAAATCACGCTGGATAGGATATCGATTACAATGATGACAGCGATAAGGATACTAAACAGCATCAAAGCGATTTTATAAAACAGCTGATTTGCCCGCCTGTAAAGGTCCGTTTCCAGAATGCTCATGCACAGGGCCCACCCGGGAGTGTTGGGGATCGGGTGATAGGCCGCTATTTTCTTTGTGCCGTCAGGCATAGTGTAACCTTCGATGCCGGACCGGCCGGCGATCATCTTGCGCCCTATCTCCTCAAGCCCGCCAAATCCCATCTCGGATGACCTTAGCACATTGAAATCCGGCTGGAAGCTGCTATCGGTATGGGTTATTATGTAGCCAGCCCCGTCTACGACCCAGCCATAGCCGCCTTCTCCTGTTTTTACTGTCTCGACTATGGCCGTCAACACATCAAGATTTATGGTGGCAGCGACTATTCCCCTTCTGTTTCCATCAGGGTCCTTGACAATATGAGCGATCACAAATATCAAGTTGCCTTTGGAGTTTGAAACAAGCTGGTTGGTGATCACCAGATCCTTGGCACCGCTCATCAGCTCTACATAATAATCCCTGTGGGAAATATTGCCGATACAGCCGTCGGCTGAATAATAATCGCCATTATCGTCAGCATAGAACAAGAGCTGGAAGTCCTCGGACAGCTCTCCCAATGACTGAAGCAGCCTTGTTATCTCATCTACCGACCCCTGCCTGAACTCAGGTAGTCTGGTCAGGCCTTCGATGCGGTCCGAATGATACTTAATCCATTTGCCCATCTCGCCGGCACCAAACTCTACAGTCTGCATGCTCGTGTCCTTGATAACGGGAACCACTGTGCTCCTGACTATCGCCAACACAACAAGGCCTATCAATATCAGCAGAGTAATTGTCACCGTACCGAACCACAGAAGCATTTTACTTTTTATGGTCAGCATTTTATTGCTCCGTTTCTAAAAGATATAATATTGACCTTGGAGATGATTATCTATTATTCGACAAAATACTACGATTTCCTCTGCTAAAGCAAAAAAAAGCAGCCGGCATGTTTGCCGGCTGCCTGAAGCTTCATATATGATGCTTTGCTAACGCTTCTATTGCCAATCACTTATTACTGGGCGTCAACCTTTGCCATGTGGACTATCAGGTCAACAACCTTGTTGGAATAACCCCACTCATTGTCATACCATGCAACGAGTTTGACAAAGTGGTCATTGAGTGAGATACCAGCCTCGGCGTCAAAGATAGAGGTCCTGGGATCGCCGATGAAGTCGGTTGAAACGACTGCATCCTCGGTGTAGCCCAGAATGCCTTTGAGCTCATTTTCGGAAGCTTTCTTGACAACAGCCTTGATCTCATCGTATGTGGCAGGCTTCTCGAGACGGCAGGTCAGGTCAACAACTGATACGTTGATCGTGGGTACCCTGAAAGCCATACCTGTGAGCTTGCCGTTCAGCTCGGGGATTACCTTGCCGACTGCTTTTGCAGCGCCGGTTGAGGAAGGAATGATATTGGCTGCTGCTGCGCGCCCGCCTCTCCAGTCCTTCTTGGATGGACCGTCAACAGTCTTCTGGGTGGCGGTAGTGGCATGAACTGTGGTCATAAGGCCTTCTACTATGCCGAAGTTGTCATGGATGACCTTGGCAAGGGGTGCCAGGCAGTTGGTTGTGCAGGATGCGTTGGAAACAACGTTCATATCCTTAGTGTATTTGTCGTGGTTTACGCCCATTACGAACATCGGAGCATCCTTGGAGGGAGCTGAAATAACGACTTTCTTGGCGCCGCCTTTGAAGTGGGCTGAAGCCTTATCAGTTGTTGTGAATACGCCTGTTGACTCAACTATGTACTCTGCGCCACACTCGCTCCACGGGATCTCTTCCGGATTCATGAAAGCATATGTGCTTATTGCTCTGCCGTTGACAACCAGCTTGCCGTCTTCGACTTTGACGTCACCTTTGAACTGACCGTGCACTGAGTCATACTTCAGCATATATGCCATATAATCCAAATCGATGAAGGGGTCGTTTATGCCTACCACTTCAACATCCGGATTGTTGAGGGATGCACGAAATACCAAACGGCCAATGCGGCCAAATCCGTTGATACCAATTTTGACTTTCATAGTCTTTCCTCCCGTTATGATAATTTCATCATTGTTTATTTTATAACACTTTTATTCTATTTACAAGTCAGAGTTCTGAATTTGTTAAAAAAATAACAGCTATTCACCATACAGCACGTTGTATAAAATATCCTTTTCCTCAACGGTCAGGACCTTTGAGAGGTTCATCATTATGATCAGCCTGCCCCTGTCCCTGACGACTCCGGTCAGATACTCCTTGCCGATCTTGGTCATTTCAGGGAGCTCACCCAGGGTCTCTGTGGCTATGCGGTTTATGCCGACGATCTCATCTACCATAAATGCCACATAACCAATGCTCACATCGGATACGACCAGCCTGGCCTCCTCCGTATATGGGGCGGTGCCCAATTTGAACCGCTTTTTAAGGTCCAGCACAGGTACGATGTAACCACGGTAGTCGATCACACCTTCGATGAACTCCGGGTTGGACGGCACCGTTGTTGGCTCTTCTGGCATTATTATCTCCCTGATAGTATCGATTTCAGCGCCATACAGCTCATCTTCAAGCCTAAAGAGTAAAAAATGCTTATTCACATAAACCCCCGCCTTTCGCCTTTTTTCCCCTTTATCTTATCCTGCCCCTTTGGATCATATCATATATTATCATATTTTATAAACAAAACCAATATAAACCTTAGGACATGGTCAGATAGGAATGGATGAACATATCAAGGTCGCCGTCCATAACAGCCTGTACATTACCCGTCTCACAGTTGGTACGGTGATCCTTCACCATATTGTAGGGATGGAACACATAGGATCTGATCTGGCTCCCCCACTCGATTTTTTTCATCTCTCCCTTGAGGTCGGAGATCTTCTCCTGGGCTTCCCTTTCTTTCAGCTCAAGCAGCTTGGCCTTGAGCATTTTCATCGCCGTTTCCCGGTTTTGTATCTGTGATCTTTCATTCTGGCAGGTGACTACGATCCCGGTTTCCAGGTGGGTTATCCTCACGGCGGATTCGGTCTTGTTTACGTGCTGGCCTCCGGCTCCGCTTGAACGGAACACATCCACCCTGATGTCTTCAGGCCTTATTTCGATCGTGATATCATCATCCAGCTCCGGCATGACGTCAACGGAAGCAAAGGAGGTATGCCTCCGGCCCGATGCATCAAAGGGCGATATCCTGACCAGACGGTGGACCCCCTTTTCAGCCTTTAGATAGCCGTATGCATTTTCACCTATCACATGGAGGGTGACACTTTTTACTCCCGCCTCCTCTCCGGCCAGGAAGTCCAGGGTTTTTACCTCATAGCCCTTTTTCTCGCACCATCTGGTGTACATGCGTAAGAGCATCGATACCCAATCCATGGATTCGGTACCGCCTGCGCCTGCGTGCAGCGATATGATGGCATTATTGCTGTCATAGGGCCCTTTCAGCAGCGTTTCAAGCTGCATTGCCTCCAGGTCCTTTTCCAGCTTGTCGACCCAGCTCAGGACTTCATCCTTGACAGACAGATCCTGCATTTCCAGCCCAAGCTGGGCCAGCACCTCAGTATCCTCCAGCCTGGTTTTGAAGCCATTGTATTTGTTGACCTTGTTTTTCAGCGCTTTGAGCTCCTGGTTTATCTTCTGAGACTTCTCCAGATCGCTCCAAAACTCGGGTGCGTTCATTTGATCCTCAAGCTCTTCGATCCTTAACAGACAACCCGGGATGTCAAAGTGAATCACCCAGCTTTATAAACTCTTCTCTGACTGCTAGCAGCCTTTGCCTTGCCTGCTCCAGTTCCAGCATACTATCACTGCCTTTCTGTTGGTATTTTCTCTATTCGCCGGCTCCACAGCATTTCTTGTATTTTTTTCCGCTGCCGCAGGGACAGGGGTCGTTCCTGCCGACCTTGGCACCCTTGACCACAGGTTTTCGCTCCGGGGCCTCTCCGCCATGAGATGCTTCAGTGGGTTCAGCCACCCTTTCCCGCTTGGGCATGTTCTGCTGCACCCTGATATGGTAAAGGAGCCTTACTACTTCCTCCTGTATGCTATGGATCATTTCCTCGAACATCTCATAGCCTTCAAACTTGTACTCAATGACCGGATCCCGCTGGCCGTAAGCTCTCAAGCCAATGCCCTGACGGAGCTGATCCATGGCATCGATATGGTCCATCCATTTCTCGTCCACAACCTTCAGGGTGATTATGCGCTCGACCTCACGCATGTTCTCTTCCCCGTTGAGCGCTTCCTGCTCCCTGTAGGCGGCCTCGGCATAGTCCAGCAAGCGCTCCTTGAGTTCATCAGTATCTATGGCAGAGATCTCGTCCTCGTTAAGGACAAAGGTGCCGGGCTTTATAAAGATCCGCTCCAGATAGTCTATAAGCCCCTTCAGGTCCCACTCAGAGCGGTGGATCTGGCTGCCGGCATATATTTCTATGGCTTTATCCACAAGGGTCGAAACCATGTCCATGATGCTGCTCCGCAAGTTTTCTCCCTCAAGCACCATGCGGCGCTGGGAGTAGATGACCTCGCGTTGCTTGTTCATGACATCGTCGTACTGCAGTACATGCTTACGTATATTGAAGTTGCGGCCTTCTACTCTTTTCTGGGCCTGCTCTATCTGCTTGGACAGGAGCCCGTATTCGATAGGCTGGTCCTCATCCAGGCCCATGGCTTCAACTATCGATTTGACCTTGTCGGACCCGAAAAGCCGCATCAGGTCATCCTCAAGGGATATATAGAACCTTGAGGAGCCCGGGTCTCCCTGACGGCCCGCGCGTCCTCTGAGCTGGTTGTCAATGCGCCGGCTTTCATGGCGTTCGGTGCCTATGATGTGGAGCCCGCCCAGCTTGACGACCTGTTCCCGCTCCCTGGAGGTAACCTCATCATACTTTTTATAAATCTCCTTGTATACCCTCCGGGCCTCCAGTATATCCGGATCATCGGTCTCCTCCAGGCTGGTGGCGGCATATAGCAGTTCGTCACTGAAGCCCATGCCGCGCATTTCCTTTTTGGCAAGAAATTCCGGATTGCCGCCAAGGATGATGTCCGTACCGCGGCCGGCCATGTTGGTGGCTATGGTCACTGCATTGAGCCTGCCTGCCTGGGCTACGATCTCAGCTTCCTTTTCATGGTACTTTGCATTGAGCACCTCATGGGGCACGCCTCTTCTCTTGAGCATCTCGCTCAGGAGCTCGGATATCTCTATGGAGATCGTACCTACCAGGGTCGGCTGCCCCACTGCATAACGCTGGTATATTTCCTCGATGATGGCGCGGTATTTGGCCTTCTTCGTAACAAAGACGATATCATTGTAATCCTTGCGGATCATGGGCTTGTTGGTAGGTATAACGACTACGTCCAGCCCGTATATGGCCTTGAACTCATCCTCCTCGGTCTTGGCCGTACCTGTCATGCCCGATAGCTTTTTATACATCCTGAAATAGTTCTGGAATGTTATGGTGGCCAGGGTCTTGGACTCCCGCTGCACCTTGACGTTCTCCTTGGCCTCTATAGCCTGATGCAGGCCGTCGCTGTACCGTCTGCCGAACATCAAGCGCCCGGTGAATTCATCGACGATGATGACCTGGTTGTCCTTGACCACATAGTCCCTGTCCCTGACCATCAATGCCCGGGCTTTCAAAGCCTGGTTGATATGATGGGCCAGCTCCGCATTCTCCGGATCTGCCAGGTTTTCCACCTTGAAATACTCCTCGGCCTTTGCCACGCCCTCTTCGGTGAGGTTTACCGTCCGCGCTTTCTCGTCCACCTCATAGTCCTGCCCTTGCTTCAAGCGCACTACGAAATGGTCAGCCCGGGTATACATTTCAGTAGATTTCTGGCCGACTCCGGAAATTATGAGGGGAGTCCTGGCCTCGTCTATGAGTATTGAGTCGACCTCGTCCACTATGGCGAAGTTGAGCTCCCGCTGCACCATCTCTTCCTTGTATATGACCATATTGTCCCGCAGGTAATCAAAGCCCAGCTCATTGTTGGTACCGTAGGTGATGTCAGCGCTGTATGCTTCCCGTCTCTCTGCGGTGCTGAGGCCGTGGACGATAAGCCCGACCCTAAGGCCCAGGAAGGAATATATCCGGCCCATCCACTCACTGTGGTAGCGGGCCAGGTAATCATTGACCGTGACTACATGCACGCCCTTGCCGGTCAGGGCATTCAAATATGCAGGCAGGGTAGCGACCAGGGTCTTGCCCTCGCCTGTCTTCATCTCCGCTATGCGCCCTTGATGCAGCACTATGCCGCCAAGAAGCTGAACAGGATAGTGGCGCTGCCCCAATACCCTGACAGCTGCCTCCCGCACCACTGCAAAGGCTTCCGGAAGCAGGTCGTCCAGGGTCTCGCCCCTGCTCAGCCTTTCCTTGAACTCACCGGTCTTGGCCTTGAGCTGCGCATCCGTCAGCGCTTTCATCGAAGGCTCCAAAGCCTCGATCATTTCAACGGTTTTCATCAAGCGCTTCACTTCGCGCTCATTGCTGTCTCCAAACAGCTTCGTAATCAGGCTCATGCTACTTCTCTCCTATTTTACTGATCATTTTATTCTAACATTATTGCCTGTCTATTACAAGGACAGGTAAACACAGGCACAAAAAAAAAAGGAGCCTTATGAGCTCCTTTTTCTATATCGGCTACATATAATCCGGCTCTATCAGCCCGTAGTTGCCGTCCTTTCTCCTGTACAGCACATTGACTTCATCGGTTTCGGCATTGGTGAATACGAAAAAGCTGTGTCCTATAAGATCCATCTGAAGCATGGCTTCCTCTGTAGACATGGGTTTTAACGCAAACCGCTTGGTTTTTACTATCTTGGGCTCAGTATAGTCATCAAAACTGATTTCGTCACTGAAGAGGGGTTTTTCCTTGAATGCGCCTTGCTTTATGCTTTTATCGAGCTTTGTTTTGTGCTTATGTATCTGGCGTTCCAGCTTATCGAGCACCTGGTCGATCGAAGCATACATATCGTCGGTAGCCTCCTCGCCCCTGAGCAAATTGCCGTTGAAGGGGATGGTCACTTCCACGATATGACGGTTCTTCTCCACCGAGAGTGTTACCTGGACCTCCACATCCGGCCCGAAGTACCTTTTCAGCTTCCCGACCTTCTTGTTTACCTGTTCTCTGAGAGCATCGGTGATGGGTATGTTCTTCCCGCTCAAAATGATATTCATCCGAACAGCTCCTTTCGTTCTTCATTGCTTATTGATTCCAGGCGATAAAATCAATTCCTCTATAAGAGCAGTTTGATCCGTCTTATTTGATTGATACCCCGTGAACGAAGGCTTAAACAATTCCATAGTTAGTATGCTCAATTTCCCTGCTATTATTTTCATGGATTGGCAGCATGGCTCCTATTCTATGATGGTGAAGTACCGGAGCTTGGGCAGGCCTTCAACCTGCTCGGATGTTAATACCTTATGCTCTGTTACAAGCCATTTATTACCGGATTTTATCATTCGGACATAGCTGTAGTAGGATGCGCTCTCATTTTCATGTAAGAAATACAGGGTGACACTGTCGTCCTCATTGGTATAGGTCCTTTCACTGAGCTTCAGGCTGTAGCGCTCCTGACCTGCCTCCGTGGCAGCAGTGCCCGGATCCACCGTAAGGTCCGTTGCGGCGATGCCCAGGGCGTGCATTTTGGCCTTATACTCATCCAGGTCCAGCTCACCGGATAGGTGCTGCTGAAACAGGACACCGGCCCTTTCAGCCACCAGGGGTGCCTGATAGCCTATCGTAAAATTGTAATGATATACGACCAGGCCGGCCATAAGGGCAGCAACACCGGCAAACAGGGCGATGCGCCTTACAATCAGGCTTTTGTCGGATTTTTTCCTTTTCAATATGCCAAGCAGCACCTTTACATTGTACGCTGTCCAGGGCAGCAGCATAAATAAGCCTATCAGCATGTATACGATTTTAGCAGACTGCATATTTGCCTCCTTACAGCACCTTGCTCAAAAAGGACCTGGTGCGGGGATTTTGCGGATTACCGAAAAGCTCCTCAGGTGTATTTTCTTCTACGATAAGTCCCTCGTCCATAAACAGGATCCTGTCTCCGACTTCCCTGGCGAAGCCCATTTCGTGGGTCACGACCACCATGGTCATCCCTTCCAGGGCAAGCTGCTTCATAACGTTCAGTACCTCCCCGACCATCTCAGGGTCAAGGGCTGATGTGGGCTCGTCAAAGAGCATTATCTCCGGATCCATGGCCAGTGCCCGTGCAATGGCCACCCTTTGCTTCTGACCACCCGACAGCTTGTTGGGGTACGCATAATCCTTGTCAGGTAACCCGACCTTGCGCAGCAGCTCCACAGCCTTTTCCATAGCCTGTTCCTTCGGCATTCCCTTAACCTTGACGGGTGCCAGGGTTATATTGTCCATAACGGTCATATGGGGGAATAGGTTGAACTGCTGGAATACCATGCCGACCTTCTGACGCAGCTTGTCTATCTGCTTTTTATGCTCCATCAGGGAGATGCCGTCTATGATTATCTCGCCGCTCGTCGGCTCTTCCAAAAGGTTAAGGCACCGTAGAAAGGTGCTTTTCCCTGAACCGCTCGGGCCGATTATGCAGACCACTTCCCCCTTGGTGATCTCGTTGCTTATGCCCTTTAATACCTCAACATCGCCAAAATCCTTGTGAAGATCCACGACCTTAATCACTCTGGCGCATCCTCCTTTCAACCCTGCCAAGGATTTGAGTGAGCAGCAGGGTGATGTAGAAATAGATGATCGCTATGACTATATATGGCGTATAGTTGGAGAAGGTGCGCCCTCTGACTATCTCAGCGCCTCTCATTAGGTCATCGAGGCCTATGAAGCCGGCTATGGCCGTCTCCTTCCACAGAGTTATGACCTCATTGCCCATGGCGGGCAGGATGTTTTTGATCGCCTGAGGGATGATTATATAAGTCATTGACCGGCCATAGGACAACCCCAGGGACCGGGCGGCCTCCATCTGGCCCTTGTCCACAGCCTGTATGCCCGCTCGGATAAGCTCTGCAACATAGGCACCGCTGTTTATGCCAAAGGCTATGGATGCTACCGTGACTCTCGGCAGGCTGGTCTGGGCAAGCACCGCATAGTATATGATCAGGAGCTGCACCACCGCAGGAGTGCCCCTTATGATATCGATATACTTGGTTGCTATATAATTGAGCGGCTTGTTGTGTGTAAGCCTGGCCAGAGCAACAAACAAGCCGATCACACCACCGACCAGCGCTGAGCAGAAGGTGAGCTGCAGCGAGATCAGCAGGCCTTTCAGAAAGAGCTCATACCTGCTTTCGCGAATGAGATTGAAATATATTTCGTCTGACAACAGCTTGAATAACCCATCAATGAATGCCATTTAGAAAACTCCGTCCTATAATTATCAGATCTTATACTTATACGATCTTTTTTATGCTTTGTCAAAAGCACAGGCTGACTCACGCGCCAGCCTGCTTGACTCACTATATTATAATTATACCAATAAGCCTAGTCCAACAATGAATACTCTTCGACCCATTCGTCGATCTGGCCGCTTGCGATGAGCTCTTCCAGCACCTCATCGATGACCTTTTTCAGGTCATCATCGCCCTTGCGGACAGCCATGGCGTATTCCTCGTCCTCGCCGGCTTTTTCTTCGAGTATCTTGAGTCCCGGGTTCTGGGCGACCAGGTACTGGGCCGGCAGATTATCGATCACGATGGCATCTATCCTGCTGTTTTTCAGATCAAGCACAGCCTCCATCGGACTCATGAACCTGATGACCTCGCCGCTTTCTGAAACCAGTTCGTCGGAGGCTATAAAGTCACCTGTCGTGTTCTCCTGCACACCGACCTTTTTGTCAGCCAGGTCGTCGGGACCATTGATATCTGTATTGTCTTCCTTAACGATTATAACCTGTACTGCTTTGAAATACTTTTTGGTGAACAGGACCTGCTCTTCACGCTCAGCATTTACAGTAAAGCCTGCACCTATGAAGTCGATCTGCTTTGCATTCAATGCGCTGATGAGGCCTCCGAAGTCCATATCCTCTACTACCAGCTCAACTCCCAGCTTTTCGGCCACTTTTTTGGCGATCTCAGCATCCACGCCTATTACCTTGTCCCCGCTCCGCATCTCAAAGGGCGCGAATTCAGCGTTAGTACCCCAGACGATCTTCCCCTCTTTCTGTATCTTGCTCATGGTTTCACTTTTACCACCGCATCCCGCGATCGTCAGGCCAAGGGCCAGCGCAAGAATCATAACGAGTATCTTTTTCATAACCTAAATCCTCCCCTGAGTTTTCTTTCGTATATTATATATGCATATTTATAAATTTTCAATGCATAAATATAAATTTCTCCTTAAATTTTTTTTCGTCAAGAAAATGCAAAAATCAAATTGCAAAAATTCATGCTGTGGTTATGTGGACATAAAGCATGTGGACAATGTGGATAAACCTGTGCATAACCACTGAATCCAAAGTTTCAGATGTGGAAAAGATGAAAATGGTCAGGGGAACGCATATTCTTTTGTCGATATTTATCTGTATTTCTTACATTTCGACATGAAAAATCCATGCTTTAGACAGGGTAAAATGACATGAAAGTTGCATAATCCCAAATCAACTAAACATCGATATATAAATAATCAAAATATTGTTGGCAAAATGTGGTCGTCAATCTGCAAAATAAAAAGGTTCTATAATAAATGTTGGGGTAAGAAAGCAGGAAAAATAAAAAGCATAAGCGAAAACCTACCGAGTAAATAAACCACCACGAATATTCACAGGAGGTTTTGCTTATGCTTAATTCTAATTATATACAAAGTTTGTT
>JAKPIB010000009.1 GCA_029549985.1 Bacillota bacterium
GTACACCAGGGAAGGAACGAGCAGGGCATGGCCCATGCGGCTATGGGCTATGCAAAGCAGAAGCACAGGAGGCAGATCTATGCCTGCACATCCTCGATAGGGCCGGGCGCAGCCAACATGGTGACTGCGGCTGCCACAGCCACAGCCAACAGGATACCCGTGCTGTTCCTGCCGGGGGATACCTATGCCTGCAGGCAGCCAGATCCGGTGCTCCAGCAGATCGAGCACTTCCACGACCTGAACATATCTACAAACGATGCTTTTAAAGCAGTCAGCAAATACTGGGACCGCATAACCCGGCCTGAGCAGCTGATGACCGCTATGATAAACGCTATGCGGGTACTGACTGACCCTGCCGATACAGGGGCCGTGACCATAGCCCTGCCCCAGGATGTCCAGGCAGAGGCTTATGACTATCCTGTCAGCTTTTTCAGGAAGCGGGTGCACCGCATAGAGCGAAGGCCGCCTACGAAGGCAATGATAGATGAAGCGGCTGCCCTTATCCGAAGGAAGAAAAAACCCATCCTGATCTGCGGCGGGGGAGTCCGATATTCTGAAGCGGCTGAAGCCTTCAGGGCGTTTGCCGAGAAGTTCAACATCCCCTTCGGAGAGACCCAGGCGGGGAAGAGCGCCATAACCTGGGACCATCCGCTTAACCTTGGCGGTATCGGCGGTACGGGCAACCTTGCAGCCAACCTTATCGCAAAGGAGGCAGACCTGGTGATCGGCGTCGGCACCAGGTACACCGACTTCACCACCTCTTCCAAGTGGCTGTTCCAGAACCCGGATGTGGATTTTGTGAATATCAACGTTGCAGAGTTCGATGCCTACAAGCTCGATGGAGTAAAGGTAGTGGCTGATGCCAGGGCAGGCCTGGAAGCGCTGGCTGAGGCTTTGGAGGAAGCAGGCTACCGGTCCGCATATACTACCGAGATAGCTGAGGCGAAGGACAAATGGGCAAGGGAGCTTGACCGGCTCTACTCGCTGCAGTATACGGGCCCGGGCTTCAAGCCTGAGGTAGCCGGGCATATGGACGAGGCCCTGGAGGAGTACAGCAGGCTGACGGGCACATGCCTTACCCAGACCCGGGTGCTGGGCCTGTTGGAGGAGCTCATAGATGACGATGCGATCGTCGTTGGTTCTTCAGGGAGCCTGCCGGGCGATATGCAAAGGCTTTGGAGGCCGAGGAAGCCCAACACCTATCATATGGAATACGGATACTCCTGCATGGGCTATGAGATAACAGCCGCCCTGGGTGTGAAGCTGGCCTGCCCGGATAAGGAAGTATACTCCTTTGTAGGTGACGGCTCGTATATGATGCTCCACTCCGAGCTTGTGACCTCTGTCCAGGAAGGCAAGAAGATAAACGTCATAGTGTTCGACAACAACTCCTTTGGCTGCATCAACAACCTGCAGATGGGCCATGGCATGGGCAGCTATATAACCGAGTTCAGATACAGGGACAGCGCCACGGGCATGCTCACGGGAAGGCTTATGCCCGTTGACTTTGCGAAAAACGGCGAGAGCTACGGGTGCAAGGGCTATACCGTCAGGAACGAGGAGGAGCTGCGGTTTGCCGTTGAGGATGCGAAAAAGCAAACCGTCTCCACCGTTATCGACATAAAGGTCCTGCCAAAGACCATGACCGACGGCTATGGGTCCTGGTGGCGAGTGGGCAGCGCTGAGGTCGCGGAAAAGGAGAGCGTGCTGAAGGCGACGAAGAAGGTAAAGGAAGAGATAAAGAGGGCAAGGCAGTATTAGTTGGGCTGGTTGAGTAATATTCCAGAAGTTTACGTTACAGGTCTAAGAGCCTGTAAGATTCGCTGCGGAGCGCCTCAAACTCGCTTCGCTCAAACAGTGAGGCGCTTCCTCCTCCGCTTCATCAACAGGCTCTAAGAGCTTCCACTAGATTTCTTCCATATTTACTCAACCACACTTGCTAGTTTAGTAGTTTCTTAAGTAATGTTTGCGTAGGTAAGCTGGCAGGCTCAAGGACCTTCCATCAAATTTCTTCCATATTTACTCAACCAACATTATCATTAAATTAGTAGTCTCTTAAGCACTATTTGGGCTTTATTGGCTTGAGATACATCAACGCTTATTTAAGAAAAGAGGTTTTACATATGTTGAATCCGGATAAAGTGAAACTGGCGATTGCGCCTATCGCCTGGACCAACGATGACATGCCTGAGCTGGGTGCGGAGAACACCTTTGAGCAATGCGTGAGCGAGATGGCGCTGGCAGGCTACGTTGGCAGCGAGGTGGGCAACAAATATCCAAAGGACCCGGCAGTGCTGAATAAAGCGTTGAAGCTGAGGGGCCTTACGATCTGCAATGCCTGGTTCAGCGCATACCTTACGACAAGGCCCTATGAGGAGACCGAAAAGGCCTTTATAGAATTCCGTGACTTCCTGTATGAGGTCGGTGCCAGGGTGATCGGTGTCGCTGAACAGGGCCACAGCATACAGGGCAAAATGGAGCTCCCGGTGTTCAAGGCAAAGCCAGTATTCACAGATGAAGAATGGGACCGCCTGTCCAATGGCTTAAACAGGCTGGGTGAACTTGCCCTTGAGAAGGGCATGGTAGTAGCCTACCACCATCATATGGGTACCGGGGTCCAGACCCTTGAAGAGATCGACAGGCTCATGGAGTCAACGGACCTGAAGCTGGTAAACCTTTTATTTGACACAGGCCACCTGGTGTTTGCCGGAGTCGATCCCGAGGCAGTGCTTAGAAAGTACATAAGCAGGATCAGGCACGTCCATCTCAAGGACATCCGCCCGGATGTGCTGGAAAGGGCAAAAAGGGAGGATTACAGCTTCCTGAAGGCCGTCCGGGAAGGGGTATTCACCGTGCCCGGTGACGGCTGCATCGATTTTGTTCCCCTGTTTGATATATTGGCTGAAAACGATTATACAGGCTGGATGGTCGTTGAGGCAGAACAGGATCCGGCAAAGGCCAATCCGCTGGAGTATGCTATCAAGGTAAGGAAATACATAAATGAAACCACTGGGTTATAATAAAGCATAGTTTATCAGCCAAATGCGACAAATTTGGTAAAGCCAGACTTAGGCGCTATAACAAAGCGGCATAGGGCGAATTTTATAAGAAGGAGTGCTCAAATATGAAAAAGCTTAAAGTCGGGGTCATTGGAGCCGGCAGGATAGGCAAGCTCCATACGGAAAACATCGTGAACCACATCAAGGACGTCGAGGTCGCTGCCATAGCAGAGGTATATGCGGACAGGATCAGGGACTGGGCGCAGGGCCTTGGCATAAAAAACGTTTATGAGGATTACAGGCAGATCCTGAATGACCCTGAGATCGATGCAGTCCTCATTTGCTCATCGACCAACACCCATTCGCAGATCACTATCGAGGCAGCCAAGGCAGGAAAGCATATTTTCTGTGAGAAGCCTATCGATTACGACCTGGACAGGATAAATGCAGCGCTGGACGCAGTAAAAGTGGCAGGGGTAAAGTTCCAGGTCGGCTTCAACAGAAGGTTTGACCACAATTTCAAAAGAGTCAGGGAGCTCGTCAGGGAAGGCAAGATCGGTGAGCCCCATATAATCAAGATCACTTCCCGCGACCCGGAGCCGCCGTCCGCTGAGTATGCCAGGGTTTCCGGCGGGATATTCCTTGATATGACCATCCATGATTTTGATATGGCCAGGTACCTGTCAGGCAGCGAGGTGACAGAGGTCTTTGCTGCAGGCGCAGTGCTCGTGGACCCTGAGATCGGCAAGGCCGGTGATGTGGATACGGCGGTCATCACCTTGAGATTCGAAAACGGCGCCATCGGAGTGATCGACAACAGCCGGAGGGCAGCCTATGGGTATGACCAAAGGGTGGAGGTCTTCGGCTCAAAGGGCTGCGTGACCGTATCGAACGATACGCCCAATTCAGCTGTGCTTTCCACGGCTGAAGGCGTGGTGAGCGAAAAGCCCAAGTATTTCTTCCTGGAGAGGTACAAGGAGTCATTCATCGATGAGCTCAAGGAGTTCTTCGACTGCATAATCAATGACACGGAACCTTCAGTCGGAGGCATCGACGGCCTGAAGCCGGTTATTATCGGCCTGGCGGCAAAGGAGTCCCAGAGGACCGGTATGCCGGTAAAGCTGTAAAAGCTGGCCGTCCCGACCAGTAAACAAGGAAACGGAGCGGATAAAATGGGTGCAAAGGTGGATTACAAAAAGGATTTCAAGGAGTTATACCTGCCGCCTGCAAAACCGGTCATCATCGATGTGCCGCCCATGCCCTTTATCATGATAAGCGGCACCGGGGACCCGAACGGGGACGAGTTCGGCGAAGCGACCCAGGCCTTGTACAGCTTGAGCTATGCGGTAAAGATGTCATACAAAAGCTCTGATGTCCCCGCCGGCTTTTTTAGGCTGGATAGATGAAGGATGTGAGAACATGCCAAAGAGAAAAATGTCTTTAGTCAAGAAAAACGGTTTGTACGGCTGGTTTTTTATATCCCCCTTTGTGCTGGGTATTGTATTTATCTATGGCTCTGTAGTAATACAATCCTTTCTGTTCAGTTTCAATAAGATCGATCCCGGCCTGGACGGCTACAAGATGAGCTTTCAGGGTCTGAGCAGCTATAAATATGCATTGACCGTGCATCCTACGTTCGTAAGGGAAGTAGTCAACTCACTGGCAACGATGCTTTATCAGGTACCGGTCGCCATATTTTTCAGTCTGTTTATAGCCGTGCTGCTCAATCAAAGGATGCGGGGACGGGCATTCTTCAGGGCTATGTTTTTCCTGCCTGTGATACTCAGCACAGGGATCGTGGCAAAGGCCGAGATTTCGAACCTTTTCATGCAAAACATGGAGAACATGGCCGGGATCGAGACCGGCGCCGGGGCAGCAGTTAGCACCTTCGACGTCGAAAATATACGGCTGATGCTTCAAAACATGTATATAAGCTCAGGTGTTGTGGATTACGTTCTTGGCCTTGTCAATAACATATACAGCGTTGTCAATTACTCCGGTGTTCAGATCATCCTGTTCCTGGCAGGGCTTCAGGGTATATCACCGGCTGTTTACGAGTCTGTGCAGATAGAAGGCGCTTCAGGCTGGGAGACCTTCTGGAAAATCACGGTCCCGATGATAAGCCCCATAATATTTGTAAATTTGATATATTCAGTGATCGATATGCTCACACGGTCTGACAACCCGATCATGCTGCTCATTTCCGATGTGGCATTCAACAAGATGAACTACAGCGCCTCATCAGCCATGGCATGGCTGTATTTTGGAGCCCTGATCCTTGTCCTTGGACTGGTCGCCCTTATCTGTTACCGCTACATATTCTACCAGGAACGGGACTAAACAATGTGAGGAGATATGGAAATTGAAAGGAAGCATAAGTATTAACAAAGGATATTTGCTATATTCCGGCAACCGGCTGCTATTGCCGGTATTCCGCTTTGTTTTGCTGCTGAGCTTGTCGTTTTTAATACTTTATCCCTTTTTAGCCAAGGTATCCGCCATGTTTATGAGCCTGGACGATCTTCTGAATCCAACGGTCTGGATCGTCCCCCAGAAGCCTACACTGGACAACATAAAGCGGGTACTGACCTTTGGCGATTACTGGACGGCAACAGGAAATACCATCCTGATAGCAACGATAAGCGCAGTCCTTCAAACCTTCATATGTACAATGGTAGGGTATGGCTTTGCAAAGTTCAAATTCCGCGGGCGCGGCCTGGTCTTTGCCCTGGTGATCCTGACTATAATCATACCGCCCCAAACTATATATATATCCTTATATTTGAAGTTCAGATACTTTGACATTTTTGGCATATTGTCAGCCCTGGGAGCAGGACCCGTGAAGATGGTTGAAACGATAATGCCGGTAACTCTGCTTTCCCTGACAGGCCTTGGGCTCAAAAACGGCCTTTATATATTTGTCATGCGCCAGATCTTCAAAGGTGTGCCAAATGAATTGAACGAGGCGGCCTGGGTGGACGGCTGCGGCCCGATCCGCTCATATTTCTCAATAATGATGCGAATAGCCGTTCCAATGATGGTTTCGATATTCCTGCTTTCATTTTCATGGCAGTGGACAGACACCTTTTATTCCGAGCTTTTTTACAGAAAAATGCTGGTGCTGCCGTCGATCCTTCCCAGGGTGACTACGATAGCCAGTGAGCATATCACCGCAGACTCGGTGATGTCCAATGTAATGCTGAATACAGGCATCATCATGATAATTGCCCCGCTTATATTCGTATACCTGTTTTTCCAGCGGTTCCTGATCCAGGGCATCGAGCGCAGCGGCATAGTAGGTTGACTTGAACGGATAAGATCTACGTTACTAAAACATATATCAGCCATAAACTATGTATTCAATTCAAGGAGGTACTTATATGATCAAAAAATGGACGACCCTGTTACTGGTTCTCCTGCTGTCAGCAAGCCTGCTCATAGGATGCAGCGGTGGCAGCACGGATCCATCAAAGACCGATGATCCTTCCAATACCACTCCGACCCCCGGCAGCAGTGATGAGGTAGATGACGGAGTGCCTGACATGGATCTTGATGGCTATGAATTCGTAATAGCTGAAGCATGGTACTATGATGCCGGAGACAGGCCGAACATGGAGCCCGGGTCATCCGACCTGACCGATGCGATTCTTGAGCGCAACAGGAAAATAGAAGAGCGCTTCAACTGTAAAATAGTTTACGACTATTATGACCCGGTAAGCTTTTACGACACTGTATATCCGATCCTGATGTCAGGTGAGAAATTTGCTGATGTCATAACCCCGACCCTTTTCAACTATGGGAAATTTGTAAACGGCGATTATCTGTATGATTTAAATAAGCTGCCATATATCAAGCTTGACGAGCCCTACTGGTATGACATTTATGATGAGGCTGCCGTTACGACTGACGGCAGACGCCTTGGCGCCTCATGCTTTATAGCCAATCCCTTCAGGCGGGTTTTCGGTGTGTTTTTCAACAAGCGCCTTATAGAAGAGCTGAAGCTGGACAATCCCTATGATTTATTGGCCAGGGGAGAGTGGAACTGGGAGAATTTCAGCAGGCTCCTTGGCAGTGCCATGAAGGATGTCAATAATGACGCTGTTTACGATGACAATGACGTATTCTCCATAACAGGCGGATTGGATGGAGGTATCCAGGCCTTATACCTTACCAGCGGCAACAAGATGTTTGAGATCGGCGAAAACGGTTATGTCCGTTATGCCATGACCAATCCCAATGTTATGAACGTTTTGACGCAGCTAAAGGATATGTTTGCAGTCCCTGGCTCCTATTATTCCGGAAGCTGGGATGCAAGCCGGTGCACCCAGCAATTCGTAGACGGAAGGGTCACCTTCTACCTCAACCTGGCTGCAAAATGCCCCCACTTAAGGGACATGGAGGATGATTACGGTCTTGTCCCGCTGCCACTGGGCCCCGGCCAGACCGACTTCATCAGTGCGATAGACCATAACACTGCTATCATCTGCGTACCCTATACCATCGACAACCCTGAAGCTACCGGAGCCATACTGCAGGCGCTGGCAGCAGCATCCGCCAAGGAGCGGGAGATCTGGGAGGCAGAGCTTGAAGCGCTTAATTTCAGGGATGACGAGTCCTATAAAAACATGAAGGAGTATATATTACCCAGCATTACCTTTGATCCGCTGTTCATGTATCACAAGCTCGCACCTGAATTCTTCAAATATACTACCAGGACCGTATTTGAGCCTGTTGTGCGTGACCGGGCCCTGGATGCGGCGAGCATGATCAATGAGGGCAAGGAAGTCGTACAGACCCTGATCGATGAGATCATAAACAAGGTTTCTTCAGGTGATTGATTTTCGGACCCGTCAGCATCAGCAACGATCTGGCGAGTCATTTATATCTAATTAAGGAGAGGACATCTATGCTTTACAGCAAGGATAAATGTACCGGTGGCAGCAAACGTCCGCATTTTTCCATATGGTTCGGGAACTTCTTCGAGCCCTATTTTTCCGATAAGGAGAAGGTCAGGCAGGCTATTGAAGAAATCAAGGAAATGGGCTTTAACTCCATAATACTCGATTCAAAGCTTTGGGAGGACTTTACCGAGTTTTTCGAGTCGGGTTCAGCATCCCCATATGTGGCTATGCAGCAATACATAATCGAGCTATGCCGGGATGCAGGGTTGGGGATTAATTTTTTGACACTGTTTTACAATGGCGATAATCTGTATCCTCATATCCGCGACAGTGCGCCGGACATAACGAATCCCGTCATAGACAGGGATGGAAAGCCGATGAGAGGCTATCGCATGTGGGATCACAAGCAGATAGAGGCTATGGTCCATCATACGGTAAACCTTTATAAACTGCTGGCTAAAGATGCAGCTGCAACTGCCGTAGATGAAAACGGGGAACATAAAGTGCCCTGCTATTTCTACCATAGCCCTGTAGTTATGCCATCCTTTGATGAGGACGGACGTACAGTTTATATAGAGTGGCTTAAAACCAGGTATAAGGACATAGCTGTGCTTAATGAAAAATACAAGAGCAGCTATAAGGATTTTGATGACATACCGCTGAACGAGATCTGGCCTGTTATGTCCGCCGAGGACTACAAGGATCCGGGGAGCCGCATGTATATGCATGCAGATAATATGCTTTTCCGCCAGCACACAATGGAGGTTTTTTTCGCAAGGCTGACACAGGGTGTAAGGGATCAGTTGCCTGATATCTATTTATATGACTGCCTGTCACAATGGAAATACCTTATGCCGGACTGGGTGGAAATAAGCGAGCGAGGGCTGGATATTTGGAGGCTCGGCAAATACCTCGATTGCCCGTCCTTCTATACCCTGCCTGCTGATGCGTATGGCGAGCCGAATGCATATGTTGTCCCATGTGAAATGGCGATCCTGCGCAGCGCCAGCAAAAACAAGGACCTGACCGGGGGGCTGTTTCTGGGCAGATACCTGTTTAATGACATATATTCATATATTACTCCGGTGGAAGTAATCGCTTCTGCTTTTGGGGCCGGCGCTAACGATCTGTTTTTCTATGGGTACAACGGACTGGATGATGGGGGCAATTTTGGGAAATGGAGCAGCGAAAAGAAGCTGAATGTCAAATGCGGGCTGGATTGGTTCAGCAAGGTACGGGAAGCGGCCGGTAGGAGACTGAGCAAAAAGCAGGCTGCCATATTGTTTCCCTATGCTTCCTTTACCCTGGACAACCGTAATTTGAATGACCGGGCCTTCAGGGCATGCCGTAACGACTGCCTTGGATACTATCAGCAGCTTTCAGACCTAGGGGTAAATGCTGACTTTGTCAGCCCTGGCCAGGTCAAGGCGGATGCGCTGAAGGATTATAAACTGCTTATCCTGCCTTCCAATCCGTTGTATAAATACCTGGCGGACGAGGAAATGGAAAGGTGCCTTAAGAGCTTTGTGGAAAATGGCGGTGTGATAATAGCCAGTGCTTCGTGCGGGCTTCATGGGGTGTTTAATTTAAAAGCTGATCCGCATGCTGAGGACTCTATATATTGGGAAGAGATCATCACGGAGTATTCCGCTTACTTTTATGCTTTTGATGATATGGAAAGGGGCAATACCGGCGATGACACCGGGATAAAGACTATTGCCAGATATGGTAAAGACGGCCGTGCTGCGATATGTGAGAAACGCCTGGGCAGGGGAAGAGTATTGGCAGCAGGCATCGATATGGGAACCTGCTATTGTGAACGCAGGCATAAGCCTGTCCCGGTCGAATACGGGAAGGAAAACCATTACCCATTGACCGTTATCCCCCGGACACCTGTGGAATGGCTGGTCATGGATATGGGGCTATCTGACAGTATAGAGCGCGGTATAGAGCGAATAGAATTCGAAAAGGGCTTGCTTGTAATAAATCATACATCCTATGATTACCGGCTCAAAGTACCTGCCAGGTATGGGATCAGCACCTTTGAAGGCTTCAATGGCACCCTGCTGCCGGGACACCACAGTGTGTTCATACCAATAAAATAACTGGCATTGTATATGATGAGCTAACCTGAAACGAAAGTATGGATAGCAAAAGGGAAATCAAGGGTCTGGATGGACTCGCCCACGCTCGTCCTTGATTTCCCCTAATATTTTAAAAACACAACTCATCTTTTCTTTTTGCGTCGTTTGATGAACATTGCGGTTATCAGTCCACCAATGGCTAACACGCCCGCTACCAGCCAGATTTCCATAATGATAGACTGCTTTGATGAGCAGCTGTGACTGATCATTTTGCCTTTATTGGTACCAGCAAATCGAGTTGAACAAACCTTGCCGCATTTTCATCACCGGCAAAATATGAATATGCGTTAAGATGCTCTTCTAAACAACCATTCATTCCGAATGGTTCCCGTGCATCATATTCATACTCGCTATTGTTCATTACCCATTGACCAAGAAGCTGCCATTCATGGAAATCACCCATCTTGATACAATGAGCCGCGTACAATCCTCCCTTATAGTATTTTTTTTGCAGAGGAGGCGGAACATCCAAATCATCAGGAATCGTCACCCAAAACTCATATCCGTATGTTTCATTGCCGGTTGGTGAAGGATTGTTGAACCCAAACATTCTCAAATCGAGTTTGATTTTATGAAGCTCAATGCTTCTAACAAACTCCTCTATCGGTTTTCCTGCGTTTTCTTCAGGATTTTCTCCGAAGTAGTGACTTGCCGCAACGGTGCAAGGTGGCAAATATAAAATACGTACATTCTTTAAGGTCGATAAAATTTCATTTGCTTTGTTTAGGCCGTCCATAGAATATTCCTCCTTTAATTTGATTTTTGAAAGACTTAGCGTTTGAATTACACTTAAGATATCAGCATCATTGAGCATGTCAATATGGATATGCGTATTCACTATCGAGTTTAAACGGGTGATAAATGCATTCAATATATCTCGTATTGTTTGGAGCGCAGTTATTTCGGTATTAATCTCATCAATACTTTCCTGAAAGATTTCAATAATTTTTGCTTGCTCGACATCACTAAATATCAAAGCAATCTTTTTCAACGGAATACGCAATTTCCGTAACGCGATAATCTGTTGAAGACGTCTTAAAGCAGATTCATCATACATGCGAAACGCATAATCCTGCCTGCGAGTGCTGGGTAATAGACCGATTTCATCATAGTATCTAAGCATCCTTGCTGTAACATTGAAGGCCTTTGTGACCTCGCCGATCGTCATTAGTTCCATCTGTTCACCTCCGTTCTCAAACATTGTAATGGGCGACACGACGTCAAAGTCAAGAGATATTGATAATTTTTTAGTTATAACGACATTTGAAAGCTTATGCATTATCATTGGATATATAACACTACTGCTTTCTTGATATGCTTTTCTATAGACCATACCCTAGAACGATTAAGTCTATATAATGGTGTAAAAAGAAGTTGAGCCAAAGCTCATACCTCGGTTAGAATATAAGTACCACCAAATACCAAACCGAGGAGGATGAACCATGGCTCAGTTTAATATTACAATAACCGAAGAACTTTTGCAC
>JAKPIB010000025.1 GCA_029549985.1 Bacillota bacterium
ACAAACTTTGTATATAATTAGAATTAAGCATAAGCAAAACCTCCTGTGAATATTCGTGGTGGTTTATTTACTCGGTAGGTTTTCGCTTATGCTTTTTATTTTTCCTGCTTTCTTACCCCAACATTTATTATAGAACCATATAAAAAAGAGAGTTTGATAGGACTCTCTTTTTTTCTTTAATACAAACAACTATAATAGACCTTGTGCTGCCAACCATACCTGTGTTGTATCGTTGCTTTGATCCTGGATCAAAAAGGGGACAGATCACAATGCGGCTTTCTGCTCGTCTCATTGGCATTGCCAAAAATATAGTGCATACCCTGAAGAAGGACATAGTTCTCTCTGCTGCCCTGACTCTTGCTGCGATAAGCTGCATATTTGCCAGGCCCAGGCTGGAGTATATAAACTTCAGCGTCCTATCAAGCCTCTTTTGCCTGATGATAGTCGTAAAGGCCTTTGAGGAGCTGCGCATACTGGACGGGCTCGCCGTATTCATACTCACAAGATGCAGGGACAGCCGCAGGGTGTCCCTCGTGCTGATATTGCTGAGCTTTTTTGCCTCGATGCTCATCACCAATGACGTAGCCCTGATCACCCTTGTCCCTCTGGCCCTCATAATCGGCAGGAAAACCGGTATGAACGTGATGGAGACTGTGATCCTGCAGACCCTGGCTGCCAACATTGGAAGCAGCCTGACCCCCATGGGCAATCCCCAGAACCTGTACATTTTTGCCCGTTATGGGCTGTCTGCAGGGGAGTTTTTCCCTGTTGTGGGTCTGCTTGCAGCTCTGGGGCTTATCTGGCTGCCGGTCTTGAATCTAAGGACCGGAAAAGCCGCTATAAGCCTGGACTTTGAACGGGTAAGCACCGGCAGCATGAACAAAACCGCCGTTTGGACAGCAGTGCTCCTGCTGGTCGTCATGTCGATCTTTGAGCTTGTGGACTATCGAATAGCCCTGGCTGCGACCCTGGCAGTGACCGTATGCTTAAACCGCAGGCTGCTTTCAAAGGCTGACTATGCCCTGCTGGTGACCTTTGTGTGCTTTTTCATATTCATCGGCAATGTATCTTCCATACCTGCGGTCAAAGGCTTTATGGAAAGCTCCCTGAGCAGCAGGGCATCGGTCTACTTCGGCTCCATTGTCATAAGCCAGGCCATAAGCAATGTGCCTGCAGCGATTTTCCTGTCCTCCTTCACAGGCCATTGGAGGGAGCTACTGCTTGGGGTCAATATCGGCGGCATGGGCACGATAATAGCTTCATTGGCCAGCGTCATATCCTACAAGCTTTATCTGAAGGAAAACCCTGCAGAAGGAAAAAGGTACCTTGCCGGCTTCAGCGCTTATAATTTTCTAAGTCTTTTCGTATTTGCGCTGCTCATGTATTTTGCCGTGGTATTATAAGTATAAGCCGCACCCTGCCCTATTGCACCGGCAACGTTTATGAGCGATCCTATCTTATAAAATTGGTCCACACCCTGGGCTCTTCTTCAGGCTCCTTGACTCCTGCAGCTTTACCTGCTTTAATGCATTTCAGCAGCCAGGCCATATTGCGGCCAAGCTGGCGCATGGTCTGCATGCCCTCCGTATCCTGCATGACCTCCTCCGGGGTATTGCCGTGGACCATGTTCCAGTACTGGGATGAGACTACGGGCATACAGGATATGGTGAAATACTTGTTGAGCTGGTCCAGGGCTGCCGTTGACCCTGCCCGCCTGCAGCTCACCACCGCTGCTCCGGGCTTGTATTTGAAGCAGTCGCCCGCATAGAAAAGCCTGTCCAGAAAGGCTGTCATGCCGCCGGAGGCCGCCGCATAATGGACCGGGGCCCCGAAAACGAAGCCGTCAGCCTGCTCTGCCTTTTCCAGCGCGATGTTGACCGGGTCGTCATCGAATACGCACCGGCCGGGGCTCTTGCTGTAGCAGCCGCCGCAGGCCGTGCAGCCGCGGATGGGCTTACTGCCGATATGGAATATCTCGGTCTCTATATTTTCCTTTTCAAGCTCTTTTGCCACCTCACACAAGGCGGTATAGGTGCAGCCCTTTGCCCTGGGGCTTCCATTGATCAACAAAACCTTCATACAGACACCTCACCTTAATTTGGACTCTGATACATTTTATTTGGGATAAACATCCAATATAATTCTATCACAAACAGGACACAGTCTGTACCATAAATAAGTACATTTGCCCGGTACTGTTGCTGATAAATGCTGGTAGGGTGTATAATGGATATAATGCTGCAAGCATTATGAAAGGCGGGGGATAGATATGCGTGTCAGATCGGCTGTCGACTGGTGGGTGTCGGCTATTTTCATACTTGTGCCGGTTATGCTGATAGCAGGCCTCTTATCCGTCACCGGTGTCTACAGGCTCGTTTATATGGCGATCGGGCTGCCGATGCTGATATTCCTGGGCTGGATATATTTCGGGACTTATTATGAGCTCAGGGAGGACCATCTGTATTGCAGGAGCGGTTCCTTCCGTGAAAAAATAAAGTATGATGACATCAAGTCAGTCAGGCTGTCGGGCGTGCTCTATTCTTCCATGGCCCTGTCATCAAAGCGGATAGAGATCAGGCAGCATGGCAAGGGTTTTTTCGCAGGCACGACATATATTTCCCCTATAGACAGAGAAAGCTTTTATAAAGAGCTACTGAGCAGATGCCCCAATCTGGAGGAATGATGCTCATATCCTGACTGGGCCATACAATGCAATATAGCAATATTCAGAGAGGAGACTGCTGATGAAAAGCATAAAGCCTGGCCGGGGGCCATCGGGCATGAATTTTATAGCCAGCATAGGAGTCATAATATTCGGAGTGATATGGACTATCTTTGCCGCATTTATTGGTGGCGCTATCGGGGGCATCGGTCTGCTGTTCCCCCTTTTCGGGCTGGTGTTTATCTGTATGGGCATAGCTCAGGCCAAATACCATTATACGAATGCGACAGGCAAGGACAGATACTCCCTGTTTGATATAACCGAACCCCATGAGGAGGGCGACCCTTCCGACAACTGGATCAGGGACGCAGGTCCTCAGGACTTTGCCGGGGACGAAGCTCACAGGAGTGCCCGGGGCAGGGGAGACGGGAAGGCTGATTACTATTACTGCCCCTACTGCGGCACCCGGTTGGAGGAAAGCTTCGCTTTCTGCCCCAAATGCGGAAAGTCGGTAGACAACGCCTGATAAGCCGTATGTGTTGATTACGAGGGAGTGACTTGAGTTGAGATCCTTCAGGAAAGAGCTGTATTTCAATATACCCACGCGCAGGGCCTTTGTGAATATCACTGACATGGTACAGGCCTGCATCGACGAGAGCGGGATCAAGGAGGGGCTGGTGCTGGTGAACGCCATGCATATCACAGCCAGCGTCTTCATAAACGATGATGAGCCCGGGCTCCACCAGGACTTTGAAAAATGGCTGGAGAAGCTTGCGCCGGAGAAGCCTTATGACCAGTACAGGCACAACGGGTTTGAGGACAATGCGGACGCCCACTTGAAGCGCCAGGTCATGGGGCGGGAGGTCGTTGTTGCCGTTACGAACGGCAGGCTCGATTTCGGGCCCTGGGAGCAGATCTTCTATGGTGAGTTCGACGGCGGCCGCAGGAAAAGGGTCCTTGTCAAGATCATAGGGGAATAAACAGCCTTGAGCTTATGCAGGACTTGAGTCCTTTATAGAGGGAACCATATGGGATACTGAGGTATAGAAAGCAAAAGAGAAACAAGAGGAGGCATTAACTAATGGTCGATCCAAGAATAACAAAACTGGCTCAAAACCTTATCAACTATTCATGCCAGCTCAAGGCGGGCGAAAGGGTGCTTATCGAGACCATCGGGCTGGAGCTGCCCCTGGTAAAGGAGCTTATCAGAGAGGCATACAGGGTCGGTGCCATCCCCCTGGTAACGATCAAGGATAACGCAGTGAACAGGGCCCTTTACATGGGGCTTACTGAAGAGCAGATCAAGCTTATGGCAAAATACGAGGCAGACCGCATGTCCGACTGCCAGGCCTATATCGGCCTGAGGTCCGGCACCAATGCATCTGAGCTGTCCGATGTGCCTGCCGACAAAATGGAGCTTTATATGAAGCATTTCTGGCAGGTGGTGCACGGCAGGATCCGGGTGCCGAAAACCAAATGGGTGGTCTTAAGATACCCCTCGCCCTCCATGGCCCAGCTCGCCGGCATGAGCACAGAGGCCTTTGAGGACCATTACTTCAATGTCTGCAATCTCGACTACTCAAGGATGTCAAAAGCCATGGACCCGCTGGTCGACCTTATGAACAGGACCGATAAGGTCAGGATAACGGGCAAGGGCACTGACCTGACCTTTTCGATCAAGGGGCTCAAGGCTATCAAGTGCGACGGCAGGCTCAACATACCCGATGGCGAGATTTACACGGCCCCGGTCAGGGATTCTGTAAACGGCTATATCACATACAATACACCCTCTGAATATCATGGCTTCACCTATCAGAACATAAGGTTCGAGTTCAAGGACGGCAGGATAGTAAAGGCAGAGTCAAATGACAATGAACGGATAAACAAGGTGCTGGACACCGATGAGGGCGCAAGGTATATCGGCGAGTTTGCCATAGGGGTCAATCCCTATATCACGAGCCCCATGAACGATACCCTTTTTGACGAGAAGATCGCGGGATCCTTCCATTTCACGCCCGGCAGCTCATATGATGACTGCGACAACGGAAACAAGTCGGCGGTCCACTGGGACCTTGTATGCATCCAGACTCCCGAATACGGCGGGGGCGAGATGTATTTTGACGACGTGCTTGTAAGGAAGGACGGCAGGTTCGTGCTGCCCGAGCTATACGGCCTGAATCCCGAAAACCTTAAATGATCCGGCACATACTACAGCATACGGGGGACAAAAGAACCTGCGATGGATAGTATAGAAACAGTATTATGGTGCCTGGCAGGCCTCAACCTGCTCTCATTTTTGACCATGGGCATGGACAAGCTCAAGTCAAAACGGCATGCCTGGCGAATACCCGAGAGGACCTTGTTTTTCCTGGCAGTGATCGGCGGCTCCATAGGCATATGCCTGGGGATGCTTGTTTTTCGACACAAAACCAAAAAGCCTGCTTTTAGATACGGGATCCCGCTGATCATAGGCCTGCAGGTTCTGGTCTGTATCATGCTGATCCCCAGGCTCCTGTAAAAGGTCCGGACAAAGGCAGGGAAAAGCAGGGATGGTGCCTGTTGCTTTAACCGGGGAAAGAGGTTAAAATATTAACTGGAAAAAGAACAATAAAAAATAAACAATATGGAGATTTTATGAGTAAAAACAATTATGCAGTATTTATAGACCTTGAGAACACCGGCGGCAAAGCCGCTACCTTGAACAGTGTCATCGAAAAGGTCAAGATAAAGGGAGATATCCTTATAGGCAGGGTCTACGGCTACAGAGAATCCTTTTCCGACCTTAAGGAGGTCCTGCTTTCCAATACATTCAGCGTCCTGCCTTCCATAAGGTACGGGGTGAACCAGAAGAACAACCTGGATATCCAGCTCGTGATAGATGCGCTGGATGTCGCCTACACCAACGACCTGATCGACTGCTTCTGCATCGTATCCGGCGACAGTGACTACACGCCCCTGGTAGGCAAGCTCAAATCCATGGGCAAGTTCGTGCTGGGCATATCCCGTTCCGAGGTCGCTTCCAACATATTCATCAAGGCCTGCAACGAGTTCATCTTCCTTGAGTCCGTCACCACTGCGGTGGACAAGCCTGCCCAGGACGATGACTCCTACGACGATTCTTACGAGCTCATGAACCTGCTAGAAAAGATCATAAGCGACCAGGCAGATGAGGACGGCACGATGTTTGTGAGCGAGCTTAAAAAGACCCTGCTGCGCTTGAAGCCCGATTTCAGCGAGAAAAGCTACGGGTCCTCATCCTTTGGCAGGCTGCTGAACACCCTTGAGAACAAGTACAAGCGGATACATGTATTCGGCGACTTCAACTCACTGAAGGTAAGGCTTGTCAGTGAATGCAAGGCCCCGACCGCAGAGATCACGAAAGCCAACTGGCTCAGCATCCTTCAGGAAAAGCTGAACAAGCTCAAAAACAATGGCTTTGACCGGGTCAATCCGAGCATAATAAAGTCAGAGCTGCAAAAGGATTATCCTGATTTTGACGAGTACCGCATAGGGTTCAAAAAGTTCAGCGACCTCATGAAGCGCCTTGAGAAGGAGAACATGGTGTCAATAGAGTTCAATGAAGCCAAAACCATGCTTATTAAAATCAAGTAAACCTATAATTTTATTGCACCTGTTGAAAAATGATGATATAATTGCAAACTGTAACGTCCTTGCTCTGAACATGGTTTCAGGGCCATAGTCCAAAAGGAGGTGAAAGACGATGAACAAATACGAATCGCTCTATGTAATCAATCCTACCGTTGATGAGGAAAGCATCAAGGCTTTGGTTGAGAAATTTTCAAGCCTTATCGTCCAGGAAGGCGGAGAGGTAACCAACGTTGATGAATGGGGCAAGAGAAGGCTTGCTTTTCCTGTCAAGGATTTCAAGGAAGGTTACTACGTGCTGATGCACTTCACTGCCGCACCTGAAGTGCCCCAGGAGCTTGAGAGGGTTTTCAAGATCACAGACGGCATCATTCGTTACCTGACCGTAAAGTTAGATGATTAAGAAGGTGGGTGTCAGATATGCTAAACAGGGTTGTGCTTATCGGGCGGCTTACTAAAGACCCCGAGCACAGATCCACACCCAACGGCGTCAGTGTTACGACCTTCACGCTGGCCGTTGACAGAAGCTATGCAAGCAGGCAGGGCGAAAGGGAAGCGGACTTCATTCCGATAGTAACCTGGCGCACCCTGGCGGACACCTGTGCCAGATACCTTAAGAAAGGCCGGTTGACTGCCGTATCCGGACGGATACAGACCAGGTCTTATGAAGGCAATGACGGACAGAGGCGGTATGTGACCGAGGTCGTAGCCGACGAGGTCAGGTTCCTGGACAGGTCAGAGACCTTCGGCGGCAGCTCCAATACCTTCGACAGGGCAGGCGGGTATCCCGATATCCCTGTCAATGAGCCTATAGACACGGGTTTCCAGCCGATAGACGAAGATGACGATGAGCTTCCATTCTAAATCAAAGGAGGTAGGAACATGGCTGAAGCTGCAGGCAGAAAGCAAAAAAGCAGAAGGCCCAGGCGTAGAGTATGTACTTTCTGCATAGACAAGGTTGAACATATAGATTACAAAGATGTTGCCAAGCTCAGAAAGTTCATAACAGAGAGAGGCAAGATCCTTCCCAGAAGGATCTCAGGCAATTGCGCAAAGCATCAGCGCCAGTTGACCGTTGCTATAAAGCGTGCGCGCCACATTGCGTTGCTGCCCTATACAGCGGACTAAAGCAAGCAAACCGTTCCGATACAAGGAACGGTTTTTTATTTGCAAAGGCAGCGCCCTTGGATAAAACCGCATAAACACCCATATTGAGCGGTTTTGATACAGGTTTTGTTGCATTGACAAAGGTTTATATAGAATATACAATTGAAAATACAATCAGATACTGCGGCGGCTGTAGGCATGAAAGGTGGTCTGTTCTATGCATAAGGGCAAGGAATTTGACATAGCGAAGAATGTCCGGCTGGTAGAATGGCTGAAAAGCGAGATACTGACCTCTGTAGCCGACCTTTTTAAAATGCTCGCAGGCGGGATGAAGGAGTCCCAGGAAGTAATAACGGATTGTCTTGCCAGTATAATAGTAGCATGCTATTTGCTGGGCAGGAGGCTGGGCATACAGTTTGCCGCTGTAGACCGCAAGGTTGAAGCCAAGATCAGATTGGGAATAATAGAAGAGCACGAGGTTGAAACTGATTTTGGCGATTTGTCGGAGCTTAGCCGGCATATCAAGGAAAGCAGAGAGTAAACAGAGGTGTTTTGATGGACACGACTCAAAGAGCAATGATCGAGTGCCTGCTGACAGGTGTAGCTGCAGCCCTGCTCTTGATCCTGCTCTCATTTATACCTGTATTCAGTCTGGCTGTACTGCTCTTTCCCGTGCCCATGATAATAACAGGCGCGAGGAACGGCACCCTGTACGGCTTGTTGTCACTGGCAGCATCAGCTGCTGTCATAAGTCTGGCAGTCAACCCGGAGGCCGGCATATATCTGCTGGCCTTAAACGTATTCCCTGTTTTAGGGCTTACCCTGGCCCACCATAAAAAGCTCAGTTCACGGGAAACCACCTTGATATCTGCAGGAGGCATACTCCTGTCCTTTGTTTTGTTTTTGACTTTGTACTCGGTATTTGCGGGCCGGTCCCTCTTTGATGAGTTCTGGCAGTCGGTAAGGGCATTCTTCGTTGACGGCTTTATCGATTTTAAAGGCGTACTGAAGACCTATCATTCCATGGGCCTTTTTAAAAACTTCACGACCGAGGGCCAGCTGGCGGATTTTCTCATTAATGAAATGAAGCACTACGTGCCCTATACCATTATAGTATTCTCCTTATCGATAGGGTTTGTGCATTACCTGGCGAGCAGATACGTGCTAAAGCGGATGGGAAGGTATGTGGCAGACATCCCTCCCTTCGATGAATGGCTCCTGCCCCGGGGCATGGGCCTGGGGTTCCTGGTCCTGCTGGTGGTGAGCTATTTCGGCAGCAGGCTGGGCATAGCCAGGTTCGACACAGTCCTTACAACCATAACCCTGCTCGTGACCTTCATCTTTTCCGTGCTGGGGCTTAGTGTAGTGTGGTTTTTCCTGAAGGCATGGAACCTGCCCACACCCCTGCGGCTTTTGATCATCATACCGGGCGGTCTGCTGCTTTCCCTTGGCATGGGGCTGGCCATAGTCGGTATGGCGGATCATCTCCTGGGGCTCAGGCGGGTTTACATGAACCGGTTGAAGCCTCAGGAATAAACTGAAGGTAGGGGTGAGCTTTGTGAAAAACCGATTGACCAAAAGGTTGAACCTGCCTGAAGTAAGGGTATACCTGGCCGTGATCCTTCTGCTTGTGGTAGTCATAACCCTGTTTGACTATGTGATCGGTGGCATCGCATTTCTGCTTTTTCTCTTCCTTTTGCTGTACAACTGGGGTGTGGCCAAGCGGCGCAGGGAAGAATGGTACGAGTACCTGGAAAACCTGTCTGAAAACATTGAATGGGCAACGAAAAATGCAGTGCTCAGCATACCAATGCCGCTGGTAGTCATTGAGGTGGGCGGAAGCATCACCTGGTACAACCCGAACTTTGGCGACCTTTTCAAGGGAGAAAAGCTTCTGGAGCGCAACATCAGCGATTTCATACCGGAGCTGAAGCCCAGGTATTTCACAGAGGGCGTCGATACCAGCTTCCATGAGATATCCCTTGGGGACAAGCGCTACAGGGTGCTTTGGACCCCCGTCAAGACCGGCACGGGCAGCCGCAGGGACAGGGTGATATTCCTTCTGTACCTGCTGGATATCACTGAGGAGTACAGGATAAGGGAGCTCTTCCGCGCAAAGCGGCTTGCCATCGCCTATATCCACATAGACAACTATGATGAGGTGATAAACAGCACCGAGGAGGGCAAGGCCCCCGGTGTACTGGCTGAGATAGAGTCGCGCCTCAACAGGTGGGCAAGCGGCCTGAACGGGAGCATAGTCAGATATGAACGGGATAAATTCATCCTCATATTGGAAGAGGCTGCTTTGGATAATGCGCTTAAAAGCAAGTTTGACATACTGGACAATATCAGGGAAATAAGCCTGGGCAACAGGATCCCGGTCACCCTTAGCATCGGCGTTGGCCAGGGCGCGGATACACCCGCGGCAGCCAGCGTAAGCGCCCGGGCCGCTGTCGAGCTTGCCCTGGGCAGGGGCGGAGACCAGGCGGTGGTCAAGCAGGGCACAAAGCTTTATTTTTATGGGGGCAAGAGCCAGGGCGTGGAAAAGCGGACCAAGGTCAAGTCCAGGGTCATCGCCAACGCCTTGAGAGAGCTGATGGAGCATTCAGAGCTGGTTTTGATCATGAGCCATGCTTCCCCTGACCTTGATTCCATCGGGTCTGCCCTGGGCCTGTACCGGTGCGCTGTGCATGCAGGCAGGAAGGCCCATATAGTATTGAACAGGAGCAATGCCTCCGTTGACAATATAATAAAGACCCTGCTCGAAAAAGAGGCCTACAGGGATTTGTTCATCCGGTCAGAGGATGCCATGAACAGCATTGGCAAGGATACCCTCCTGATCATCGTTGACACCCACCGGCCGAGCTTTACCGAATCCCCCGAGCTTATAAGCCTGGCGGAGAACATCGTGGTGATCGATCACCACAGGCGGAGCGCCGAAACGGTGGAAAATGCAGCCCTGACCTATCTGGAGCCCTACGCCTCATCAGCCAGTGAGCTGGTGACTGAGATAATACAGTACTTTGATGAAAAGGTGCCCATAGAGCAGATCGAGGCCGAAGCCCTGCTGGCCGGCATCACCATGGACACCAAAAACTTCATCTTCAAAACCGGCGTGAGGACCTATGAAGCGGCATCATTCCTGCGCAGGGCCGGAGCCCAGCCCACATCGGTGAGGCAGTTCTTCCAGGACGACATCGAGACCTTTGCTGCCAGGTCCAAAATTGTGGAGCGGGCGGAAATGATCGCGCCCGGCATAGCCATGTCGGAATGCGATCCTGATACGGAAAATGCGCCCTTGGTGGCGGCCCAGGCTGCGGACAGCCTGATCACGATAAAGGGCATAAATGCCTCGATAGTCTTGTGTGAAACCACAGAAGGCATATATATCAGCGGCAGATCCTTAGGCGACATCAACATGCAGGTCATCCTTGAAAAGCTGGGGGGCGGCGGCCATCTGACCATGGCAGGCGCCCGCCTTGAGAATACGACCATAACTGAAGCCAGGCTTAAGGTAAAAGCGGCGGTGGAGGAATATTTAAAGGAAGGTGAGAGCAAATGAAGGTAATACTGCTCAAGGACGTAAAAGGACAAGGGAAAGCAGGCGAAGTCAAAAATGTTAGTGACGGCTACGCCAGGAACTTTCTGATCCCCAACAAATTAGCCGTAGAGGCTACTGATAAGAATCTGAGCGAGCTGAAAGCCAGGCAGGCATCTGAGGAGCACCGCAGGCAGCAGGAGCTGGCAGAGGCCAGGGCTTTGGCGGAAAAGATATCCAATGTTGAGGTCATAATAAAGGCAAAATGCGGGGACAACGGCAAGCTGTTTGGCTCGGTGACAAACAAGGAGATCGCTGATGCCCTTAAGGCCCAGCATGCTCTGGACGTGGACAAGAAGAAGATCGTACTGCCTGATCCCATAAGGAATCTTGGAGACTTTACCCTTGATGTGAAGGTGTATCCTGAGGTGACAGCAAAGCTTCGCGTCAAGGTGACGGAAGAATAACACAAACTGGCATCTAACTGCTACCGGGGGGACTTACACTTGAACCAAAGCTCATGCACTGAGAAAAACAATAACTGCCCCATAGGGCCGGAAGCCGTAAATGAAGCTGATCTGCTCAGGCAGATAAAAGTGCTTCAAGACATGCTCGGCAGGATCCTGGGCCTTGAGGCAGACGGAAAGGCACCTGAGTCGCAGCCGGCAGAGGAGACGGGACTGCATGAGCAAGTGGCAGCCCTTTACAAGCTTACCTTTGACGAGGACATAGCCTTGTCTGACACTGCGCAGCTAGGTGAAGTCGTAAAAAAGATCGAGGACGGCATAGCGGACATAGCAGCAAGGAAAACCGTTGAGCGCAGGCTTGAAAAACAGGTGCTGGAGAAGCTTGAGAAGCAGCAGCGCCAGTACATGGATGAGCTGAAGCTCCGCCTTATATCAGAAAAAGGCGGAGTGGAGAACGCCAATACCCTGCGCAGGTATGCCGAGCTGGAAAAAAAGGCCTTCACAAAACTGGCCCGGTGTGCCATGGAGCTTACCAGGCCGTCTTCTCTAAACGAAATAGTCGGCCAGGACAGGGCGGTAAAATCCCTGATCACAAAGCTGGCCACTCCCTTTCCCCAGCACGTCATCATATACGGGCCGCCTGGAGTGGGGAAAACGACGGCAGCCAGGCTCGTGCTGGAGATGGCCAGGGAATATGACTATACCCCGTTTTCCAAGAAAGCACCCTTTGTGGAGGTGGACGGGACGACCCTCCGCTGGGATCCCCGGGAGATAGCAAATCCCCTGCTGGGCTCGGTGCATGACCCCATTTACCAGGGCTCAAGGCGGGATCTTGCCGAAAGCGGCATACCTGAGCCCAAGCCCGGCCTTGTGACCGAAGCCCATGGGGGTGTGCTTTTCATAGACGAGATCGGGGAGCTGGATATCTTCCTGCAAAACAAGCTGCTCAAGGTCCTGGAGGACAAAAGGGTGAGCTTTGACTCGGCCTATTACGACCCCGATGATGACCGGGTCCCCAAATATATCAAAAAGCTCTTTGACGAGGGTGCACCCGCTGACTTCATACTCATAGGCGCGACCACCCGGCAGCCGGAGGAGATCAACGCCGCCCTGAGGTCCAGGTGCGCCGAGGTCTTCTTTGATCCCCTGTCGCCTGAGTCCATCAGACAGATCGTTTTGAACGCGGCAGCCAAGATAAACGTGGCACTGGACAGGGACGTGGCCGAAATGATCAGCCGGTACACCATGGAGGGCAGGAAGGCCGTAAACCTTCTGACTGATGCCTATGGCCTGGCCTTGTACAAGGCCGGTGGCAGGAGCTCTGATATCACCATCACAAAAGCGGACCTGGCAGAGGTCATCCAGATCAGCCGCCTGACACCCGGCAGCAGGGTATATGCAAGCCCCGGGAGCGAGGTGGGCCGGATCTTCGGGCTGGGTGTGAGCGGATTCCACGGCTCGGTCATAGAGTTTGAGGCGGCTGCTTTCAAATGCAGGGAAGGGTCTGCGGGCACAGTGCGCTTCAACGACACCGCAGGCTCCATGGCAAAGGATGCCGTAGCCAACGCAGCATCAGTCGTCAGGAAGCTGACCGGCGAGGATATAAAGGGTTATGACCTCCATATCAATGCCGTGGGCGGGGGCAGGATCGACGGGCCTTCCGCAGGTGCAGCCATGGCCCTTGTGATCCTGAGCGCCATAAAGGATATACCGATTCGACAGGATATTGCAATAACCGGTGAAATTTCACTAAGAGGCAGGATAAAGCCCGTCGGCGGCGTATATGAAAAGATATGCGGAGCAAGACAGGCCGGTATGAAAAAGGTCATCATACCAAGGGAAAACATGAATGACGCATATACGGGTATGGAAGGCATAGAGATAATTCCCGTAGACTCTATCGAGGAAGCAGCGGACATCATCCTCGAGCTGCCGCTTGGCCTGACAGCCTAGCAAGATTACAGGGGGTTTGGAGTAATGGAAACGATAACGCGCATGCAGCATATACCGCCTCACAACATTGAGGCCGAACAGTCGGTTTTGGGTTCCATGCTCCTGGACAAGGAAGCGGTCGCCGCAGCGACAGAGGTTTTGCAAAGCGATGATTTTTATGTGGAGGCCCATAAGGAGATCTATGAGGCCATACTGGACATATACGACAGCGGGACGCCTGTAGACCTGGTCACGGTGGTGGAAGCCCTGCGGCAGAGAGGCTCCCTGGAAGCGGTAGGCGGCGGTGCATATATATCTGACCTTTCCATGGCAGTGCCCAGTACGGCCAATGTACGGTACTATATAAAAATCGTCGAGGAAAAGTCGATACTGCGCAGGCTCATCTCCGCATCCAATGAAATAATCTGCGACAGCTACGAGGCTGCTGAGGACCTGGACCTGATCATCGATTCAGCGGAAAAAAAGATATTTGACATATCCCAGCGCAAGAATACCCGTACCTTCGAGCATGTAAAGACCATCCTGCTCGAAACCTACAACAAGATAGAAGAGCTGACCAAGAACAAGGGAAGGATAGTCGGCCTGGAGACAGGATTCACCGATTTTGACATGCGCACCTCGGGGCTTCAGCCGTCAGACCTGATCCTGGTAGCTGCGAGGCCTTCCATGGGCAAGTCCAGCTTTGCCATCAACATCGCCCAGTATGCGGCTGTGCACAATAAGGTGCCCGTGGCCATATTCAGCCTGGAGATGTCAAAGGACCAGCTTGTCCAGCGTATGCTCAGCTCCGAGACCAATGTGGAGCTTCAGAAGATACGCACAGGCAACCTGAACGAGGATGACTGGATGAGGCTTGTGCAAGCAGCAGAGCCCCTTTCCCAGGCTCCTATATTTATAGATGACACACCGGGCATATCCGCCATGGAGATCCGCTCCAAGGCCAGAAGGCTCAAGATGGAGCATGGACTTGGCCTTATCGTGATAGACTACCTCCAGCTCATGTCCGGCCGCGGCAAGGCCGAATCCAGGCAGCAGGAGGTCTCCGAGATATCAAGGTCACTGAAGGCCCTGGCCAGGGAGCTTGATGTGCCTGTCATCGCCCTGTCCCAGCTCAGCCGCGCACCGGAGGCTCGCCAGGACCACCGGCCCATGCTCAGCGACCTCAGAGAGTCAGGTGCCATTGAGCAGGATGCGGACCTTGTGGTGTTCCTCTACAGGGATGAATACTACAACCCGGAGACCGAGAAGAAAAACATAGCGGAAGCCATCATAGCCAAGCAGAGGAACGGCCCTACCGGGGTCGTGGAGCTTGTATGGCTCGGTCAGTTCACCAAGTTTGCCAACTACGAGCGCATCCGGTCGGAATACTGATACAATAAGGCGCAAAAAAACTCCGGCAGCATATAAAGCCAGCCGGAGCTTGTTTTTTGTCTGTTACAGCATAACTTCCCTGCCAAGCCTGGCGGAATCGTATATGCCGTTGAGTATCTTCTGTATCTGCAACCCGTCATCGGCAGAGGATATGGGCTCCTTGCCTTCCTTTATGCAATCAAGGAAGTGGCGGATCTGGTTTTCGAAGGAGTTTTCCTTTCCGACCACTGGTGTGGAATCTACAAGGTAATCGGCCTCCTCGCCGTATAAGGCCAGGGGATCAAGGGATATGCCGGCCTTTGTGCCGTAGATGTTGCTGTATATGCCGGTTTCCTTGCCGTTTATGGCCCAGCTTACATCAAAGGTCATGGAAGCGCCGTTTTCGAAACGGATAAAGCCTGAGGCAGAATCTTCGGTGTTGAATACCAGGTTGTCGGTGTCAAAAGCCACCCAGCGCCCGACGCCCTTTGTTTTGTAGTCACCGATCTTGTAATAGGCAGAGGCGCTGACGGAAACGGGCTTTGGCTTGCCCATAAAGTACCAGGTCAGGTCTATCACATGGACCCCTATGTCTATCACAGGCCCGCCACCGGATTTGGACACATCGGTGAACCAGCCCAGGGGAGTGCCTCGGCGCCTGAACCAGCCGGTCTTTGCGTAATAGATCTCGCCCAGCTTGCCGGACTCCTGGATCTCCTTGATAGCCTTGCTGTCCGCCCTGAACCGGTTCACAAAGCCCATCATGAAGGTGATGCCCGACTCATCAGCGGCTTTCTTCATGGCTTCGGCCTCTTGGACGGTCATGGCCATGGGCTTCTCGCACAGGACGTGCTTGCCGGCCCTGGCTGCAGCTATGGCTGCCCTGGCATGGGCATTGTTCCAGGTGCAAATGCTTACAGCGTCCACATCCTTCAATGACACAAGCTCGTCGATGTCAGCAGCCACATGCTTTATGCCGTACTTTTCCGCCACCTCGCGGGCACGGCTCTCCTTAAGGTCGCATACGGCTGTCAGCTCTGCGTCCGGCATCTTCAGGTACGCGGGGATATGGGCATTCTGGGCGATGTTGCCGGCGCCGATTATGCCGATTCGGATTTTATCCTTGCTCACTTCCATCACTCCTATCAGATTTATGCTTATTTATATGATAACTATTTGGTTGGCCTTTTTTGCAGAAGCCTGATGTCACGTCCTAAAAAACGGATCAGCATCGTGCTTCGGTTGTCAAAGAGCCTGGAAGTGACCCTGTCGGAATACCATTCCTTAAGGTCCGGAAGCGTCAGGTTGGTGGAGAGGAAGGTGTGCTTATCCTTCAGACAGCGTTCATTCAATATGTTGAAGAGCTCTTCCGCAGTAAAGTTGTTGCGTTTCGTCTCTGTCCCCACATCGTCGATTATGAGGACGTCCACCGAGAATATCCGCTCCTTAAGGGTCAGCGGGCCTTCATCGGCTTTTTGCATAGCGCTTCTGAAAAGCTGCTCGAAGAGGTTGTAGGATGTGATCTTAAGCACCGTGTAGCCCTTTTTCAGGATCGCTCCGGCCAGGCAGTTGAGGAGGAATGTCTTGCCCAGGCCTGTTTTGCCTGAAAAAAGGATATTCTTTCTGGGGTTGTCCGGAAATTCGGCTGCATAATCCATCAGCAGTGTCTTTAGCTGGAGCATGTACTGCCGCTGGGTGAGATTGCTTTCTTCCAGGGGTTCGTCCGGAAAAACATTCGGATCGAAGGTGTCGAAGCTTTCCCTTTCAATGTCCGCCAGGTCGGACTGGCTGTAGGTTTTCTCGATGAGCCTTTGGATCAGGCACCTGCATTTCTCCTTGACAAGGTCACCTGTATAGCCCGTATCCCTGCACAGCTCGCACCGGTACCGGAGAGTGAGATAATCCTCCGGGTACCCGTTCTGGACAAGGAGCTCCCTTTCCTTCTTTTTGAGCTGGTCCTTGTCAATGAGCTCGTTCGGTACGGCCGTTGCATCGGCATTCTGAATCAGGGCCCTTGCCCGCTTTGCCATAGCGGTAATAAAGGCATGACGAAGAGAGGCAAGCTCAGGTATGGTCCTCATGACCTCAGCCTCCCTTTCTCTCAAGGCTGCCTGCTCCTGCAGCCTCAGCTCATCGTATTCCCTTAGGGTCTCTCTGAGCAGGTTATCCTTCATGCCCGGCTCCCCGCCTATAGCTCATCTATGTTTTCAAACAGCTGCTCAAGCTCCTCGTCGCTGTAGACGTGCTGGGGGAACTTGGTGAAATCCAGCTGCTTCTTTAAGGTCTGGTTCTGTCCGGCTGCCTCGGGAAGCTTTTGCAGATGGGCCATACGATCGGCCTTTGCTTCCTTTATGGTCGTGATATTGTTCTGATGCCAGCTTGAAAGTATCTTGTTTATAAAGGGCATCTTGTCCCTGGCGGTCAAAGCATACTCGGCAGCCAGGAGTATGAGCTCAAAGGACATGTTCCATTCCTCGGTCCATTGCTTGTACAGCTTGCGGTCTGCCAGGGTCACGTCCCTGACCTCCCCGGCCCGTTCCAGTACGGCCCTTATTTCGTTTTCTATATACTTTTTCCTCGAAAGCCACGCCTTGATCGACTCTTCGGTCAAAAGGCCGTTCCTTGCCCATTGGCGCAGCATATTGTCCAGGCTTTCGAAGCTGGTCATCTTTTTCCGGATGCACTGCTTGCAAGCCAGGAGTATGACACCATGCTCCAGCTTGCACTCTTCGGTCCAGGCATTATACATTTGTATATGCTCCGGGGCAGGTGAGGTATTTTTATATCCGAGCTGGCGGTAGATCTCCTTGATCTTGTCCGCCTTGTCGCTTGAGCTTTCCAGATGCCTTTTGATGTCCTTTGCCGAGATGATGCCCTTTTCATAAAGGGAGCTCAGTATCTTGTCCAGATATGCAAAGGTGGGTGACTGTACCTTGGTGGTCTCCCGGGCGGCCGCCAGGATGGAATCCAGGCTGAAGCCCCATTGATCCTGCCACTTTTTGCACATATCCAGCTCCGCCTGTGAAGGGATCCTGTGTATACCGAGATACTTGAGCACTGCCTGGGTGTTTTTGTAGCAGCTTTCCTGGGCCCTGATATATTCCTCGGCCTTCTGCAGGGTGTTGATGCCTTCCCGTGCCCAGCCCTCGGCTACCTTGTCCAGGTAGTTTATGCTGACCTTGCTGTTTTTTCTCGACACGCAAAACCTGACCATCATGAGGATGACCTCTTTGGGCAGGTTCAGGACTTCTATCCAGTCATATATGCGCAGGTATTCCTGCGGGGACAGGAGGCGCTTGTCAAATATCTGCTGCAGGCTTTGGTTGAAATCCCTGTACTTATACAGGGTCTTTTCAGAATTCAGCCCCTTGTTGTATACAAGGTCCTTCAGGTTGTGGTACACGACCGACAGCTGGCCGTCCTCATCCTCTGAGACCGAAAGGACTCCCTGGCGCTCCCAGTACCTGAAGGCATTTTCAACCACTGAGGTCTCCAGGCCAAGGGCATCGGAAAAGGCCTGGATGGTGTTTTCACTGCAGTCCTGATTGTAGCATTGCATCAGGCCAAACAGGTATACCTTCACAAAGTCGCCGGGCGCTTTGAGCATAAACTCGTGAATGAAGAGGTTTTCTACAGGGGTGATGTCAAATATGTGATTGTTGTCCGAGTGCCTGCAAAGTGACAACTGAACTACCGTCCTTTTATATGTACTGGGGCGATAAATACCCTATCAAGCACTTATAATCTTATCACATCGGGAGATAATTTCAATATATATGTCTTTGTACAAGCTTCAATTTATCAAATGGACTTGCTAAATCCTGCATCAGAGTGTAATATGATAGTATAAAGAACAAGGAGGTTTTTGTTATGGCACAGGTTAGCAAAGATATGACCATTGCACAGGTTTTAGAGATAGATCGCGGCACAGCTCCTATTTTCATGGAGTTCGGTTTGCACTGCCTGGGCTGCCCGGCAGCTACAGGTGAGAGCATTGTCGAAGCGGCTGCAGTTCACGGCATAGACGCTGATGCTTTGGTAGAGGCTTTAAACGACTATCTGAAGGACAAATAAGCATGCATCAAGCCAAGAAGCTCTTCCGGCATCGGAAGGGCTTTTTTAGTATAGAAATGCAAAATTACGCAGTTATCGATTTACAGGCCGGAAAAAGCAGGATTATCTGTGGATAATGTGGATATAAATGTTAATAAATAAGATATATTCCTGAAATGTCGAAGATATTTGAACGATTATGTGGATAATTATATAAAATATTCGGCATTATTCTGGTTGCATTGGCCCGTTGTTTCTGGTATTATCCTTTGGGCGTTTTGTTCATTCAGCAAGCAGGAGGGTATCACGGTGTTTAAGGATCGGTATGATGTGGTTATCATCGGTGCAGGCCCGGCGGGGATTTTCACTGCCATTGAGCTGTCCAGGCGCCAAAGCGGGTTGTCTGTACTGATCGTTGACAAGGGACGAGAAATAAGCAAGCGGATCTGCCCTGCCCGGGAGACGGGCAAGTGCATGAACTGCCGACCCTGCGCCATCGTCAGCGGCTGGTCCGGCGCAGGGGCATTCAGCGACGGCAAGCTGTCTCTGAGCCCTGAAGTCGGCGGCAGGATCCTGGACTATATGGATCATGCAGAAGCGGTCGAGCTCATAAAATATACCGACAGCATCTATTTGGACTTTGGCGCGGATGCCCAGGTGCACGGCCTCAACACGGCCAGGGTCGAGGAGATCAAGTACGAGGCGATGAAGCACAACATCCAGCTCATACCCTGCGGCGTACGCCACCTGGGTACTGAAAAGGCATTCAAGCTGCTAAAGCGAATGTATGAATACCTAATGGATGAAACCAATACAGAGTTCAGTGAGCTGACCGAGGCAAAGGATATCATCGTCGAAGACGGCAGGGTAACGGGTATCGTCCTTGAAAAGCGGGGCTGCGAGACAAGGACTGTCAAGTGCAGCTATCTTGTGCTGGCACCTGGGCGCGATGGCGCTGAATGGCTCTCCGACCAGGCAAAGAAGCTCGGGATCACTACATTCAATAATGAAGTGGATATCGGAGTCCGGGTCGAAGTGCCCAACGCAGTGATGGACCATCTGACCAGGGATCTGTATGAAGCCAAGCTGGTGTACTATTCGGATACCTTTGAAAACAAGGTGAGGACCTTCTGCATGAACCCCGGAGGTGTCGTTTCCGAGGAGCATTATGACGGAAGGATAGCCGTGGTGAACGGGCACAGCTATGCTGACAGCAATCTGAAGACCGACAATACCAACTTTGCGGTCCTTGTTTCCACCAGGTTTACAGAGCCCTTCAACCAGCCCATCGAATACGGCAAATATGTGGCGCAGCTGGGCAATATGCTGACCGGTGGCGGGATCATGATACAACGCCTGGGCGACCTTCTGATGGGCAGGAGGACCGATGCCAGCCGCCTTAAGAAGTCTGTAACGAAGCCGACCCTGGCCAGCGCTGTGCCGGGCGACCTTAGCTATGTCCTGCCCCAGAGGTATCTGACCTCGATCGTGGAAGCCCTGAAGGCCTTTGACAAGCTGGCTCCGGGGCTGTACAGCAGGGATACGCTCCTCTACGGCGTCGAGGTCAAGTTCTACAGCAGCAAGGTGCAGGTGAACAACAGGTTTGAGACGGAAGTCAAAAACATGTATGCCATCGGCGACGGGGCAGGTATAACCCGGGGCCTGATGCAGGCGTCGGCCACCGGCATCTGCGTGGCGCGAAACATACTTGACAAATGCGGCGCAGAGCACCGCGAAGGGCTTACTGTAGGCTGAACAAAATTATGATTGAACCATCAATTACTAGTTGACATATATGTTGACTTGTTGTATTATATAATTCGTTCGCGGCAAAAACGGGAACGATACTGACCCATTAGCTCAGGAGGTAGAGCACTTGACTTTTAATCAAGGTGTCCGGCGTTCGAATCGCCGATGGGTCACCACCTTTCTGGCCCCTTGGTCAAGTGGTTAAGACATCGCCCTTTCACGGCGGTAACAGGGGTTCGAATCCCCTAGGGGTCACCACTTTTGAAAGTTAGGATTTGGAGCTACAGACACTCTGGGTCCTGACTTTCCATATGGCCCGGTAGTTCAGTTGGTTAGAATGCCAGCCTGTCACGCTGGAGGTCGACGGTTCGAGCCCGTTCCGGGTCGCCATTCGCTGGTGTAGCTCAATCGGCAGAGCAGCTGATTTGTAATCAGCAGGTTAACGGTTCAAGTCCGTTCACCAGCTCCAAGAAAAACCCGCATTCCGTCATGGTTTGCGGGTTTTGTTTTTTTTTCTCATATGCCTTGTTCATGCCATTCGGTCACTATTTGGCGGCTGTAGCAGATTGGGTCTGATTACAAGAAGCTGCTTGAAATATGTATTTATCATCTTCTGTACGTATATAACGCAGAACCAATCTGGGTGTCTGAACAGTGAACCTATGATCGGCCATTTTTGCACCACCTGCTGCTAGACCTGGTTTTACTGGCTGCTGCTTCCGGGGCTAGCTACTTATCTCGCTCAGCTTGCCCATAAAGAGTATCGTACCCGTTGTGTCATCGGTTATCACGAACACAAATGGCCTGTTGGCTATGAAGGAGACCTGGTCGGCAGCGGCTGATTCCCTCATTTCAACGACTGTTACTCCGGCAGCCTTGCTGCCCTCCTCGTTCACCTCGATGACCGCCTTGTGGAGCACCCGGGCGATAAACAAGCCGGGATGTATGTCTGAAAAGTCCGCGCCCGGTCCGAAAGCCTCTTCCATCCCCAGGGCTGCCAGGCCGGCATTCAGGTTCTTTATCCCGTATTCCAGCCTGAACTTCGGGATCTGGAGCATGGCATCCTCGACCTCGGTCATAGAGGTCCTTATTTTCTGCCACTTGTCAGCATCAAGGGCATCTATGAAATCGTTTATGTTTATGCCTTCATCAGGAAGGATCAGGTACATGGACAGCTTGTTGCTGCCGTAGGGAAGGCGTACTGCCTGGTAGTTGTCTCCCTTTGTATATTCGAGGGTCCCCTTGCGGCTCATCATATCGACAGTCTGGGTCTGGCCGTTCAAAGCCTGGAAGGTGGCGCTGAAGGTATCCTTGGGGTCGAATCTGTACTTCCATTGGCCTTTGAAGTATACGGCGTTGATAAGATACATGACGGTGTCCGTATCGATCGAATCTATCATTTTCTCGATCATGCCTGAGGTCTTGTCCTTTATCCAGCTGTTGATGGTATCGGGGGCATCGCTTTTCGAAAAATCCAGCTCCCTGACCAGGACGTCAAAGGTATCCTTGTTGAGGTCAAGAAAGCCCTGCTTTATCGGATAGCCATCTCTTATCCAGATGGAGTTGGCTATGTTGAGCGTTGTTTTACTGTCAACCTTCTCAAGATGCCTGAGCAGCTCCTTGTAGCTCTCATTTACTACGCTTCTGTCAAGGGCATCAAAGCCCAGGGCCCGGCCCATCCCATCCAGTGTGGTCGAGGCCGCGCCGTTGTATGTCATGGTCAGGGCCGTTGATATGCTGAAGGGGGACATAAATACGGAGCTGTCGGCATCCTCCTTGTTGAGCTCCTTGAATATGTCGAATCCAAATCTGGTGTTGGCATCTACGACCAGGCCGCTTACCTTGTCAAGATCTGCTCCTCCTGCCACGCTGCAGCCTGCAAGTACTGAGATAAGCACTACCATGCCCAGTATGAGCGCAAGTGCCCTGTACATAAGGAAACCTCCTCTTATTTACCGTTCACTTCAACTGACGCACAGGGGCCTGAAATTGTTCCGCTACACCCTTAAAAAACCTTTGCCGAAAACCTCGCTGGTATTGGTTATAGATATGAAGGCCTCACTGTCGTTTTCCTTTATATAGGTCCGAAGGCGCTGGGCCTGGGTGGCGTTCAAGGCTGTGAGGATGAGGTATTTCTCACTATGGGTGAATGCCCCGTAGCCCTTCCAGATCGTGGCTCCCCTGTGCAGCTTCTCATTTATATAGGCGCAGATCGGCTCCGGGTTTTCCGTTATGATCATCAATGATTTCTTTCTGTTGATGCTGTCTATCACCGAATCCACTATCACAGACTTTGAAAGCAGCCCCAGGACGGAGTACATGCAGGTCTTTATATCAAAAACGAACACCGTTGAAAAGGCTATCAGAAAGTCGGTGCACAAAAGTGCCTTGCCTATGTCAAGGGATGTATAGCGCTTCATGATCATGGCGGCTATTTCCGTACCTCCGGTGCTTGCTGCATTGTTGAAAAGGATGGCTGACCCGACACCGGGCAGAAGGACGCTGAACATCAGCTCCAATAAAGGCTCGTTCGTCAGCGGCTTGTTCATGGGAAGGTATATCTCAAACAGCTTTATCAGGGTCGAGTACAGGATACTGCAATATACGGTCTTGAAGCCAAAGCTCCTTCCGAGCAGCAAAAAGCCCAGCAGGATGAACAGGACGTTTATTATGAGCATAAATGTCCCCGGTGTCAGAAGCGAGCTCATGGAGCCGAAGATGATGGATAGGCCGCTGACACCGCCGGTCGAAAATTTGTTGGGAAACTTGAAAAAATAAACGCCGGCTGCTACCAGAGCCGACCCTATGGTCAAGTAACTATATTCCTTTACTTTGCTGAGCACCATTTATGACCCCCTGCAAGATGGATTTACCCACTAATATTTTATCAGCTGCAAGGCAAAAAGAGAATCTTTCAGGCAAATTTCACAAGCATCCTGACCCAGTTCATCAAGTAGTCTCCCTCAGCTTTATGATATTGTATTGAGTTATCAGCTCATCCAGCTTTCGGCTGATCTCCAGGACCTCCTCATCGGTCAGGCTGCCCTTCTCGTTGATCTTATCCTCGAGATCCTTGCGAAAGGCGTCTATAATTTCTTTTGTCATCAAGTCATTTCACCACATTTTTACAGTTTATAGGTCACACCAAGCACTTATTGTAACATTATGTTTCCTGGAATGATAGCTTTTTCGTTAGTTAATTTTTATACAAGCGCTATGGTGGGAGCATATATTTCTAATATTCGGAGGGACAACGGCATATAGTGACTATAGCTGATATTAAGGGAAGTGATTCATATGAGACCGCAGCCCAAAAAAACCTTGAAGCTTGCATTGATTGCAGCACTGATTACAGCTTTGGCGGTTTGCCCGCTAATAATCTATGTCTCGTCAACTCCCGGGCACGGCCAAAACCCTGTTCTCGAAAGAGCTGCAAAGAGTCTGAATAGATATGAGATATCCGTAGACTTCGATCCGGCTGCAGGGATGCTATACTGTGATCAGAGTATCGTATATATAAACAGGACGGACAAGGATTTAACACATATTTATTTTCATCTGTATCCCAATGCATACAAATATGAAGACAGGCCTGTGTTTCCACAGGAAGACATGCCCAGGGCATATCCTGACGGCTTTTCGTCCGGGTATCTTGAGCTTGAGGATGTCACAGTCGACGGCAGGGGCTGCCTTTATACCGTCGGTGGACATAGTGACAGCCTGCTCATGCTGGTGCTTGATAACAGCCTGGCGCCCGGAGAAAGCACGACAATCGGATTCAAGTATAGCGTAAAGCTTCCATACTGCCTGGGGAGGTTTGGTTACGGCGACCATACATACAAGGCCGCCAACTGGTATCCCATTGCCTGTGTCTATGATGAAAACGGATGGAATCTCGACAGGTATTACCCGATCGGAGACCCCTTCTACAGCGAAGCCGCCAACTACTATGTGACCATCAGGGCTCCTTATGGATACATCCTTGCAACCACAGGCGATATTCTAAGCATGCGGGAAAAGGACGGCATTGCCGTCTGGACCATAAAAGCCCTTGCGGTACGCGATTTTGCCTGGGTGGCCAGCGACAGGTTCAAGGTGCTCAGTCGGAAGGTCGGTAAAACCATGGTACACTCCTACTATTTTTCATCCCATGGCGACATGGCGCTGGATTATGGCGCATCGGCCATCGAAGCCTTCAACTCCGCCTTCGGTGAGTACCCATACAAGCAGTTTTCCATAGTTGAGGCCGATTTTTATATAGGGGGCATGGAATATCCCAACCTGGTCATGATCGACCACAGTCTCTACTCCTCAGGCACATTCAAGTGGCTGGAGCTTATCATAGCCCATGAGACAGCCCACCAGTGGTGGTACGGCCTGGTCGGCAACAACCAGATCAAGGATGCCTGGCTTGATGAAGGGCTAACTGAGTATTCAACCGTGCTGTACTATGGCCTCCGCTACGGCAGGGAAAAGGAGGAGGAGATGTACCGGAATGAGATCGCCTGGGGCAAATACAGGTATATACAGGAGCTGGCCCTGTCCGAGCCTGACATCGATCAGACGATCCACAAGCCCGCCTATGAGTTTCCGGACTGGTACATCTACGATGCCCTGGTATATGGCAAGGGTGCTGTCATGTTCCACGGCATCAGGAAGCAGATCGGGGATCAGATGTTTTTTGATGTCCTGAAGCAATATTATGAAAAATTCAGGTTCTCCAATGCCGGCAAGGATGATTTGATAGGCGTATTGAACAGCATCACCGGCAGGGACTGGGAGGGGTACTTAGATAAGTGGCTTTATGACGACAATTAAGCAAAATTATATAATGCATGTATAATATGGGTATAATGGAATATAATAATCACAAGAAAATCTCCACATAAGGGAGGAATTTTGGATAGGGTGTCGAATACACATAAATGTAACAATTTCGTAATATTCGAAATATAAGTGTAATATAATCCTATCCGGAAGGAGTCCACTCCATGGCTCAAAAGAGGCTAGATGCCGCACTGAAGAAGGCCTGTTCTACAGCAGGTGAATTGCTTAAGAGGATGAAGGAAATGGTGCCCCTGAAAAAGAAGGTGTCTCTTAAAGGCAAGCTGCCCATGTATGCGGGCAAGACAAAGGATTTCATGGTGTCCAAGGCATCAGCTCTGGCGCAGGCACCCTTGCATAAAAAGCGCAGGGTGGTAGCCATAGCTGTTGTTTCTGTTTTTGTTTTCACAGGGGCTATAGTTGGCGTAAAGGCGGTCACCAGTCCGGTCGATCAGGCGGCAGAGCTTGTGGATGCATTCAAGGTTTCCCTTCGTGATAAGCACATAGGCTATGTGGAAGATGTGGACACAGTAGCCGCCATTATCAGCCAGGTGAGGCAGGAAGCCATGGAGGTCTATGCCATGGAGGTTGAGCTCGATACGGCATTCAATTATGAAAAGGTAGCCATAAGCCCTGAGCTTCTGACTCAAACCTCTGAGATAGCAAGAGCGGTCCGCAGCGGGATAGATGTAAAGGTGAATGCCTGCGCCCTCCTGGTCAATGGAGAGCAGATAGGCATCCTGAGGTCCGACGAGGAGGTCGGAAGGCTGCTGGACCTGGTCAAACAGCCTTTCCTTACTGAAGGAAGCTCGGTTGAAAGCGTAGAAATAGTTGAAGAGGTCGAAACTGTCCCTGTTTGCGTTGATTATGGTGAGGTACTGGACGCCGAATCCCTTGCCGAAGAAATAGCAAGGGGCAGGGAGACAGTGGAGGAATATACTGTGGTCAGTGGGGATACCCTCTGGTCCATTTCCAAAAAATATGACATGACCATAGATGAGCTTGCGGCCATGAATCCGGAAATCCAGGACCTGAATAGGCTGAGGCTCGGTCAGAAGCTGAAGCTCTCCTACCCCAAGAGCGTGATCAGCGTCGCAACCGTTGAGTTGGTCGAGTATGAGGTAGCTATCCCCTACAAGACAGAATACACCAAGGACAAGTCAATGTATACCAACCAGAGCAAGACCGTTCGTTCAGGCAAGAACGGGGCAAAGCTGGTTCAGGCCCGCGTATCCAAGGTAAACGGGGTCGAGGAAAGCAGGGAGATCATTTCCGAAAAAGTGATCAAAGAGCCCGTGACTATGATCATTGCCCAGGGCACCAAGGCCATACCCCTGGTGTCCCGCGGCAGCGGCGCCCTGCTATGGCCAACGAAGGGCAACATCACCAGTGGTTTTGGCTACAGGTATATATTCGGCAAGAGAGACTTCCACCATGGCATTGATATTGCCAACTCCGTAGGTACACCCATATATGCAGCAGAGGCCGGTACGGTGACCTTTACCGGCAGGGACGGAAGCTATGGCAATCTTATCAAGATCGACCATGGCGAGAATGTAGAGACAAGGTATGCCCACCTAAGCCAGATCCTGGTCTCCAAAGGCCAGCAGGTCAAGCGGGGACAGCTGATCGCTTATATGGGCAATACAGGCAGGACCACGGGCCCCCATCTGCATTTTGAAGTACGCTTGAATGGTACGGCTTTGAATCCGAGAAAATATCTGGACTGATTATCCAGGTGATATAAGCCAGGCTATGCGAAAGCCCGGGTGAGCACAACTCCCGGGCTTTATTTGCAGGTATTCCGGTATTTGGATCAAGCCACGACGTGTGATATATGTTATAATATATCCGGTCTTATATCCCTCATCAAAAGGGGGATCTCAATGAGGTCAGGAAAACGGGTATTATATGCTGTGGCACCGGTGCTTGTACTTGTGGTCTTGCTAGGATGCAGCTTGCGCTTTGCAACATATATCCACGCCGGTGTGTATCCCGCATACAGGTTCCTGCAGGGCCGGATCATTGCCGTGAGGACAGGCAGCACTGAGCCGATAGAGACCGACGGCTTTATAATCCATAGCCGGCCCGGCATTGAAGCCGGAGCTGATGAGATAATCGATATCGCCCATCTCTACAGCGCCGGAGTCTATGAGTTCTTTGGCTATGACAGGTCAAGGCCTGTTGAAATAGTATTGTTCGATGATGAAAAGGAGCTGAAAAAGGCCTTGTTCATACCGGAGGACCTATCCGCCATAGGGGCATATGCCGGAGGCCGGATAAACCTGCTTGGCCCTGAGAGCCTGAGCGAGGGATCGGCAGAAGGCAACCGGCCGGAAAATGTTTTTGTACATGAACTGGCCCACCTTGTCATGGATGATATCTGCAGGGGCAACTATCCCATGTGGTTCACTGAGGGCAGCTCCTTATATGTCGAATACCTGCTGCTTGGTTATGAATGGGGCGTAGGGTTTGAATATGACAGGGTATATACGGTAGATGAGCTCACCCAAAGCTTCAGTGAACTGGATGAGCAGGCAGCCTACCGGCAGTCCTTTCTGCTGGTCCGGGGCCTGGTAGAAGGCTACGGAGCCGGGACATACCGGAGCCTGCTGCACGCCCTTGGAAAGGGAGAACCCTTTGAGACTGCCTTTTGCCGCATATACGGCTTTGACAGCAGGGAACTGGCAGAGCAGGCGCAATAGGACGGTATTTGGCTGAAACCGGCTTTACATTCGCTTTGTTACGAAAATGTTAACAAAAAGCAATCTTTTGATAATGAAACCAGAACAAATGCGTGTTATAATAGGCATGGTAGTATGGATAATTATGCGGATATAAGGCCGGAAGGGTTTAGGTATACAAAAGAATACGGGAGGTGGAAGCCTTTGCCCTAAGGCAGAGGCGCTGCTTTGGAAAAACTTCTGATTAACGGTGGCAAGAGATTGACAGGGACTATAAAAGTAGGGGGAGCCAAGAACGCAGCAGTTGCCATACTGCCTGCTGCACTGTTGTCAGACAGCCCCTGCGTTATCAGTAACCTTCCTTATATAGATGATGTTATAGTAATATCCAGGATCATGGAGCAGTTGAATGCCAGGGTCGCCATGATCGGGCCCGGCAAGGCGGTAGTAAACGCTACCGGCCAGATCGACTGCAAGGCTACCAGCGACATGATAAAGAAGATGCGCGGCTCGATCTACCTCCTGGGCGCTCTCCTGGGCAGGGAAGGCAGAGTCGAGATGCTCTTGCCCGGGGGGTGCGAGATAGGTGCCCGCCCGATAGATCAGCATATAAAGGGCTTTGAAGCCCTGGGTGCCAGCATCGATATAAGCCACGGCACCATTAAGGCACAGGCTGACAAGCTGGTAGGAGCGGAGATCTATCTGGACGTTGTCTCCGTGGGAGCTACCATAAACATAATGCTGGCAGCAGTCAAGGCAGAGGGCATGACTACGATCGTCAATGCAGCAAAGGAGCCCCATGTCGTAGACGTGGCCAACTTCCTCAATGCCATGGGTGCCAACGTAAAAGGCGCCGGTACAGACACCATTAGGATAAAGGGCGTGGAGAAACTCACCGGCTGCGAGTATTCCATCATACCGGATCAGATAGAAGCGGGCACATACATGATAGCAGCCGCTGCCACCGGCGGGGACATAACCGTAAAGGGTGTCATCCCCAAGCATCTGGAGTCGGTCACAGCCAAGCTGCTTGAAATGGGCATGGAGGTCATCGAAAGGGATGACAGCATCAGAGTAAAGGGAACAGGCAGGCCCAGGAAGGTGACCATAAAGACACTTCCCTATCCTGGGTTCCCGACAGATCTGCAGCAGCCAACGACATCTCTGCTCAGCATATGCGACGGCGTAAGTATCATAAACGAAAGCGTCTGGGAGAGCAGGTTCAGGCATGTTGAAGAGCTCAGGCGAATGGGTGCGGATATAAAGGTTGAGGACCGCATCGCGATCATACAGGGAGTCGAAAAGCTGACGGGAGCATCGGTCGTCGCTACTGACCTGAGGGCGGGCGTGGCCCTGGTCATAGCCGGGCTCATGGCCGAAGGGCTCACAGAGATAGAGAATGTGCATTTCATCGACAGGGGCTATGAGCGCATTGAAGAAAAGCTGGCCGGCCTGGGCGCGGACATCAGAAGAGTGGCTGACGGCGAGGCTGCTTTGAAAGTGGTCAACTCGGACGCTGTGGTATAACATATAATTATAAAATGGAATCATACTATTTGACATATTGAAGTGTCAGTTAACCGAATACCGGATATAAGCTGATATAAAGGAGAAAGCCATGAGGAGGATATTCTTAGCTTTTTAAGTTAATACGACCGATAGAGGCGCAGGAGATATCCCCGGCCTCGTTGCCGGGTTGTGAGCCGTGCTTTTTTGCTGTGCGCCTTTATCCATATAAGCTAAGAACATCGGTTCGAATGGCAGTAATAAGGACAGCTATATCAGTCATCCAAGGCCTATTTATATATCGTGATTGAAACTGTTATTGGACGATCGTTCAGTAGCAGTTTTTTTGTTGGCCGAAGGATGACAGACGGGGAGAGTGAAATATGGCGCTATTGTTCCAATGCATTGATATAAAAAAGGATTTTGGGCTGCAGTCTGTTTTGAAGCAGGTATCCTTTGACATAGAAGAGGGTGAGAGAGTAGGCCTGGTAGGGGAAAACGGGGCCGGAAAGACGACCCTGGCTGATATCATATATGGCAGCGTCAAGCCTGATGAGGGAAGCATCATCTGGCACAAGAAGGACGTCAGGATTGGCTACCTGAGGCAGTCAGCCTATTATACCTCCGAAACCCTCGGCGGCCTTCTAAGGGACTGGGGCGTAAAGAAGCTCTTAAACACCTTGACGGACACAGCAGATGGGCTTGTATCCGAGCTCGCAGGCAGCTGGGGGAATGAGCGGCTTGATGCCTTGAGCGGAGGTGAAAAGACAAAGCTTGCCCTGGCCAGGGTCTGGGCCGACGAGCCTGACCTGCTCATCCTGGACGAGCCTACGAACCATCTTGATTACAAGGGCGTCAGGTGGCTCATAGAAGAGCTTGCCCGTTTCGCAGGCACGATTTTGATAATATCCCATGACCGGTACTTTCTGGACAGGACAGCACACTGCATCCTGGAGATAGAGGACGGCAGGATACTGGAATACAGGGGCAACTATTCCTTTTACCGGGCAGAGAAGAGGAAAAGATATGAGGATATGCTCCATGCCTACAAGGTGCAGGAAAGGTACAAGGAAAAGCTTGCCCAGGAGATAAGGCAGCTTAGGGAATGGGCGGGCAAAGCCCACAGGGACTCAACCAAAAAGGACAGAAGCTCGGGCGTAAAGATGGGCTTTAAGGAATATCACCGGGTAAAGGCGAAGAAGCTGGACAAAAGGGTCAAGTCAAAAATCAAGCGGCTTGAAAAGCTTAAGGCCGAAGGGATAGATAAGCCCGTCGAAGAAGCAGGGGTGAAGTTTACCTTTGAGTACGGGGAGAAAAAAGGCAGGCGGATAATAGAGGCCGTCAATATAAGCAAGAGCTTTGGCAGCAGAGCCTTGTTCAGCGACAGCAGCTTTTACATCCTGCGGGGCGAAAGGGTAGGCATATTCGGCGAAAACGGCTGCGGTAAAACAACCCTGGTCAAAGCCCTGATAGGGCAGGAAACGGTAGAGGGAGGCCTGTTTGTTTCGCCGAATGCTGAAATAGGGTACATGAGCCAGGATGTGCTTGATTTCAGCAATAGCGGACAGACAGCCCTTGACCTGTTCGACATGGGCGACAGGAGGGAGCAGGGGCGGATCCGCACCATGCTTGCTAATTTGGGGTTCACGGCGGACCTTTTGTCCAAGCCTGTATGTGACTTAAGCCTGGGGGAGCAGACCAGGCTCAAGCTGGCGGGCTTTATATACAGGCAGTGCGATGTGCTTATCCTTGATGAGCCGACCAACCACCTGGATATCCACGCCAGGGAGCAGCTTGAGGATGCCCTCCTCCAATATGACGGGACGATCCTGCTGGTGACCCATGACAGGTATATGCTTGAGCAGGTATGTGACAAGCTTCTTGTATTTGAAGGAGGAAAGATAGAAAGAATTGAAGGAAGTCCGGCAAGCTATCTGAAAAACTACATAAATGACACTGTGGACACTGTGCATAATGTGGATAAAAAATCGCGAAACAAGAGCAATGATCCTGCAAAGGATGTGGATAAGCTTGAAAAAATCAAGGCCGAGGAGCTGATGATACTGGAAAACCAGATCATAACGGTCCTCGGCAAGCTAAGCCTGGCAAAGCCGGGTACGGAGGAATATGAAAAGCTCGACGCCGAATTCAAGGCGCTGATGGCGAGAAAGCAGGAGCTTGGCTAAATAATAACAAGCTCTACTTTGATACCCGGAATATATGTTTATACTCCAGGCTTGCTTCAGGAGGTGTGCCACGTATATAACAATGACCGATCCATACCTCATTATCAAGCAGAAATATCCTGTACCCTGTATCAGCGCCCGCAGAATCAAGTACCTTGTAGGCCTCTTTCCTGTCATAGGATGAAAGGTCGATGACACCGAACTCGTCACCTTCACCGAATGCATGAAATTTATTTTCCAGGGTTACCTTTTCATATATAGGGTTTTTGACGCTGATCCTTCTTGCAGATACTTGGATAGAGGACTGTGACAGATCCAACGTGAAATCGTTTTTTGATATTTCATATATTGTTCCTTTGTGCTGCTTAAGATAATAGTCTGGAAAGCTTGAGCTTATAGGTGCCAGAAAAATCAGGTCCATAATTTCGTAAACGCCGTATATATCAGTGAGACTGTCACCTTCGTTCGCCACAGGATTCTTGTCTCTGTTGAATATAGGGTTGGCGATAAGAGCGGCTATTGTGCCAACACAGACAGTAATCGCTATCATCACCAGCCATGCCTTGGGCTTTTTGAATGACAGCACGTTTTTCACCCTCTTCCTGGTATTGCTTTCACCAAAGGCCAGAAGACCTGCTGCGTGGAACCTGCGGTTCATCGCAAAGGACAACAGGGACAAGCTGTAGTCCTTTTTTATGGAGGAGCCCATAACTGACAATACATGCTCGTCACAGCTCATTTCCATATCGCGGCCGGAGCAAAAGTATGCTATCCAGACCAGGGGGTTGAACCAGTATATGGCCGCGATCAAAAAGGACATAGGCCTTATTATATGGTCGAGCCGCTTTATATGATACTCTTCATGCCTCAGGATATACTCTTTTTCACTGTCGTTCATCCGGAAAGGCAGGTATATTCGGGGCTTTAGAAATCCAAGCACAAAAGGTGAGGAGATGTTTTCACATTCATATACATTGCCTTTCAGCAGCACTGCCTTTGACAAATTCTGCTTCAGCTTTATAAAGCGTACCAAGCTGCATGCCAGCAGTGCCACGATGCCGGCGATCCAAATTACAGACGCTACATTAGTAACAATGTGTAAAAGGCTGGGGACCGATCCAACCGCTGTTTGTCCGGGAACATCCGGCAAAGGCTGAAATGGGCTGCGGGATATGCTGTGTATGGTAAGGCTTTCCCTTATTAAGCTATTAGCAACGGAAATACCGGTTGTGATATCAGAAAGGTCAAAATTGCCCGGAGTATCGGGAATATAGGTCAGCGCGCCGCTGACCGGCGTCTGGGCCCTGGACATATCAAAGAAACCAATGTTGAAAATGCTGATAACGGACGGGAAAGACACAGGGCATATGAGCCTGAAGGCAGCAGCTATCCAAAGGCTGTATGAAAAAACCTTGGGTGACTTTTTTATAAGCTGCCGGACAATCAGTATGGCTATGATGATATAACCTGCAGTTATGCTCATATTGAGGACTTTAAGGAACACTTGATTTAAAAGCTCCATGATCATTCCTCCATGTATTTGTCGATCAGCCGCTTGATTTCCTCTGCTTCCTTTTGAGATATTTTTCTGCCGCTTAAGAATGCTACCAGGAAATTAGGCAGCGAGCCGTCAAAGGTACGCTCAACAAAGTAATCAGTTTCTTCTGCCTGCACGCTTTCCTTGGGGATCAGGACTTCCACGACTGCATTTTCATTTTTGATAAAGCCCCGTTCACTGAGCTTTTTTATCACTGTATAGGTAGTGGACTTTTTCCAGCCCAGCTTTTCCGCGCAAAGCTCCACCAGCCTGCCTGAACCGATGGGGGCATGGTCCCATACTATGGTCATGAATCTGTATTCGCTGTCACAAAGCTTAAGGCTCCCCATGAAAATGAACCCCTTCCTATCGCCAAATGTAGCTTTGATATAATTTTTGCAGGATATGGGTCTATATTAATAGACCTCAATATGAGTCTATAACAATAGACCGAGTTTGTCAAGGGCTTTCTTAACAAATTTTCACATAAAAAATAACGGCATAAAAATCACTTATGCCGTTACTGCTGTTCTGCTTATATCCTTGCCACACCTGTCCTGCGCGCTGCCTCGGCTACGGCCTTTGCCACCGCCGGCACCACCCGCTCGTCAAAGGTAAGGGGCAGGATGCAGTCCTCGGAGAGCTCGCTTTCATCTACCACTGATGCAATGGCCCTGGCTGCGGCCAGCTTCATATCTTCATTTATATCGGATGCCCTTACATCCAGCGCGCCCCTGAATATGCCCGGGAAGGCCAGGACATTGTTTACCTGGTTTGGATAGTCCGACCTGCCGGTGCCTACTATCCTTGCCCCGGCCTGCCTGGCGAGCCCGGGATCGATCTCGGGCACCGGATTTGCCATGGCCAGCACTATGGAGTCCTTGTTCATGGAGGAAACCATATCAGCCGTCACGATGTTGGGCGCAGATACGCCTACGAATACGTCTGCCCCTTTCATGGCATCTGCCAGGCTGCCCTTTATGCCCTCCGGGTTGGTCTGAGCGGCCAGCCTTTCCTTCATGAAATCGTTGCGCTCATCCCCTGGATAGAGGATGCCGTACCTGTCACACAGCACCATGGACCTGACGCCCATCTGCAGCAGGAGCCTGGCTATTGCCGAGCCTGCGGCCCCTATGCCGTTTATGACGACCTTGATGCTGCCAAAGTCCTTGCCGATGACCTTGAGGGCGTTTATAAGGGCGGCGGTCACCACTACGGCCGTACCGTGCTGGTCATCATGGAAAACCGGGATGTCAAGCTCCTTCTTGAGCCTGTCTTCTACCTCGAAGCACCTGGGCGCTCCTATGTCCTCAAGATTTATGCCGCCAAAGCTGGGGGATATGTATTTGACGGCCCTGACGATCTCGTCAACATCCTTTGTGTCCAGGCAAATCGGGAAGGCATCCACATCCGCAAAGCTTTTGAATAGCACGGCCTTTCCTTCCATGACCGGCATGGCGGCTTTGGGGCCTATGTCACCGAGCCCGAGCACGGCTGTGCCGTCTGACACGACTGCGACCATGTTGCCGCGGCAGGTATAGCGGTATACATCGTCAGGATTTTGATGTATCCTCCGGCAGGGTTCGGCTACGCCCGGGGTATAGGCAGTGCTCAGATCATCCCTGCTGTTGACCGTGACCTTTGGCTGAATGGCTATTTTTCCCCTGTGTTTCTCGTGCAGCAATAAAGCCCTTTCATTATAATCCATATATGACCCTCCAATTATTGCGATTCATCTATGATAAAATTATATCATACTATCTACAGTATATAGCATTATTCAAAAATTTCGGTTGCTGTTTATCAGGCTGCATGTTGCCAAGGCGGAAGAAATCTGATATATTTTTGAAAATCTGTTTTGGAAGGTGTATATATGAGCTTTAAATTGCTGGCCTATGGTGAGGTCCTGTGGGATATAATCGATGATCGTGAGTATATAGGCGGCGCACCCTTCAATGTGGCGGCCCATGCCGTAAGGCTCGGCTGCACCGGGGCGGTCGTGACCAGGGTAGGAGCGGATGAAAGGGGCATCAGGGCTATAGAGACAATTGAGAGCTTTGGAGTCGATACATCCTTTGTGCAAACGGATATAGAGCACCCCACGGGCACGGCATGCGTTGCCCTGGACGCCGAAGGCGTCCCGGCCTTCACCCTGCCGCTCAATGTCGCCTATGACTTTATTAAGCTATACGATGATGACCTGGAGAAAATAGAAAGGGCGGGGTTTGATGCCCTGTGCTTCGGAACCCTGGTCCAAAGGAGCAGGAGCTCTGCTGATTCCCTCTACAGGCTGCTGAAGTCGGTTCGGTTCAAGCTTATCTTCTACGATGTGAACATCAGGCTGGGCTTTTTGCCAAAGGAGATCATAAGGGAGTCCCTGCAGCATTCAACGATAGTCAAGCTGAACGGTGATGAAGCCAGGCTCCTGTCAGACCTGCTCTTTGGCAAGGCCTATGATGAGGAGGCCTTCATGCAGAGGATAGCCGATGAGTTCTGGATCGATGTGGTGATCATAACAAAGGGCGGCGACGGGTGTGTCGTCTTTGACGGAAAAAGGGCCGAGCGTTGTCCTCAAAGCCCGGTTGCAGTAGCCGATACTGTGGGGGCCGGAGACGCTTTTTCAGCTGCCTTTCTGACCGCCTATGCCAAAGGAGCGGACCCCTTTGAGAGCGCCAGGCTGGGCAATATCCTGGGCGGCTATGTGGCATCCAAAAGTGGGGCTGTGCCCGAGTACACGGATGAGCTTAAGGAAAAGCTGGGGATATTGCGGTGACCACAAGGCATGCGATCACAGGCTTTTATTGGATGTGTCCCGAGGTATGGCTAAAGAGCCGGATATCTATTATAATTGAAGGCGGGCATGTTCCCTCATATACAGTATATCCGGCATGATCACAGGGGGTCTTGAAAAATGGGCTTGAAGGTCTGCTCGCTTTTCAGCGGCAGCAGCGGCAATTCGACATATATAGGCACGGAGAGGACACACATACTGGTTGATGCAGGCCTGGCGGGCAAAAATATCATTGCCGGTTTGCAGAATATCGGCGTAGACCCTTCCGAGCTAAAAGGCATACTGATAACCCATGAGCATATTGACCATATAAAAAGCGCGGGCGTGATGTCGAGGAAGTTCAACATCCCCATATATGCTAATGAGAAGACATGGGCGGCAATGGAGGGCGTCATAGGCAGGATCAGCCCTGCAAATATACGTATCTTTGACAATGACATGGATTTCTATATCCAGGATATAAATGTCCAGCCCTATAAAATACCCCATGACGCTGCGGATCCTGTGGGCTTCAGCCTGTGCTGGCAAAGAAAAAAAATAAGTATTACCACTGATTTGGGGCATACTAACAGCAAAATCATCAAGACTGTTATGGATTCCGATCTGGTGATACTTGAGGCAAACCATGATCTGAACATGCTCAAGACCGGGCCGTATCCCTTGCAGCTAAAACGAAGGATTATGAGCAAAAAGGGGCATCTGAGCAATGAGGACAGCGGTAGGGCCTTGCTTGAGCTTGTAAAGGGAAGGGTGACCCACGTGCTCCTGGCCCACCTGAGCAAGGAAAACAACTATCCCCAGTTGGCCATGGACACGGTTACCGGCATACTAGAAGCGGGCGGCGTCAGGGTAGGCAGGGACATCGTCCTTGACATGACCTACCGGGACAGGGCCAGCAACCTTTATCATCTGAAGTAGCCAGAGGGGAGGCCATGGCAGTCACCCCGGGAGGTTAGCTGATGAGGAAAAGACAGCTTAATATGCTTTATATAATGATCATTGCAATCCTTGCAATGATTTTTTTGCCGGCCTGTACGATGCCAAGGCGGCCAGAAGGCAGGCAGCTCAAATACCAGGAGCATCAGTTGCCCCTGAGCAGCATGCAGCCCCGCGACACTGCAGAGGGAGGGGCCATCGCTATCGTAGTTAAGGAGCTCAGCCCGTCGATCGTCGGTATATCCACAAAGCAAATATCCAGGGAGAACCTCTTTTTTTCCGGGCAGGAAACAGTGGAAGGAGTAGGCTCGGGTGTGATAGTCCATTCCAAGGGCTATATCCTGACCAACGACCATGTGGCAGGAGGGGCCGATGAAATCAGGGTCATCCTCCACGACGGCAAGGAGCTGGAAGGCGAGGTCAAGTGGACCGATCCCACCCTGGACCTTGCGATAGTGAAGGTGGAAGGTGATGACCTGCCTGAGGCAAGGCTTGGTGAGAGCGAACGGCTTTTGGTGGGCGAGCCGGTCATAGCCATAGGCACGCCCCTGGGCCTGCAGTTCCAGCACACTGTCACTGCGGGCATAATAAGCGCTCTTGACAGGACAGTGCAGGTACCTACCGAGCTTGGCGAGAACTTCATGGAGGACCTCATACAGACCGATGCTTCAATAAACCCGGGCAACAGCGGAGGCCCCCTTATAAACCTGTCCGGTGAGGTGATCGGCATCAACACGGTCAAGGTCACCAGCGCGGAAGGGATAGGCTTTGCCATACCTATCGATGTCGCAAAGCCGATCATCAACCACTTTGTTGAGGATGAGGAGTTTGTGACCCCTTATATAGGCATCGTCGGCTTTGACAAGGCGATGGCCAGCTACTACAAGCGGGACGGCAGGCTTGAGGACGGGGTGTATGTAGTAGATATCGATCCCAGAGGGCCTGCATACAAGGCCGGTATCCGGGTGGATGACGTGATAACCAGGATCAACGACAGGCGGGTAACCAAGATGCTGGGGCTCAGGACTGCGATTTACTCCTACCATGTGGGCGATACGGTGAGGGTGACCGTGATAAGGGCAGGCCAGGAAAAAACCTTTGACATGACGCTGGAAGAGAAGAAAGACAGGTCATAGCATTTGCATAATATTTTCCATATTGGTATCATATAGCTGAAGGGGGAAGGGTAACTATGCATTTGGATAAGGAAGAACAGAAAACCATAAAGCATCCGACGCCGCTTGCAGCAGGCCTTCTTTACTTGATAGTACTGGTTTTGATGCTGCTGACGTCATTCCTGCTGGGCGGGTATAAGCTAAAAGGCAACAGCTACTATGCTGTCATGCTAGTGGTGCAGCTGGCTGTGATACTGGTTCCGCCGCTGGTATACATGCTCTATGCGAACATCGACATAAAGAGGTCAGCAAGGCTCAACAGGATCAGCATCCCTGAGCTTTTCCTGACAGCAGGCATGGCGGTCTTTGGATATGGGGCCATCATTCCCATAAACCTGATCTGGTACTATTTTCTAAGCAGGTTTGGGACGCCACGGACGCCTGAGATGCCTCCGATCGAGACACCGGCCCAGTATTTGATGGCCCTTATAGTCATAGCCCTTGTGCCTGCCCTCATCGAAGAGTTTCTGTTCAGGGGCACCATAATGCGGGGCTATGAAAAATACAGCCGCCGGACCTCGGTATTGCTGACAGGCCTTTTGTTCTCCCTGCTGCATTTGCAGGTCATGTCCTTGCCGTCGATACTGCTTATGGGGATTTTGCTCAGCTATATAGTCAACCGCTCCAATACCATCTTTACAGGAGTGGTCTATCATTTTGTAAATAATGCCATAGCCGTGACCATAGCCTTTCTGACCGGCATATTGAATAAACTGCTGCCCATAACACAGGCCGGGGTGCCGGATATAAACGATATCACGCAGCAGGATATGATAGCGGCCATCATAGTATGGCTGTTTCTGGGGGCTGTCTCATTCGTGCTCTTCAGCGGATGCCTTGCCGGCTTTTATTTCGTTACCAAGGACAAGCAAGAGAAGGCAGAGGCAGCTGCCAAAAGGCCCCGTGCAGCTGAGGTCATACCGGTACTGGTCAGCGTCGTGATAATAGCGGCCCTGCTTGTGCTTGAGATCTTTGCGATGGCCGGCTCTGCTGCCTGAAGGAGCTGAAGATGAACATCAGGCTGATTTGTGTCGGGAAACTCAAGGAGAAATATCTGAGCCAGGGCATCAGCGAGTACATGAAGCGCTTGTCCAGGTATGCGAAAGCGGAGATAATCGAGGTGGAGGATGAAAAGGCGCCGGAGAGCCTGTCCCCCGCAGATGAGGCCATTGTCAAGGAAAGGGAGGCCGCAAGGATAGCCCGACACCTCAGGGAGGGGTCGGTAAAGATCATCCTGGCCATAGAGGGCAGGTCCCTTGCCTCAGAGGAGTTCGCAGAACGGTTGAGGCAATACGGCCTTGCCGGGAAAAGCCAGCTTGATTTTGTCATAGGAGGCTCCCTGGGCCTTGACAGGAGTATTGCTGATAAGGCGGACCTGCTCTTGTCATTTTCAAGGTTCACCTTTCCTCACCAGCTCATGAGGCTGATATTGCTTGAGCAGATCTACAGGGCCTTTCGTATAATAAATAATGAGCCATATCATAAGTGACATGAACAATATCAAACCGTCCTCATATTATATATTGAGATGTATCTCTCAGTATATTAGTAGGAGGAGTGGTTTTGTGAGAGAGGTAAATTTTATAGATGATAGGGACTGTCATGGCATCAAGATAAGAGACCGTGATGATTGCCATCATCATGAAGAAAAATGCAAACCCGAGGTCATAATCCTTGAATGCGGACACAGGCCCCAGGACGCATATTTTGAAATCGAGGAGGGCACTGTCACACCGGATCAGGAATTCGTGCTGGACCGTGTGAGGATCGATATGGCCTGTCTGACTAAGCCCATGGTTAAAATCGAATTCTCCAGCCTGGTCGTTTTTGAGGCAGAAGATACAGAAGCTGAAGAATTTGAGGTTGAGGTCGATCTCCTGTTCAGTCTCGTTAGGGTAAGCAAAGGTGAGAGAGAGGTCGTCCAGACCTGGAGATATTTATATAATATCGCTACCGGAGGTATAACTGAGCTGACAGTGGAGATGAGCCAGCCCTTCACCGTGACCTACTGCGACAAGCCCTGCCCGGGAACCTGTGAATATTTGATGATAGTAGAGGGCAACAACTTTGTGGGCGATTTTGCTACCATGAGAGTCATCAGGCCCGACCTGAGTGTTATAGCCAAGAGCATTTGCTAAACTGATTACAAATCGATGACGCTTGAATCCGAGATGTCCGGGTTAGATAAATAATCCGGGCATCTTTTATTTTTCATGCATTATTTTGTATAATGTAGGCAGGAAGCCAATCCCCGGCTTGCATAAGCAGGAGCCCGGCAAAATGGGTGATTTGCATCGAAAGGTGATGTGATAGCGATGGATCATGAGATCGTGCATCTTCCCAAGGAAGTTTGGAAAGGCACCATACTGCCGATCAGGTATACAACGGATAAGTATTATGACGTTATTGTAAACAATACAGAGAATGGTTATGTGATCAGCATCGAAAAGAAAAGCTTCGCAGAGCCGGTGACCCATGCGCCGGCGGACCTGGACTTTCCGGACAGGCTCTATGCCGACCACTGGGAAAATGCATTCGCCTGGGGAGTGGTGGAGGAGGGGCGGCTGATAGCCGCTATCGAGACAGCTCCTGAGCAGTGGTCCAACCGACTGAGGATCACAGAGCTTTGGGTGGCGGATGAATATCAAAGGCAGGGTATAGGCCATGCGCTGCTTGAGGTGGCAAAGGAGCAGGCAAGGCTGGAGCGTCGCCGGGCCATTATCCTGGAGACCCAGTCCTGCAATGTCGATGCAATAGAGTTTTACATGCATGAAGGCTTCCGTTTGGTCGGCCTGGATACCTGCTGCTATTCCAATACGGATATCCAGAGAAAGGAAGTAAGGCTTGAGTTCGGATGGTTCCCGGAGGAAAAGCAAAAGCTGAGGCGGGAAGATATAGAGATCAGACCGGAGACAGAGGATGACTGGTATGATGTCGAGCTTATCACACAGCGGGCATTCTGGAACCTGCATAATATGGGCTGCGATGAACACTATCTTGTGCATAAGCTGCGCCGGGACATGGACTACCTTCCTGAGCTGAGCAGGATAGCCGTAAAGGACGGAGAGGTCATAGGGAGCATCATGTATTCAAAGGCCCGTGTCGTTGACGGGACAGACGTTCACGAGGTCCTGACCTTCGGGCCGTTCTGCGTAGCCTCCAAATGGCAGGGCTGCGGGGTAGGCGGGCTGCTGCTCAAAGAAACAATAGGCCTGGCTGCAAGCAAAGGCTATAAGGGTATCGTGATATTTGGCGAGCCTGAGTATTATCCCAGGTTTGGATTCAAAACATGTGACCACTTTGGTATAACGACTGCTGACGGCAGAAACTTCTCATCCTTTATGGCGATCGAGCTGGTTGAGGGCGGCTTGAAGGATGTAAAGGGAAGGTTCTATCTATCGGAGGTTTTTGAAAATCTCCCCAGGGAGGAGGTGGAGGAATACAATAAGAAATTCCCCCGCCTGCCCAAGATAAAATTCCCGGGGCATTGGGACTGATAAAACCCTGAGACAGCAGCCTGGCGTTCAGCTTTTCGGGCACCCGAACCTGATATTGCAGAGCTGCTCCGATATCGCCAATAACCTGTCGGCGTTTTCCTTGTTGACCTGTGAGCTGTACCTTGCAGGCTTCAGGGATTTGAAGTATAGCTCCTTTGGCGGAGTATCCGCCGTGCAAAGCATCAGGTAGGTCTTTGCCGGCTCATCGGGACTGACGCCGAATCTTCTCCTTATGCTCCAGACCAGATCAACGATCAGGCCTGTGTTCTTATTGCCTATGCTTGTATTTACCAGCCCGGGGTCCACACCATAGGCTGCTATGCCCTTATCCCGATACATTTCATTCAACGAATAGGCAAACAGCATGTTGCACAGCTTGGACTGCTTGTAGGCCAGCAGCGGATTGTAGCCCTTTTCGAACATCAGGTCCTTCCACCGCATTCTCATCATTTTGTGAGAGGCGCTGGAGGTAAACAGTATGCGGCCTTTGGCGCGGATCAGGAAGGGCAGGAGCTCATGGGTCAGGATGAAGCCTGCCAGATGATTGAGGGCAAACTGATGCTCGTAGCCCTCATTGGACGTCATATACTTGCTTCTTACGCAGCCGGCGTTGTTGATGAGCGCATATAGCTCATCGTTGGAACTTTCGTGCAGATGTTGCCTTATGTCCGAAGCTATTCGAAAAACCTCCTGCCGGTGTACCATATCTCCGTAGAAAAAGACGATCTCACCCTCAGGGCATTTTTCAATGAGCCTTTTTCCGGCCGCCTCACAGTTTTCCTTGCTGCGGCCGACTCCTATGACCTTGAATCCGTTTTGAAGGAGCAGCTCACAGACGGAATAGCCTATGCCCGAGGTCGCACCAGTCACAACTACACTTTTGCTTTTTGCCTGCATAACAAACCATCCCCATTCATGCCACGATCCCTCAGTTATATATGATTTAACAGTATTATATCATCGATAATTCATTTCAAGCTCCTATACGGAGTATACTGCCAGGCAAAATATGCCGAGCAGGGTAAATATTCAACTACAACTCCATAGCCCTATGATGGTATAATAGCCATAGTTTGATTTGCGCAAGAAACTGAAGGGAAAGGCAGATACAAAAAGTGACCAGGACTTACAACCTAACAGACGGCAGCATACTCAAAGCCTTGTTTAAAATCGCCCTCCCCATTATGGGGACCTCCTTTGTACAAATGGCATACAACATGACAGACATGTTCTGGGTAGGCAAGCTCGGCTCCGGGGCTGTCGCCTCCGTCGGAACTGCAGGCTTTTTCACATGGCTTGCGGCTGCATTCATACTCATACCCAAGATAGGGGCGGAGGTCGGCGTAGCCCAGGCGGTCGGCAGGGAGAACATATCCGAAGCGAGGGTATACATAAAGCACAGTATACAGATGGCTGTTTACCTGGGATTGGGATACGGGCTCATCCTTATACTCTTCAGGCATCCCTTGATCGGCTTTTTCAACCTGGAGGACACAGGGATCATAGAGGATGCGGTCACTTATCTTATGATCGTGTCCGTCGGGCTCGTCTTTTATTTCGTTGCCCCGGTCTTTACTGCCATGTTCAACGGGTACGGGGACAGCAGGACACCCTTCCTCATCAATACCACCGGGCTTGTTGTAAATATGATCCTTGACCCTGTATTGATCTTCGGCATCGGCCCCTTCCCCAGGCTGGGGGTTTTGGGCGCTGCTTTGGCTACCGTTATCGCCCAGGCTGTCGTGATCGTAGTGTTTGTAGCAGTGACCCCGAGGAGACCGGAGCTTTTCTCAGACCTGAAGCTCCTATCGGCTCCCAGCGCAGGCTATGTCGCCAGGATAGTCAGGCTGGGCCTGCCTGCAGGGCTGCAAAGCGGGCTGTTCACCATATTTGCCATGATCATTGCAAGGATCATCGCCAAATGGGGGCCTGTGCCGATAGCTGTGCAGAAGGTGGGTTCTCAGATCGAGGCGATCTCCTGGATGACAGCGGGTGGGTTCCAGACGGCTATGAGCACCTTTGTCGGGCAAAACTATGGGGCAAACAAGTGGAAGAGGGTGGCCAACGGGTATTTTGTGGGAATGGCGATCATGTCCATAGTCGGTATTGTGGCTTCTGCTCTTCTGATCCTTGCCGCAAGGCCCCTGTTTTCGATCTTCATTCAGGAAGATGAAGCCATCAGGGAGGGTATAGTATACCTGCGGATACTGGGGCTTTCACAGCTCTTTATGTGCCTTGAGTCCACTTCCGCCGGAGCATTCAACGGGCTTGGCAAAACCGTTCCTCCGTCGGTGGTGGGCATAGTGTTCAATGCCCTCAGGATCCCTGCCTCGCTCATGCTGTCTTCGACTGCTCTCGGCCTCCACGGGGTATGGTGGGCCATCAGCGTATCCAGCATATTCAAGGGTACAGTGCTGTCTGCGTGGTACATGGCTACCCTGACGAAAAATGCAGAAATAACACCTGTGATGATGTATATCAGAAACAAATGTAGTGCGAATGTTGAAAAAAATGCTTGACCAAATCCTGGATAGACTATATTATATATTTACAGCCTTATAATGTATATTTACAAGTGAATACTAATAAATATGTAAATAGCAAATCTATCGAAAGGTAGAGACGCAAAGCCACAGGTCTAATTATAGCATTTGCTATACATGACAGCTGGGTTGCCATATTATATATTTGAGTAATAGGTACCAGCTATTACTCTTTTTATTTTATGGTATGCGTCCCGGATAAAAATCAAAATGGGGAGGTATTATCCATGAAAAAGCTGTCCGTAATGCTGCTGGTGATGGCATTAGTATTTGCGGCCCTTGCTCCGACTGCTTTTGCAGCGGTGTCAGAATACGACCAGGTTCAGGATTTGGTAGATAAGGCCAATGCAAAGATCGAAAAAGCGGTTGGAGCAGCGATCGAAGAAGCGGACAGGGTGACGGAAAAGTATCTTGAGGACCTTGATAAGCTGGAGAGCAAGAAGGAAGCAGGCATCTTCGATTCAAACAAGTATGAGCAGGAGAAAGCCAGGCTTGCAGCCAAATATGAGCAGAAGATCGACAAGATAATCGACAAGCTGGTCGAAAAAACGGGTAAAGTTGCTGCCAAAGCAATAAATGATGCAGTAAAAAAGGGATTTGTCGTGATATGCGAAGAGGTGGAGGTTGAAATAGCCGGCCGGACAGTACTTATCGATCCATTGAGAATAGCTGATTTCTGATGCATAGGCGTCCCTTTATGCTGTGACGGCAAAGTCACAGCTTTTTTATTTGTGCTGCAAGATATTTTTGAAGGTTATTCTCAAGATTTGTAGAAATAAAGCTAAATGATCAGTTCATGAATTGTAACTATGGAGGGCATTGTGAATACAGGATTTTATATTGGGGCTGAAAATGAATGCCTTGAGAAATCAGTTCAGAGCTCCGGCTCACTGGACCTGCTCGGCAAGGGTGACGGTGCGGAGGTAATGCTTCAAAGGATAAAGGCAGACAAAACGGTGTTTATAGAACCGGGTGAGCCCAGCGAGCTCATGGAGTTTTTCTATATACTCGATGGAGTTATCGAAGTAGAGCATGACGACAAAATAACCATGCTGAAACGGGGCGATTATTTTTATTCCCACAAGCTCAAGCAGACCATACAGTTCAGGACCAAGACGGATGTTTCCTTGATTTATTTCACGACCCATCCGGTATTCTACTATCTCAGTGCCACGATAAAGGAGCTGAAGGCACTGGCTGACAAGGTCTCTGAAAAGGACCGGTATATCCTGGAGCATAACAGGCGCGTCAGGGACTATGCATTGAAAATAGCCGGCAAGCTGAACCTGTCTAAGGAAAGGAGCGAGAACCTGGCCTTTGCCTCCATGTTTCATGATCTGGGCAAGATAAACATACCGGATGAGATACTCAACAAGCCTGGTAAGCTGACGGAGGAGGAGTTTGAGCTTATCAAGCAGCATCCCGCTGACGGCAGCAAGCTGGTCCAGAAGACATATTACGAAGGCATTGCAGACATAATCCATCAGCATCATGAAAGGCTTGATGGTTCGGGATATCCTCAGGGTCTGAAGGGTGACGAGATACTGCTGGAGGCAAAGATCATAGCGGTTGCGGATACATATGATGCAATGACCATCGACAGGGCATATAGAGGCAGAGTATCGCCGCAGGAGGCGGTGGATGAGCTTATCAGTATGAAAGGCATCTTTTATGATGAAAAAGTGGTCGATGCATTTGTTCAGGTTTTAAAAGAGGAGAATATAATATAGCCGGAGGGAGTTAGGATGCATGCACCATCATCTAAAGGAAACAGACTGACGACACACGTACTGGTATTGATAGGACTGTTTTCAGCTCTGTGCTATGTTGCGCTTTATTTGAAGATACCGATCCCGTCTCCCGTGGGCAGCCCATTCTTGCACATGGGCAACATGATCGTCATACTCGCAGCCCTCTTGTTCAACGGCTTTATCGGTGGGATCTCAGGATCTGTCGGCATGGGTCTGTTTGATGCCTTGAACGGCTATGGCTTCAGCGTACCCAAGACCCTGATCCTGAAGTTTGGCATAGGGATAGTCACGGGGACGATCGCCCGAAAGGGCAGAAGAGACAATACCGGATCGCCCGTTTTATGGATAGGAGCAGCATCAGCGGTGTTTCTGGCGGCAGGATCGGTCCTGTTGGCTGTTTCCCTGCTCAAAGGCAATGTGATCAACATACAGGGCGTAGAAAAACCCCTTGTGATCAATCCGGTCCTATACATATTTTCCCTGATCTTAGGTTCAGCCCTGGCTGCAGCAGCCATCCTTTCCCGCAGATACCCGGTCGAGATCCAGTATGCCATACTGGGTGCCGTTGCCGGCATTGCTTTCAACCTGGCAGGAGAATTCACCTTTTACGTATTTTACGCTCTTTTGGCAGGCACGAGCCTTTATCCTGCAGTCCTGGCCGCTGCCGTGAGCCTGCCTGCGACCCTGATAAACGGTGTTTTCTCGATCATCGCAGCCATAGCCCTTTATATACCGATAAGCAGGGCGCTTGGCAGGATAAACTTCAGTCTGTAACAGAGCAGGAGGTATGGTCGATGATTGATAATCCCAACCTGAAGGTGATCGCCTTAAGCGAGGCAGAAAGCCTAAAGGTCCATGGTAGGACGACAGGCAGCCTCTCTCCATTGACCCTCTTTTGGACAGGGAGCGGCCTGGAGCTTAATGTGACCGGGTCGGAGCTATGGATCGAGCTGGAAGTGGATTATGATATCTTCGAGCAGTGGATCACCATATTGATCAACTCAGAGCCAGTCAGCAGGCTTATGCTGGTACCGGGGCGGTACTGGCTCTGCGTATTCAGGGGTATGGATAAGGCCAAGGCAAAAAACGTCCGCATCGTGAAGGATGTGCAGCCGATGGGGAGCGACCCTGCCGCCTGCCTGCAGATCCACGCCCTAAAGTCAGACGGGAGCTTTCTGCCCGTTGAGGACCGGCCGGTCAGGATCGAGTTCATCGGAGACAGCATCACATCCGGCGAAGGCGCGATAGGCGCCAGGCAGGAAGAGGACTGGATACCCATGCTTTTCAGCGCGGTAAGGAGCTATACCTATATGACGGCGGCCCATCTGAACGCCGATTACCGCGTAGTATCCCAATCCGGCTGGGGGGTGCTGTGCGGCTGGGACAACAATCCCAACAGCAGCATACCAAGGTATTACGAGCAGGTTTGCGGCGTGCTGACAGGGGAAAGGAACAGGGCGCTGGGAGCCTTTGAGCAAAATGACTTCGATTCCTGGCAGCCGGATATAGTGGTGGTCAACCTGGGAACGAACGACGCCGGTGCCTTCAACTCGCCTGAATGGAAGGATGAGGCCACTGGAAAGGTATACAAGCAAAGGCTCAACAGTGACGGGACCTATAACGCCGAGGACCTGAAGGCCTTTGAGGATGCTGTAGAGGCTTTCCTTTTCAAGCTCAGGAAATGCAATAAAAACGCCCATATAATATGGGCCTATGGCATGCTGGGCATACCGATGATGCCCGCCATATGCAGGGCTGTAGACAGCTATATGGGGAAAACCGGGGATGAAAAGGTTTCTGTATTCAGGCTGCCTCAGACAAGGGAGGAAACGCTGGGAGCCAGGATGCACCCCGGAGCAGCAGCCCACGAGGAAGCGGCCAAAGCCCTGGCAGAGCGCATCAGGGAGCTGCTTTCACAAAAGAAGTAGATAGAAGTCACATGTCAATAAAAAGCCGGGCAGGGATTAAGGTCCCGTGACCCGGCTTTCTTGATGCAAGAAATCTATTTTTCAAGGGGCTCGGTATTCGGGCATGAAAGGGGCGGATACTGGCCGTCCGGCCTGGCCCAGAGCACTGCGTTGTACAGGATCCTCCTGACGGTCTCGTTGTAGTATATGGGGTATTGCTCGTGCCCCGGCTGGAAATAGAACACCTTGCCATAGCCCCGTGTGAAGGTGCAGCCTGAGCGGAACACTTCTCCGCCTTTGAACCAGCCTACGAAGATGAGATCATCGGGCTTTGGGATATCGAAGTATTCACCGTACATCTCCTCATTGGGGAGCTCAAAATACTGTGGGATGCCCTTGGCTATCGGGTGCCTGGGTGCTACCGTCCAGAGCCGTTCACGGTCATCATCCCGCCACCTGAGGGTGCAGCTCGTCCCCATGAGCTTCATGAACGGCTTTGATGCATGGGCTGAGTGCAGCGCTATAAAGCCCATTCCTGCCAATACCCGGCCATGTATTTTTTCTACAAGCTCATCGGGCACTTCATGGTGATGCATATGCCCCCACCAGATCAGCACATCCGTTGTGTACAGCACATCATCAGGCAGGCCGCATTCCGGATCATCCAGGGTCGCGATGCGGACATTTATCCCTTCACAGTCCTTGAATATCGATGCGATAGCTCCATGGATCCCCTCCGGGTATACTTCTCTGATTTCCCGGGATGCTTTTTCATGCCTTCCCTCGTTCCATACTGTTACATTTATCATCCTGTTCCCTCCTGATCGCTGCGTGCAGCAGCAGTATTTACACTGATTTATTGAGCATATTTGATTTTATCACAAATCAGGTGTAAAAACCCTTTCTTTTTTGTAGAACTGCTCATATTATATTGCTCTCTGCCATAATCCCCATACACCGGAGGATTTTTGATTTCTTTGAAGAACTATGAATATATTAGCCATATGCTCACGGTACACGGTCATATACTGTATGAAGGTAACATGAAATGTCCCGAGGTGTTCATATGAAGGCTGCCTGGCGCAGGGCTTTGGCATTCGCATTGACAGCATATACTGCCTTACTTGTTTACTGGATGTTTTTCGGTTTCGGCAGGCACACTTATGCCAATTACATGTACAATCTCAAGCCGTTTTCGACGATCATGCTGTACTTAAGCGTCAGCGGCAGGGGCATCAACACATATAAATGGCTCCTGAACCTGGCGGGCAACATAGGTGTGTTCGTCCCCTTCGGTTTCATGCTGCCGGCCGTTTTCAACAAGACCTTCCTGAACTTGCTTTACATCATTTTTAGCGGTATATTTGTACTTGAGCTGCTGCAGCTCATAACCAAAAGGGGCAGCTTTGATGTAGATGACTTTCTGCTCAATATCATAGGGTTTTCGATTGGGTATCTCATATATCTGGGCGCGCGGAGAGCAAGCAGGAGCAAGGCAAAAAGGCATAGGACCGCCCGGTGATCAGCTCATTCTCCGAACCTACCAGTCAACCTTGCCGCACCTGGGGCAGGTTATCCCAAAGCCGTTGAGCAGCCCTCGGGTAAGCCTATAGCCTATTGTTATGGGGGAGACCTTTTGTGCCTTTGGGGCCAGTCCCCGGGATACGAGCAGCAGCCTGCCGATTTGGCCTATCACTATGCCGGCCATCTCGATAAAGCCTGCTTCTTTACCGCAGCTTCTGCACTTAAAGGGCATGGCGGCACCTCCCTTTCCGGCAAATGGTGTTGGGCAAAAGCACTGTCATCATACGTTGTAGTTCAGAATATGCTATAGGCTCGGTATTGGTCCTGATTTTTGACGGGTGATCCCAAAAAAACAGTTGTGCAAGTAGTGCCGGAAGTCAAGTCCATAAAAGTGTGTAAAATTACTCGGTTAAAAAGCAGTATTTAATGACTGCATTAAAGCGTTTATGCCGCGAAAGCTGTTGACGATGAGTACATGGCATGTTAGGCTGGTTAGCCGGGCATCACTACACCAGCGTCAGGTCTACCTATCATTGTGAGGTGATGGCCTTGATGCCTTTAAACATGCCATGGGAGGCTCATGGTCAACAGACCGTGGAATAAATGCGGTTATCCAGGGAAAGCAATTAAAGCAGCTGTGCCTTCTTCTGAATCATTACTCCCGACAGTTTGGTAATAAAGTTCCATATCAAAGTATTTGCGCCCTGTCTGCCATTTTTCGTCCTGCTCCATTAAAAGTGCTCCCATGAGCCGGATAACAGATGCCTCATTGGGGAAGATCCGAATGACCCGTTCCCGGCGTCGGATTTCCTCATTAAGTCTCTCTACTCCATTGGTGGTACGAAGCCGCTTCCGGTACCTGAAAGGCAAAGCTAATACAGCAGTAATATCGTCAAAAGCTTCGTCCAGCAAACTTGTGGCTTTTGGTGCCCTGGCTTCGTACTTTGTAATGATCTGGTCCCGAACTTTGCGGGCACTCTCAAGGTCGACAGACTCGTATAGCCGGCCCAGGTCTTCCTTGATTTCTGGCTGCAATGCTTTAGGTGCATGGTCCAACATGTTTCTGGAGAAGTGGGTTTGACAACGCTGCCAGCTGGCTCCCTGAAAGTGTTTTCTTACAGCTTGAACAAGGCCTTTGTGGTCATCCGAGGTAACCAGGCGGACATCTTTCAGTCCCCGTTCTTTTAAGGATCCAAAGAACTCGCCCCAACTGCTTTCGGACTCACTGTTTGCCAGCTCAAATCCAATTACTTCACGATGTCCTCCTTCATTGATACCGATGGCAATAAGCAGTCCTCTGGATTGTATACGCTTGTTTTCACGGACTTTTACATAAACGGCATCCACCATTACAAAGGGATAATGGCTTTCCAGAGGCCGTGTTCGAAATGCATTTACCATTGGATCCAGGTTCTTGCATAGAGTGGAGATGGTCGATCTTGAAAACTTCTTACCACAGAGCTCTTCAGTAATCGACTCAATCTTTCGGGTAGAGACTCCGTTGATGACCATCTCCATCATTGCCAGCATCAGTGCCTGCTCGCTCCGTTGATAGCGCATAAATAGCTCGGTGCTGAACTGACCATTGCGATGACGGGGTACCCTTAAGGTAAGTGTGCCAACTCGAGTAGTTAGTTGCCTTTCTCTAACGCCATTACGATAGGCGGTTCTTCCTTCCGTCCTTTCATATGGGGCAGCACCTAGCTGTTCTGTAGATTGGGCCAAGAGTACCTGGTTGAAGATTTCCTCCAACAGTTTGGAAAATGCTTCATCCCTGCCATTTGATAAAAAAAGTTGATGCAAAAGTTCCTCGGTTATTGTAATATTAAACTGAGCCATGGTTCATCCTCCTCGGTTTGGTATTTGTCGGGTAACTTATATTTTAACCGAGGTATGAGTTATGGCTCAACTCATTTTTACACCATTATATAGACTTAATCAACACATACTTTACCAATTTGTTGGATTTCCAACTTAACAGATCTTTGCGATCGGATGATACGGTTATTTCAACCCAAATGTCGCCTTTCGTATGTTTAAAAAAGCCTGCTTGTGGATCTTCGATTTTAAAGGAGGAATATCCCGTTA